>CAZMGG010000014.1:6762-44141 GCA_964565715.1 uncultured candidatus Brocadiaceae bacterium | reverse complement strand
AGTGCTCGGTGCAGCGCCGGCACCAGAAGCTGGTGGAGGAGTCGCCCTGCGCCGCGCTGACGCCCGAACTGCGGGCGCAGATGGGCGAGGCGGCCTGCCGGCTGGCCAGGGCGGTCGACTACGTCGGCGCCGGCACCGTCGAGTTCCTCTACTCCGAGGGCCGCTTCTACTTCCTGGAGATGAACACGCGGCTGCAGGTCGAGCACCCGGTCACCGAGATGCGGTTCGGGGTCGATCTGGTGAAGGAGCAGATCCGGGTGGGCATGGGCGAGAAGCTGGCGCCGGTGCCCGAGCCGCGCGGCCATTCCATCGAGGTGCGCGTCAACGCCGAGGATCCGGACACCTTCTTCCCGTCGCTGGGGCGCATCGCCCGCATCAGCCTGCCCGGCGGCCCGGGCGTGCGGATGGACTCGGCCCTGTTCCGCGGCCTCGAGGTCACCCCGTTCTACGACAGCATGCTGGCCAAGCTGGTGGTGTGGGGCCAGGACCGCGCCCAGGCGATCGCCCGCTGCCGGCGCGCGCTGCGTGAGCTGCGCATCATCGGCGTGTCGACCTCGCTGCCGGTGGCGCTGCGGGCGCTGCAGGCCGACGAGTTCGTGCAGGGCGACTACGACACCGGCATCCTGGAACGGATCCGCAAGGGGCCGCCGCCGGAACGGCTCGAACTGGCGGCGCTGGCGGCGGCGGCGGCGCGCTTCCTCGGCGCCGAGCGGGCCGGCGCGGCTGTGGCGGCGGCGCACGGCAACGGCGGCACCCAGGTGACCCCGCGCTGGGGCATGGTCGGGCGCAACGAGCGGCTCGGGAGGATCGCGCGATGAGGTACTTCACCACGGTGGGCGGCCAGGAACGGGCGATCTCGTTCGTGCGTCGCGGCGGCGAGCTGTTCGCGGTCGGCGAGGGCTTCGAGCGTCGCGTCGACCTGTCGCTGGTGGGCGACGGCGCGGCGTTCTCGCTGCTGGTGGATGGGCTGAGCTACGACGTGCTGGCCGACATCGACAGGGACAAGGTCACCGTGCAGATGCTCGGCGAGCGCTTCGTCGTGCAGGTGGAGGACGAGCGCGAACGGGCGGCGCACGCGGTGGCGGGCCAGAAGCAGGGCGGCCGGCGCGAACTGCGGGCGTCGATGCCCGGCGTGGTGGCGGCGGTGAAGGTCGCCGAGGGCGACGTGGTAGAGGAGGGGCAGACGCTGGTGGTGCTGGAGGCGATGAAGATGCAGAACCCGCTGCAGGCCGAGGCCCCCGGCAAGGTGTTGAAGGTGCACTGCAAGCAGGGCGAGGCGGTGGCCGGCGGCGCGCTGCTGCTGGAACTGGAGTAGGCGGGCGGGGCGGCCAGCTGGGCGTTGCGGTAGGATCGCGACCGACCCGAGCGAGGAGAACGCCCATGCAGGTCTGGTCTGCCGTTGCACCATGTTGTCGTCTGGCCCTGCCGCTGCTGGGTGTGGGCCTCGCCTGGCTGCCCGCGCAGGGTCCGACCTGGTTCCGGCCGCGCCTGCCGACGCCCACGCAGGACTCCGGGCTGGCCTATGACCTCGTCCGGCAGCGGACGGTGTCGGTCGGCATGGACACGCGCGAGTGGGACGGCTCTCAGTGGGTGCCGCGGGTCACGACGCCGGTGCTGGCGCCGAGCGGGGCCATGACCTACGACGCGGTGCGTCGCCGCACCGTGCTGCTCTTCGGGCGGTCGACCTGGGAGTGGGACGGGATGGTCTGGGTGGAGCGGCCGTTCACGCTCGGACCAGACGCTCGGCGCCAGCGCGCGATGGTGCACGACTTCAGTCGGCAGCGCCTGGTCCTTTTCGGCGGCAGCGAGGCGCAGATCGATGGTGTGACGTGGGAGTTCGACGGCGGGGCCTGGCAGCAGCGTGCCAGCACGGGCCCGACGCCGCGGTTCCGACACGCGATGGCCTACGACGCGACCCGTGGCCGGGTGGTCCTGTTCGGCGGCCACGACGGCCAGGCGGAGCTGGGCGACACCTGGGAATGGGACGGCGTGGCCTGGATGTCGCCGGCGACGGGGATCGCGCCCGGGCCGCGACTGGGTCAGGCGCTGACCTACGATCCGTTCCGCCGGCACGTGCTGCTGCACGGCGGTGTTGCGCAGTACAGAGCGTTGGCCGACACCTGGACCTGGAATGGCAGCGCCTGGACGCAACTCGCCGCCGGCGGCGGGCCGGCGGCACCTGGCACGATGGCGATGGTCTACGACGTGGCGCGGCGGCGCGCCGTGCTCACCATTGCGGGCGACGACACGCTGGCGGTGTGGGAGCACGACGGCGTCCGATGGAGTCTGCGCAGCGAGGTTGGCGAGCCTGGAAGCCGCGTGGACGCCAGGATGGTCTTCGACGACACACGGCGGCGGGCGGTCCTGTTCGGTGGCCTGGATCGGTACGGTCGGCCGGGCGGCCTGTGGGAATGGGATGGCCTGGCCTGGCATCACCGAGCGGAGCCCGGTGGGCCTGGTTCCGTCGGCTCGCATGCCATGGCGTTCGACGCCGCGCGCGGCCAGGTGGTGGTGTTCGGCGGCGCGATGGGTCCGAGCGTGACCTGGCTCTGGGACGGGCGGGCGTGGACGCAGGGGGCCGGTGGGCCGTCGGCGCGGCATTGGTCGGCGATGGCCAGCGATCCGCTGCGTCAGCGGGTCGTGCTGTTCGGCGGCAATGACGCCACGGGCCTGCTGGGCGACACCTGGGAATGGGATGGCACCGCATGGACCCAGCGCGGCCCGGCGAATGCGCCGTCGCCGCGGGTCGGCGCGGCGATGGCGTGGGATCCGGTGCGGCAGCGGGTTGTGCTGTTCGGCGGGGTCTTCCATCGGTACCAGGCGGGCATCTTCACCGTCGTCGACCGGGACGACACCTGGGAATGGGATGGCGTGAACTGGCTGCAGCGCCGACCGGCGGTGACGCCGCTCGGCCGCTCCCGTCACGGCATGGCCTGGGACGGTGCACGGCAGCGCGTGGTGATGGCGGGCGGCTACCAGTCCTACGGCGGCAAGCACATCAGTACCCATGCGCTGCCCGATGCGTGGGAATGGGATGGCGTCGGCTGGACATCGGTGCCGGCCGCGGCCTCGGCCGGATCCATGGCCATGGCCTGGGACGCCGTGCGCCAGCGGCTGGTCACGGTCGGCGATCAGGGCACATGGTTGCGCGGCATGCACGCGCCCGCGGCCGCGGTGACCCATGGTGCGGGGTGCGGCAGCGCGGGCCGCGTGCCGCAACTGCAGGGCAATGCACCGCTGCTCGGCGGTCCGGTGCTGCTGGATCTGCTGACCGCGATGCCCGGGGCGCCGTGCCTGATCGGCGTGGCCGCGTCTTCTCGCAGCGTGATGCTGCCGGGCGGCTGCACGCTCCTCATCGACTCGCCGCTCGCCTCGGTGCTGGTGAGCAGCAGTGTGTTCGGCACCGCAACGGCACGGTTCCTCGTGCCCGAGGCACCGGGACTCCGCGGGCTCACGCTCTTCGCACAGGGAGCGGTGCTGGATCCGGGCACTCCCCTCGGGGTAGGCCTGAGCGGCGGGCTGCGGCTGGTCCTCGGCGAGTAGGCCGGACCCTCACGCCGCCCGCCGCCAGCGCTCGAACAGGTGCACCATGGCCATGGTGCCGAGCACCGGCGCCACCAGGTTCACCACCGGGATGGTCAGCAGGAACGCGAAGACCATCCCGAACAGCAGCGTGCCGCTGCCTCGCCGGGCGCGCAGCGCGCGCATGGCCGGGGGCTCCAATCGCCGCAGCGCCACCATCTCGAAGTACTCGCGGCCGAGCAGGTAGCCATTCGCCAGGTAGTACGCCACCGGATACACCGGCGGTACCAGCAGCAGGAGCAGCAGCAGTACGTTCACGACGACGATCACCACCAACAGGCGCACGGCGCTCCACAGGCCGGCCCAGAAGCGGGCGCCGGGCGCCTTCGGCAGCGCCGGGTAGTGGCGGCGTTCCACGGCGCGGGCGACGCCCTCGAGGAACAGGCTCAGCACGGCGCCGAACACCGCCGGGAACAGCAGCAGAGCCAGGATCACCGCCGCCAGGCCGCCCAGCACATCGACGATGGTCTCCAGCCAGGCCAGTTCGAACAGCGCGGTGTGGTGCAGCAGGAACCAGACGCCGGTGAACAAGAGGGCGTAGACGAGGGCGGCCAGCAGCACGGACAGGCCGACGTAGCGGACCACCGCACCGTCGAAGAGCTGCCCCAGCGCCTTGAGGAACGCGTCGATCACGCGATCCATGGTCTACCATGGGCCGCGATCATGCGCGCCTGCTTCCTGACGTTCTCCCTGGGCCTGCTGCTCACCGAGTCGCCGGCCCAGGAACCGGCGCCGGCCTGGTCGGTGCTGGCGCGGGTCGAGGCGCGAGGTGGCGAGGTGGCGGACTGCTGCTTCGACCGGAACGGCGCCCGCATGCTGACCGTCGGCGAGGAAGGCGACGTGGTGGCATGGGACCTGGCGGGGCTGCGGGAGCTGGCCCGCTGGCCGCTGCCGCAGAGGTACCTGACGGCGCTCGCGCTGCATCCGGATGGTGACGTGGCCGTGGTGGCGACCACCGCCGGCGACTTCGCGCAGGGCCAGCTGCACCGGCTCGATCTGCCGACGGGGGAACGGCGCGCCCTGGGCGGGTCCTACGTGCAGGCGCTGGCGTTCGAGCGGAGCGGCGGGCGGCTCGTGGTCGTGCGGCGGCCCACGCCCGAGGCCAGGGCCGTGCGCGTCGAGATCTGGCCCACGGTGGCGCTGGCGGCAGCCGATGGCGCACCGGCGTTCACCGTGGACGTGCCCGAACTGGTGTGGTCGTGGGCGGTGTTCGCGCCCGACGGCACGGCCGTCGTCCTCTCCGACCTGCGCGAGTATTCACCGGGCAAGCGTCACGTGCGGGTGCCGCTGGACGGCGGTGCGCCGGTGACCGGTGAGGGCGCGGTGGTGGCGTTCGGCCCCGACGGCGCGCCGATCATGGCCGAGGGTGGCAGGCGGAGCTGGAACGCGGCTGCCGATGGCACCTTCGTCGTGCGCTGCGGCACCGACTGGTCGGATCGCACGGTGGAACGGCTCGGCCCGGACGCCCATCGCTGGGATCTCGGCGCGCGCACCGACTCGTGGCTGCAGCGGGTCTGGGCCGCGCCCGGTGGCCGGGTGGTGGCGGGCGACGTGCAGGGGCAGCTGCACGTGCTGGGACCGGAGCGCGAGGCGATGCGCGTGACCTCGGCGCATCGCGGCGAGATGACCGGGTTGGTGTGGTCGCCGGACG
Source organism: uncultured candidatus Brocadiaceae bacterium (assembly GCA_964565715.1). Taxonomy (GTDB): domain Bacteria; phylum Planctomycetota; class UBA1135; order UBA1135; family UBA2386; genus CAZMGG01. The sequence continues at coordinate 38,908 of CAZMGG010000014.1, read as the reverse complement.
GGCGCTTCCTGGCGGTGCAGGCCATGGGCGGCTTGCGGGTGGTGGCCGCCGATGGCACGCCGGTGCGCGAGTTCGCCGGCAGCCACGGCGTGCTGCCCGGTGCTGCCGGGCCGGAGTTCACGCTGGCGGATCGGGATGGGATCCGGCGCTGGAACGCGGCGGTGGACCGGGACGTGGGGGCCGCGGTGGCCTTCCGCGGCGGCGCGCCAGCGCTGCTCGGCGACCGGCCGCGCGCGCTCACCCTCGAGGATCCGCTCTACGCGGCGATGGCGTGGCGACCGCTCGGGTCAGGCTGGTTGTGCGGCGCGGGGACCGTGGGTGGCAAGCGCGTGGACCTCGTGCGGGTCGGCGCCGACGGCGAGGTGGTGGCCGTGCCGGAGGCCGGGATCGAAGGGCTGTACTTCGGGGTCGATGCCGGCGAGATGCTGGGCGATCCCCGGGGCGGGCACGCGGTGGTGGCGTGGTTCACCCAGAGCGGCGGCTGCGGCACGGGCATGGTCGGGAGCACGGTGTTCGGCGCCGTGCGCGCGTTCGACAGTGAGGGCGCCGAACGGGCAGCGCGCGGCTTCCGCGAGGGCGTCTGGTGGCTGCGGCGGCTGCCTTCGGGCGCGGTGCTGGCGGGACTCGGCGATGGCGCGCTGGCGGAACTCGATCCGCTGACGCTGGAGGAGCGGCGTCGCGTACCGGGCGGCAAGGCCCTGCGCTGGCTCGAGGTCCTGCCCGATGGCCGCATGCTCGGCGGCGACGGCGAACGGGCGTGGTGGATCGAGGGGCAGCACTGGCAGCGGCGGACGGCGAAGTTGCCCGACGGGCTCGGGGCCGTGCGGTTGTCGGCGCTGGCCCCCGACGGCCGGACGCTGGCGCTGGGCAGCGGCTGCGAGGCCTGGATCGTCAGGCTGCCGTAGGCGGCGCCTGCTACTGCGGCGTCGGCGGAGGCGGCGCGAGCGGCACCGTGGCGCTCAGCTTCTTGCCCTTGCCCTGGTAGCGGTGCACGCGCCCCTGCCAGTCGCCGGCGAAGATCACGTCGCTGCTCTCGCCGAACGCCACCGCGTAGAGCCATTCGCCCACCGGCGGCGAGGTGAGGCCGTTGCGGCCGGCCAGGGAGAACGTGCGGATGCGGCCATCGCTGCCGCAACTCGCCACCGCGTCGTCGGGGCCGAACGCCACCGCGAGGCACTGGCCGTCGTGAGCGCCCTGGCGCCACTTCTCCTTGCCGTCCAGCACGTCCCACAGGCGCACGGTGCCGTCGGCGCCGGCGCTGGCCAGCAGGCGGCCGCGACGGTGGCAGGCGAGCCCGTGCACGGCGCCGCGGTGACCGGTGAGGGTCTGCTCGAGCCGGCCGGTGGCGCAGTCCCAGAGGCGGATTTCGCCTGAACGGTCGGCGGCGGCGACGTACTGGCCGTCGGGCGTGAAGGCCAGCGCCAGGACGAAGTCGTCGTGCTTGCCGGCGAAGGCCTGGCCGCCGTCTCTGAGGCGCAACACCCGCACCTGCTTGCCGGCGCCGCCGAGCGCCACGAGACCGCGGCCCGGATGCACCGCGGCGGCCAGCGGCACGTCCCGCTCCTTGCCGACCTGGCCGAGCAGCGCGCCGGTGCGCACATCGAAGGCCGCCACCGCGCCGGACCGGCCAGGCGCGCCGCCGATGGCGAGCACGATGCTGCCGTCGGGGCTGAACGCGGCGGCGTCCACGTGCGGCAGATCGACCGGCAGCACCGCCAGGGGCTGCAACTCTGTGTCACAGAGGACGAGCTGCCGGCTGCCGGGGAACGCCAGCAGCGGCGCCCGCGGGCTGCGCACGAGGCTGCGGAACGGTGCGGGCCGGTCCGGCGCGCGCAGGGGCGTCGCCGGGACCTGCTCGGGCAGCGGCGGCGGACCGGACGCCTCGTCGGCGGCGTCCTCGGCGGCGGCGTCCTTCGCCGCGGCGGCCTTCTTCTTCAGGAAGGCGGCGGCGGCCTTGCCGTCCGCGGCCGCGCCGTGCTCGATCCAGCGGCGCAGCTTCGCCACCACTTCGGGTGCCAGCGGATCGGCGTTGCGCGGCATGAACGGCCGCTCCTGGCGCGTCACCATGCGGATCAACCGGCTCTGCTCGGGCTCGCCGGGCACGATCGACTTGCCCGAGCCGCCGCCCTGCAGTGCCGCCGCGAACGAGGTCACGTCGAAGCCACCATCGTTGTCGTCGGGGTTGTGACAACTGGTGCAGTGGTCGCGGAAGATCGGCTCGACGTGGGTCCAGGTGACGAGCTCGGCGTCGGCGGGCGCGTCGGGAGCCGCGATGTCGCCCTTGGGCATGTCCTTCGGCGGTTCCGCGGGCGTCTGGGTCTTCGCTTCGTCCTTCGGTGTGTCCTTCGGCGCGTCCTTGGGGGGCTCGGCGGGAGGCGAGCCCGCCGCCGGCGGGGCGCCCGAGCCCAGCAGCTTCTGCACCTGGGCCAGCCGCTCTGCCTCGGCGCGGAGCGCGCGGGCGCTCTGGTCGGCGGCAACCGCCTGCGCCTCGAGGTCCTTCGCCTGCTGGCGGAGCTGGGCGGCGCGGGCGTCGTGCGCCTTCGCCTGCTGCTCGAGGCCCGCCAGGTAGTCGCTCCAGGCCTTGGGGTCGGTGCCGTGCAGCGCCTGCAGCAGGGTGAGCAGGCGCTGCTGGGGCGATGGCTCCTGGGCGCGCGCCGGCGCGAGCGCGAGGCCCAGGGCGGCGGTGAGGATGACGATGCGCTTCATGGCGGTTGGCCCGGTCAGTGTTGGAACACGAACTCCTTGGAGTTCAACACGGCCCAGTAGAGGTCCTGCCAGGCCGACGCCGGGACGGCGGCGCCGGTGACGGCGGCCAGCAGGCGGGAGCGTTCGGCCGCGGTGGGCCGCCGGCTGTAGGCGGCGAGGAACAGGTCGTCGAGCATCGCCGAGGGTTCGGTGCCGGCCGCCAGGGCCTGGCGCAGGCGGCCGTTCTTGTCGGTCAGCTTGTCAGTGATCGTGTCGCCGTTGATGAGGTGCAGGGTCTGGCCCAGGGTCGGCTCCGGCCGGCGGTCGCAGGTGCAGGCGCTGTCGCGGTCGGGGCGGCCGAACAGGTCGAGGAAGCGGACGTTGTCGCCGCTGCCGTCGATCTCGGTGGCGGGTGCGCCGGCGGGCAGGCCCGGGTAGCGGGTGGCGACGCCGGTGACGGCGGTGATGGCGTCGAGGAGCTGCTCGGCGGTGAGGCGGCGCACCTGGTTGCCGGCGAACAGGGCTGTGGGCGGCGCGTCCGGGTGCGGCCCGAGCTGGTAGGTGCGCGACAGACAGATGGCGCGGACCACGGGCCGCACGTCGAAGCGGCTGTCGACCAGCAGCTGGGCCAGTTCGTCGAGCAGGGCCGGGTGCGAGGCAGGGTTGCTGATCCGCACGTCGTCGACCGGATCGACCAGGCCGCGGCCGAAGAGCTGGGCCCACAGGCGGTTGACCACGTTGCGGGCGAACCACGGGTTGTCCGGGGCGGTGAGCCACTGCGCCAGCACGGCGCGGCGGTCGGTGTCGCGCGGGATGGCGGCGAGACCCTGGCCGAGCAGGCGCGGCGGCGCCACCGACTGGTCGCGGGCGTTGCGGATGTCGCCGTAACGGCGGTCCCAGATCACCCACTGGTAGGGATCCTCGCCGCGCTTGCGGCCGGTCTGGGCGAAGAACGCGGCGAACCCGTAGTAGTCGTCCATCGACCACTTCTCGAACGGGTGGTTGTGGCACTGCGCGCACTGCATGCGCACGCCGAGGAAGTTCTGCGCGGCCTTCTCCGCCAGCAGGTGCGGCTGGCCGGCCAGCAGGTGGAAGTTGGCCGGCGGGTCCTGGAAGGTGTCGCCCTCTGCGGTCAGCATGGCGCGCACCACCTCGTCGAGCGGGCGGCCCTCGGCGAACGACGCGCGCAGCCAGCGGCCGAACAGCGCGGCGCCCTTGCCCTCCATGGTCTGGGTGTCGACCTGCAGCACCTCGGCCCAGGCCATGGCCTGGGCGGCGGCGAACTCGGGCCGTGCCAGCAGTTCGTCGATCAGCCGGGCACGCTTGTCCGGCCGGTCGTCCTGCAGGAAGGCGAGCGTGCGCTCGGTGGTCGGCAGCACGTGGCAGAGGTCCAGGTGCACGCGGCGGACGAACACCTCGTCGGCGCAGAGGGCGGCGGGCAGGACGCGGGCCTGGCGCAGCTTCTGGTGCACGTGGCGGTCGATGAAGCCGGTCTCCGGCAGGTCCGGCCAGGTGAACGGCGCGTCGTCGCGCAGCACCATGACCTGGGCGGTGGCGGCCAGCCCGCCGAAGCGGGCCAGGATGCAGGCCTCGCCGGCCTCGCGGCTGGTGAGCCGGCCGTCCGGTGCGACGGCGGCGGCGCCGTCGTTGCCCGAACTCCACAGGCACAGCTCGGTGACGTCGCGATCGGAGCCGTCCTGGTAGCGGGCGAGGACCTGCAGGGGCGCCATTGCGCCGCCGGCCAGCAGCACGGCGGCGGCGGGCAGCACGGTGAGCCCGACCAGGGCCGGCGCGGCGGTGCCGTCGTCGGGCGCGCCATCGGCGATCCAGCGGCGCAGGTCGGCGTAGAGCGGGCCGTCGGGCTCGATGCGCCTGCCGCCCTGGTGGACCGCGGCGGTGGTGGCCTTGACCAGCATCAGGCTCTGGTCCGGGTCGGACGGATCGAGGCGGCGGCTGCGCAGCTCGCGGGTGAGCATGCGGTGGTCGGCGTCGGGGTCGTAGCCGAACAGCGACAGGTTGAAGCCGTTCTTGCCGGCGGCGGCGCCATGGCACGAGCCAGCGTTGCAGCCCGCGCGGGTGAGGATCGGGATCACCTCGTTGCGGAAGCTGAGGGCCGGCGCGGCGGTGGCGCGCTGTACGCGCAGCGGCACCTGCAGGCTGGTGCCATCGACGGTGACGCGCAGGGCGCCTTCGCCGTCGCCGCGCGGCGCGAGGAACGCGGTGTCGCCGCTCCGTTCGATCGTGGCGAGGTCCGGCGGCTCGACCGCGAACGTGGCCCTGGCGCCGAGGTCCTGGGTGATGCCGGAGGCGGTCGTGGCGACCACGGTGAGCCGCTGGCGGTCGCGGGCGTGGTCGAGCTGGATCTGCGGCGGGAAGACCTGGATCGTCGGGGATGGAGCGGCGGCCGGAGCTGTCGTCGGTGCGGGCATTGTCGCCCCCGCATCGGTCTGCGGAGCCGGGGCTGCCGTCGGTGGGGACTGGCCCCACTGGGCCGGCAACCACGCCGCCAGGAGGGCGGCGAGGGTGGTGGTGCGCAGCACGGTCATCGCGCTTCCTCCTTGCCGGTTGCCACGGCGGCGGGCCGGTCGATGCGGATCTCACCACCGCCGAAGCGATGCACCGCCTCGCCCAGTTCAGTGGGCACGCGCAGCTCCAGCAGGAACGAACGGTGCCGGCCAGGCGGTGCCGACTTCTCGAACGACAGCGGCAGGAGCAAAGACTCGGCGCCGGCCGGCACGGTCGCGTCCGCGACGGAGACGCCGCGGGGCAGGCCCAGCAGGCGCACGGTGGCCGGTCCGGCGGTCGGGCGCTGCGGGGTGAGGCGCACCCGCAGCTCCGCCCTGGTGCCAGGCTCACCGCGGGCGCGGCCGAGTTCGGCGGTGATCCAAGGCTCCTCGACCCGCACCTCGGCGAACGGCGCCGCCAGCTCGGCGATGCCGGTCCCCATCTGCGCCGCCGCCACGGCGGTGAGCGGGAACACGCCGAGCGTGGCGCTGGTGCTGGCCTCGATCGGCAGCACGCCGGTGCTGGTCTTGCCGTCGATGGTGATCTGGCCGGCGCTCACGCCCGGCGGCGTCCATGGCGCGCGCACGCGCACCGCGCCGGTGAAGCCCTCGGCGCGCTCGATCCGCACCACGAGGCCCAGGGGCGCGCCGCGCACCAGCGGCGCCGTGGGCGGCTCGATCGTCACCGCGTAGGGCAAAGGCGAGGTGACCGCCACCGGCAGCTTCCGCTGCGCGGTCTGCAGGATCGGCTGGTTGTTGCGGCTGGTGACCAGCGGCAGCACCTGCAGGTAGGGCAGCGGCCGCGGCGCCTCTTCGCCGGCGCCGGGCAGCGCGAAGGCGAGGCTGCTGCCCTGCAGCGGCGCCTGCGGCGCGGCTTCCAGCAGGAGCGGCAGCAGGTTGCTGCCCTTCACCACCGGGCCGAAGCGGGCGGTCACGCCGTCGGGCAGGTGCAGCGCCGCCAGGGCGGCATCGGCGTCCAGGTTGTCGGCCTGCAGCACCAGCGCGCCGCGGCCGCCCTGCGGCACCGCCAGCACCGGTTCGTCGGTGCGGCCGACGACCATGCGGGCGCCGGGCCCGCTGCGCCGGGGCACCACCTCGAGGCGGAAGAAGTGGTCCGGGCCGGCCTGGCGCAGCAGGTCCTGCACCTCGACCTGGTAGACGCCGTCGGCGGGCGCGGTCCAGCGCAGCACGCTGTCCATGCCCGTAGTGTCGTCGTTGCCGGTGATGTAGCGGCCGTTCTGCTCGCGCAGGACCAGCACCGGGTCCATCGCCGAGCGCAGGGCACGGGCGATGACGCGGAAGTCCAGCTCGGCGCCCTTCTGCGCCTGGAAGAACCAGCGGGCGGGCGTGCCCGGTTCGGTGAGCGCCGCATGCACGGCGCCCGGCAGCTCCAGCATGGCCCGGCCGTCGGCACCGGGCGTCGGCTGACGCGGGGGCGGACCGCCGATGCGCAGCAGGATCGGGGAGGCGCTCGGACCGTTCTCGTCCTCAGGGTGGAAGCGGAAGATGTCCGAGCCGTCGCGCGGCAGCGTCACGCTGGCGCGGGCGCCCGGCGCCGCGCCGAGCAGCTCCACCTCGAGGGTCTGGCCCGGCGAGCCGCCGCAGGGCAGCGCGCCCGCGGGCTGCCGCCAGTGGCCGATCTGCAGCCGGTAGGGGCCGGTGTTCTGCGCGTCGCTCCAGGCGGCGTGCACGTGGACCTCGTGGACACCGGCCGTGGTGGTGGTGAACGCCAGCAGCGGGTCCTTCTGGCCGAGCACCGAGTCGTCGGCATGGGCCAGCGTCTGGCCGTCGGGCCCGAGCACGCGGAGCGCCAGGTCGGCGGCCGAGAAGCCGAGGCGGAACGCCTGCAGGTCGCAGCGCACGGTGGCGCCGGCCGGCAGTCCGATGGCGTAGCGGTCGGTGGCGTCCTGCTGCAGGCTGCCGTTCACGCAGACCGGCAGGGTCAGCGGCTGCGGCGCGTCGCCGGACCGCTGCTCCGTCGTCTCCGGCAGGGCGCCGACCTGGAACAGCACGAGGTTGGAGATGCCCTCGGCGGTGCGCAGGCGGAAGCCGTGGGCGCCGAGCGCGCAGTCGGCAGGGATGCGGAGCTTCACCGCGCAGCGCTCGGGCTTCGCCGCCGCGAGTTCGAGCACCTGCAGGCCGTCGCGGAGCAGCATCAGCTCCTGGGGCTGGTCGAGGCGCTGGCCCAGCAGCGTGAGCTCGACCTCGGTGCCGCGCTGGCCGCCGCATGCGGACAGCCCGGTGATGCGTGGCGTGTAGCCAGGGGGATGGCCGGGTGGGGCGGCGCCGAGCAGCAGGGAGAACGGCAGCGCCAGCAACAGGCGTCGCATCAGGCCAGCACCTCGCGCAGCACGCGGCCTTCGCGCACCAGGTCGATCGGCCGGTCGCCCGGCGCCAGCAGCTTCTTCTCCGGGTCGATGCCGAGCTGCGTGAACACCGTGGCCGTCAGATCGGCCGGATGCACCGGATCGGTCTCCGGCTCGGCGCCCGTCGCGTTGCTGCTGCCGTGCACGTGGCCGCGCCGCACGCCGCCGCCGGCGAGCGCCACCGAGAACGCACGGGGCCAGTGATCGCGGCCGGCGTCGCCGTTCAGCCGTGGCGTGCGGCCGAACTCGGTGGTGAGCAGCACCATGGTGGTGGCCAGCAGGCCGCTGCTGTCGAGATCGGCCACCAGTGCGGCGAATGCCTGGTCCACCTCGTTCATCCGGCCGGGCAGGTCACGGCCGATCTGGCTGTGGTGGTCGAAGCCGCCGAAGTTCACCACCACGTAGCGCGCGCCGGCCTGGGCCAGCCGACGCGCCAGCAGGCAGCTCATGCCCAGCGAACGGCGGCCGTAGCGGTCCTTCAGCTCGTTCGGCTCCTTGCCGAGATCGAACGCATCCCTCGCCGCCGGCGACTCGATCAGCGCCCAGGCCTGCCGGTAGAACGCCTCGCTGGCCTGCACCACGTCGGCGTGGCCGAGCTCGCCGAAGCCGGCGTCCAGGTCGTGCAGCAGCCCCTTGCGCCGCTCGCGCCGTTCCGCGTCGATGTCCCGCGGCGCGCTCAGGTCGCGGACCCGGAAGCGGTCCGCCGATGGATTGCCGCCGACGCTGAACGGACCGTGCGCCGAGCCCAGGTAGCCGGTGCCCTGGAACTGGGTGCCGACCTGCGGCACGCAGATGTAGGGCGGCAGGTCGTTGCGCACGCCCAGCTCGTGGGCCACCACCGCGCCGAGGCTCGGATAGGTGATCGCCGGGCTCGGCTGGAAGCCGGTCAGCATGCTGTGGGTGCCGCGATCGTGGTCCGCCTCGGTGTGCGTCATCGAGCGGATCACCGTGATCCGGTCGGCGATCTGCGCCGTGCGGCGCAGGGTGTCGCCGAACAGGACGCCGTCGAGCTTCGTCGGCACCGTGCCGAACGGGCCGCGCACCTCCACCGGCGCCTCGGGCTTCGGATCGAAGGTGTCCAGGTGGGTGAGGCCGCCGGCCAGGTGGATCTGGATCACCGCCTGGCACGGCGCGTCGCCGCGTCGCGCGCCGAGGCCGCCGAACAGCAGTCGGGGCGACGTCGGGCCGAGGCAGCCGACGCCGAGACCGGCCAGGGAACCGCGCAGGAACGAGCGCCGAGTCGTCAGGGGCATGGAGATCCGTGGGCAGCGGAAGGCCGGGATTGTAGGAGGCCCGACCGCTCCTGCATCGGCACGCCCGGCGGTTTGCGTGAAATGTGGCGGTCCACCGCACACCCGCGGCAGGGGCGTGGGCGGCGGTCAGCGCACCTTCTGCGGATAGCGCGCGACCGCCTCGAGGCAGAGCACGATGGCCGCCGTGGCGTAGACCCGGCCGCCCTGGCCGCCGAAGGCGCCGACCGGGTCCCAGGAGCCCTGGGTCGGCCCTTCCGCCTGGATCTGGCGCGGCAGCACCGTCGTGCGGAGCGCCTCCTGCCACTTCCGCCAGGCCAGCCCGCCGTGCTGGTAGAGGGCAAAGGTGGCGAACAGCCAGTAGGTCGGGTCGATGGCGCCCGGCGGATCCCACCGCGGCGGGCTCGCCAGCAGCAGCAGGGTCTGCGGTTCGATCGCCCGCGGCGCTGGTGCATCGTTGGCGAAGTAGCGGATCAGCAGGCCCGCCGCCGTCGGCAGCTCGGTGTGTTCTGGCGCGAAGCGGGCCTGGTCGCCGGGCTCGGCGCGCTGCAGCGGCTCGCCCTTCCGCGTGAAGCCGATGCGGCCCTTCCTGTGGGTGCGCTCGGCGACGAACGCGATCGCGCGCCGGTTCCAGTCGTCGGGCACGCTCAGCTCGAAGTTCGCCGCCGAAGCGCAGGCGGCCACCGCCCACAGCGTCGCCACCGTGTTGGCGTCCTGGCCGGCATGGCCCCAGCCGCCCGAGTCCTGGCGTTGCCGCACCAGCCAGTCGATGCCGAGCTGCGTGCTCTTCTTCAGGATGCGGTACTGCGACAGCCCGTAGGCCTCGCTCATCGCCCACGCGGCGATGGCCTGATCGACGATCTGGTCGGGATGCTCGCCGGTGCCGAACCGGCCCTGCTCATCCTGCTGCGCCCGCAGCCACGTGGTGGCCTTCTTGACCGGTTCGCGATGGGGCCCCGCCCGCAGGGTGTTGCCGTCGCCGAGGAACGCCAGCATCGCCAACGCCGTGCTGGCCACGGTGCGCTCGGGCCGGTCCGCCGGGAAGCTGCCATCGGCGTGCTGGTGCTGCGCCAGCCACCGCAGCCCGTTCTCGATCGCGTCGGTCACCTCCTTCGGCGGCGGTCCACCGAGCCCCACCGCGGTGTTGATGGCCGGCGGCAGATCGGGCGGATCCTGCGCCGCCAGGACGGCGGTGAACGTGATGGTCAGCGCCGTCGGGAGGATGGCTTTGGCTGGCAGCATGGCGACCCCCGACCTTATTTGCTTGGTTCGTCGAGTGCCAGGAGTCGGGCCGTTGCAGGTGCTGCGGCTGTGGTTGGTACGGGGCGCTGCGAGTCCCACGCGGTATCCTGTGCCGCCAGCGATGGCTTCCACGAACTTCAAGACCGAGAACAACACGTTCAGGAAACTGATCGGCAACGGGCTCACTTATCGCATCCCGCCCTTCCAGCGCGACTACAGCCGGGGTGAGGACGAGTGGGAGGATCTGTGGCGCGATCTGCTCGATGCCATCGGTGAGGGAGATGGGCAGGGCCATTACATGGGATACCTCGTGCTGCAGTCGTCTGACGACAAGACGTTCGATGTGATCGACGGGCAGCAGCGACTCACCACCATCAGCATCCTCGCACTGGCGGTGCTGAAGGGGCTCGAGAGGCTGATCGATGCCGGGGTCGCTCCTGAGGACAACAGGCGTCGCGCCGAGCAGTTGCGCAACAGTTACATCGGCTTCCTGGACCCGGTCACATTGGTTGCCAGGCCAAAGCTGACCCTGAACCGCAACAACGATGGATACTGGAAGAACCACCTCGTTCCCCTGGGTCACCTGCCGCAGCGCGGCTTCAGGGCGTCAGAGAACCTCCTCAGGCGCGCCTTCGAGTGGTTCGACCGCAAGGTTGCCGCGCATGTGGGGGGTGGCGCCGACATCGGCAGGGATCTGGCGTCGTTCCTGGAGGCCGCGTCCGATCGCCTGTTCTTCACGGTCATCACGGTGACCGACGAGTTGAATGCCTACCGAGTGTTCGAGACATTGAATGCTCGTGGAGTGCGTCTGTCCGCCACCGATCTGCTGAAGAACTGGCTGTTCTCCCTCCTGGATCGCGCCGATGCCTCCGCCCACGACATCGGTGCCCTCGAAGATCGCTGGGAGACCCTGGTGGGCCGCCTCGGGGCGGAGAGCTTCCCGGAGTTCCTGCGGATCCACTGGAACAGCCGGCATGACCTGGCGCGCGACCCCACCCTCTTCAAGACGATCCGGGCGGGCATCCGCGATCGGGAGGCTGTGTTCAGCCTCCTTCGGGACATGGAGGAGGACCTTGATCACTACTTGGCTCTCCGCTCCCCCGAGGGATCATCCTGGCCTCCCGAGCACAAGATCCTTGCCTCGAGGTTGCGTCTGTTCGGGGTTACGCGGCCGTATGGCATGCTCATCGCTGCCAGGCGTCGATTCGATGATGCCGCCTTCCTGGCGGTCCTTCGCGCGTGCGTCATCGTATCCTTCCGGTACAACGTGATCTGTGGCTACAGCACTGGTGAGCAGGAGCGGGCCTACAATGCCGCTGCTGTCGGAATCACCGAAGGGTCGATGGCCGATCCGGGTGATGTCATCGATTACCTCCGGCAGGTGTATCCCAATGACGGCGTATTCAGGGCGGCCTTCGCAGAGAAGGCATTCCAGACGCGGCAGCCCCGCAACGCACGTATCGTCCGCTATCTTCTATGCGAGATCGAGCACCATGTGAGCGGCCGCGCCGACATCCTGGAGGACAGTGACTCGCTGAGCCTCGAGCATGTTCTGCCCCAGAATCCGGGTGCCGGGTGGGAGGGCTTCAGCGCCGTGGATGCGGATGCCTACGTCTACCGCATCGGCAACATGGCGCTCCTGGGCAGCAAGGTCAACCAGCGGCTCGGCAACGCCACCTATGAGGAGAAGCGGGCCGTCTACCGGGAGAGCGAGTTCGCGACGACCCGGCGGATCGCCAACTGCGAGGAGTGGGCTCCAGAGCAGATCGCTGATCACCAGCGATGGCTCGCCAGGCAGGCTCAGGCGATCTGGCAGGTCGCCCGTCTCTCGACGTGACCGCCGGGGCCCGCACCCTCAGAACGTGATCGCCACCCGCAACGTCAGCACCAGGGCGTCGTCGAGCCCTGCGCCGCCGGGATCGCGGATCCACTGCACGTCGGGCTTGATCCGCACCCAGGGCGTGGCGCTCCACGTGTAGAACGCCTCCACCGCCAGTTCGCCGTCGCCCTTCAGGCCTGCACCAGGCGCGTCGCTGAAGCTGGCGTAGCTGAGCCCGAGGCCCACCGCGTCGTCGGGCCTGCTGGCGAACGGCCCGGTCCACGACAGGCCACAGCCCAGATGCCAGTCCACCGGGCTCACGTCCTGGTCGGCGATCCCGACCTGTACGAAGCCGCCGAGCCCGCGTGCGCTGTCGCCGCGGTCCTCGGGCGTCCACAGCAGCTGGTCCAGCACCGCGTACACGCCGTCGGTACCGTTCTCGACGCCGCCCTGGAACCGCGCGAAGTCGCCCGTGTGCCGCCAGCCGCCGATGCCGAGCCGCCCCGGCCGCGCGCCGTCCGCCCCGCGCCAGCGCAGCCCCGCCTCGGCGATGGCGAACAGGTCCGAGGGCGCGCCGAACAGCGTGTCCGGGCCCCGCTGCCCGGTCTTGAAGCCCGACTGCGCCGCGCCGTCGTAGAGGCCACCGCCGCAGTACACCCCGCCGCCGGGCCGCACGAACGCGGCGGCGCCGAAGCTCGGATCCGGATAGGTCGGGAAGCCCAGGATCGTCGGCGAGTAGCCGAACGACGAGTTGAGCAGCCGGAAGCCGTGCTCGACGTAGGCGAAGTCGGTGTTGGCGTCGGCCTTGCCGACCTTCACCCGCAGCAGCCGATCCCACAGCACCTGCTCGTACCACACCTTGGCGAGCTGGCTGCGATCGTCGCCGTCGATGTTGGAGAACGCCTGCAGGTCGCCGGCGTCGGTCGACCCGTTGGTGCCGCGCTGCACCTGGAAGTCGGCGAAGAAGCGGCTGCCGCGCCAGCCCAGGAGCTTCTCGCCGTCCAGCGTCACCGTCGCGTCGAACAGGCTGCGCAGCGCGGTGCCGCCGGAGTCGGCGCCGCCGCTCGCCACCACCGAGCCGTCGGTGGTGAGGAACAGCTCCGGCACGACGCCGCGTTCCTCCAGCCACGACCGCAGGCCGCCCCAGTCACCGCTCGCGTGCCGCCACTCCAGGATCGGCCAGCCGCCGGCGGCGATCTGCTCGCGCGGCACGCCGGGCGGCCGCCGGCCCGGTTCCTGGGCGCGGTTCTCGCGGCCGGTCTCCTGCGTATCCTGGCCGCGCAGGCCACCGGCCACGGTGCTGGCCGCGATGGCGAGGGCGAGGAACGTGCGGCGGCGGGTGGACGTCAAGGCGCCGGCATGTTCCGCGCCGCCGCTGCCGGCACAAGCACCAACTGCCGGTCAGGCATCGGCCGGCGAAGCGCCGAGCGCCAGGTCGCGCAGCATCGCCAGCACGCGCTTGCGCAACGGCCGCAGCAGGGGGTTGCTGGCCAGTCGGATGCACTGCACCACGAGGCCCAGCGAGTGCTGCGCCAGCTTCCGGGTCTGCGCCCGCTCCGGCGAGCGATCGTGGATCCAGTAGAGCACGAGGCCCATCGACCAGGTCCACAACAGCGTCGGCAGCTCGGCCCGCAGGCCCTTCGGCACCCGCACATCGGCGCCCGCCAGCGCCTCGGCGAACATCGCCTCGCCCTCCTGCCGCACCGGCGCCGCGGCGGGATGGAACGGATTGAGCGGGCTCGCCGGATCGGCGGCGCTGCGGAACAGCAGGGCCGCGAAGTGATGGTAGGGCTCGATCACCTCCAGCTTCGTCTCGATCACCGCGCCCAGCCGGTCGGAGAGCGTGCGGGCCTGCCGCAGGCGCGGCGCCGCCGCTGTGACGTGGGCCTCGTGGATCTCGTGATAGAACGCCTGCAGCAGGTCGTCCTTGCTGGCGAAGTAGTAGTAGGCGTTGCCGAGCGAGACCGAGGCCTGATCGGCCACCATCCGCATCGTGGTCGCCTCGTAGCCGTGCTCGCGGAACAGGGCCAGGGCGGCCTCGACGATGCGGGCCTTGGTGGCCTCGCCCTTGCCGGTGCTGCTGGCGCCGCCGTCGCTGGTCATCGGGGCACGGTAGCCGCGGGCCCGGGTCCGGGCGAGGCGGGCGCGTGCCGCGTGCGCGCGGCGATGCCGGCGACCACGCCGAACAGCCGGTCCGCCAGCGGCCGCATGCCCGGCGTCGCCAGGCGCAGCGACCAGGCCCGGAAGCCCCGCAGGGCCCACAGGCACACGAGCCAGGCGTTGCTGCCGCGGTAGACGGCGCCGTCCGAGGCGATGACCGTGACCTGCGCCAGCAGGTCCTCCAGCCGCAGCGGACAGCCGGCCTGCGCGGCGCCTCGGGCCGGCACGCAGCGCAGCCGCACGAACTTCGGCTGCGCGTCGAGCCAGGCGGCGACCCGCTGGCAGAAGCCGCAGTCGCCGTCGAAGTACACCGTCAGCTCGAGGTCCTGGTCGTCCATGACGGCACCTTCACGGCGTGCCCGGCAGCGGCGGCGGCACGTGGCCGTCGGGGCGCACCGGCCGGCTGACCCGGGCGAGGCTGCGGTGCCGGCGGATCCGGCTGAACACGTAGAGGTTGAAGAAGTGCATGGCGCCCAGCACCACCAGCACGAGGCCGACCTTGTGCGACAGCGCCTCGAACCCGGCGGTGGCGTCGTCCACCGGCGTCGCCAGCTTCAGGGCCAGCGACACGTAGCCCAGGTTGACCAGGTAGAAGCCGACCACCAGCAGGTGGTTGACCGAGTCGGCCAGCTCCGGGCGGTCGAACACGTCGATCAGGAAGGCCCGCCCGTTGCGGAACAGGGTCCGCCCGACCCAGACCGTCAGGGCGATGCTCAGGATGACGTAAATGGCGTAGGTGTATAGCATTGCGTTCATGGTTCTGCTCCGGTGACGCTTCTTGAACGTGTTCAAGAACGCCGGATTTCGCCGCCCGCCCGGATTTCTTGAACGCGTTCAAGACTTCGGTGAGCATGCCGCCCGTGACGCCCTGGACCCGCCACGCCCTGGTCGGCGCCGTCGCCTGGCTCGGCTGGCTCGGCTGGCAGGGTCGCGCCGTCGCGCTGGCCGGCTGGTCCCTCACCTGGCTCCTGCTCGGCGCCCTGGTGGCGGTGCCGCTTGCGCTCGCCGTGGTGCAGCGCGTGACGCCGCCCGCGGGCCGCACCCTCTGGCTGCGGCGCCTGCACCTGCCGTGCGCGCTGCTGCTGTTCGCCAGCGCCGGGATCCCCGCCGGCACCACCGCGTGGCTGCTGGCGATGCCGTGGCTCCTGTTCACGCTCCTGGTGGCGTTGTGCGGCGTGCTGCGCTTCGTCGAACGCGGCGGTGGGCCGGTGGGGGAGCTGGCGATCGACGCCGGCATGGTGCTGCTGGCGGTGGGCGGTGTCTGGACCGTCGCCGCGCGGGCCGGCACCGGCCTGCTCGGCTTCGCGGAACCCTGGGTGACGCTGACCGCGGTGCACTTCCACTTCGCCGGGCTGGTGCTGCCGGTGGTGACCGGCGAACTGGCGTGCCGGCTGCCGGGCCGGCACGGCGCGGCCGCGGCGGTGGGCGCCATGGCCGGCGTGCCGCTGGTGGCGTTCGGCATCACCGCGGCGCAACGCGGCGGCGCGCCGCCGTGGGTGGAGGGTTCGTGCGCGGTGCTGCTGGTCGGGGCGGCGGCGTTGACGGCCCTGTTGCTGCTGCGCCTCGCGGCCGGGGCCGCGAGGCTGCCGCGCGGGCTCGCCGCGCTGGCCGGTGTCAGCCTGATGGCCGGCATGGCGCTGGTGCTGGTGTATGCGATCTCGCGCTGGCGGGGCGTGCCGCGGCTGGACCTGCGGGACATGGTGCAGATCCACGCGCCGTGCAACGCGATCGGCTTCGGGCTGCTGGCGTTGCTGGCGCTGCGGCTGCTGCCTTGGCGCGACGGGGTGCCTGGGGTGCAGGTGGTGCTGCCGTGGCTCGGCGATCGGCCGGCGCCGGAACGCTGGCAGGGGCGTCCGTTCCAGCCGCTGGTGGAGAAGGGACAGCGCGGGTACGCCGCCGACCGGCACCGGGCCGATCTGCCGGCGGAACCGCCGGGTCCGCCGGTTCCCGAAGGGCCGTTCCGGCGCGCGGCGGCAGCGGTGCTGGCCTACCGGTCGTTTCCGCCGGGGTTGCTGGTGGGGCTGCGCGAGGCGGTGCCGGTGCGGGAGGGCGAGGTGGTCGTGGCGCGCTATCGGTTGCTGCCGGGCGTGCACCTGGTCTTCGCCGCGCGGGTGATCGAGGTGTTCGACGAGGCTGGTGATGGTGAACACCGCACGGGCTTCACCTATCGCACGCTGCAGGGGCACCCGGAAGCCGGGCAGGAGACGTTCCAGGTGGTGAAGGACCTGCGCACGGGGGCGGTGCGCGCCGAGCTGGTGGCCGACAGCCGGCCGGGCACCGTGCTGACGGCGCTGCTGCGCCCGCTGTGCCGGCGGCTGCAGCTCGCCGCGGGCCGCGCCGCCGCCCGCAATCTCGCCGCCATCGCCGGCGGGCGGTGATGAGGTGCCGGCTCCGCCGCTCAGTCACTCAGTCCGGCAGCCGCTGGAGGCGCAGGGAGTCCAGCCGGAACCAGGCCCGGCCGGCCGTGGCGCGCAGTTCGAGCCGCAGCTCCACGTCCCGCTGGAACTCGCCGACCTCGAAGTCGCACACCAGCGCCTGCCAGCTCATATCGCCGGTGAGCGACTCGCTGTGCGCATCGTCCACCACGAGTTGCGCGCCCTCGCCGCCGACGCCCTCGCAGCGGGCGGTGGCCAGCAGCCGGTAGCGGCCCTTGCCCAGCAGCACCGACATCCGCCAGCTGCCGACCCGCGGGTCGGCGCTCCCCTCGAGGCAGCGGAACAGCAGGGTGCCGACGCCCTGGAAGTCCTTCCTGTCGAGCTGCAGATGGTCGGTCTCGGCGGCAGGCTGCCAGCCCTTCAGCGCCAGCGCGCGGCTGCCCGGGAACTGCAGCGGCTGCGGCTCCGGCGCCCGCACCTGCGCCTGCAGGCTGCGGTAGCGCGCCTGCACCCGGCCCTGCAGGTCGCGCACCGCGTCCTCGAGGGCGCGCGCGGCATCCGGGTCGTCGTCCAGCGCGCGCCGCAGGCGGGCGGCCTGCTGCTGCAGACCCGGCAGCACCTTCGGCGGCTGGAACAGGGGCAGCAGGGCACGCAGCCGGTCGCGGTAGCGCTTGCGCAGGCCTTGGTCCTGAAGCAGCGCGCTGGCCAGCAGGGCCGGCGGATGGCGCAGGATCGACGCGTCGGCGTCGCCGAACAGCTGGTCCATGCCGTGCGGGAAGAACATCGTCTGCCCGGGCGCCGTGGCACACCACAGGCGGAAGTTGTTGCGGTTCTGGCTGTAGCCGTCCCAGTGGCCGAGCATCGCCTCGAGGGCGCAGAAGTCGAGGAAGGCATCGACGTCGAGGATCGCCGCCAGGGCCGCGGTGCGTTCCGCCGGGGGGAGGGCGCAGATCTCGCGCAGGCGCCGGAGGTCCTGGTGATCGTCGGCGCCGTCGCCGGCGTCCTTCTCGAGGTCGCGATCGATGTCCTGGCAGAAGCCGCCGTCGTAGAGGTTGCCGTGCTCGGCGCCGATGCGGCGGAGGAACTGGGCGTCGAAGGCTTCGCGGAGCACGTAGAGGCCGAGGTCCTTGCCGTCGAGGGACACGCGGGCGTGCGTCACGCGCGGTGCCGGCCGGCCGGCGCGGGTGAAGAGCAGGTGTCCGAGCCACTCGGCGAGCCGGCTCGCGTCCTGGGCGCCGTTGTTGAGGTGGAAGCGGCGCAGGCCGTGCAGGGTGTGATCCTGGCCGAAGCGCTGCAGGTGCACGGTGAAGCCCGGCCGGTCGTCGAGGTTGCGGAAGCTGCCGGCGGCGCCCTTCAGCTTGACGCCGACCGGCGTGAACGCCGGGTCGCCGTCGATCCGCAGGGTGGCGCTCGCGTACTCGCGGGGGCGCTGCCGCAGGGCGTCACGGGCGGCTTCGTCGAGCGTGATGGCGATGCGCAGCACGGGGAGGGCGGTGAAGAAGGCCTGCGCCGGGTCCGCGTCGGCGGTGCGGACATCGGCTGGGGCGGCGGTCTGCGCCGGCAGCAGGGCCGTGGTCAGCGCGACCAGCAGGGCGGTCCAGGAATGACGGTGGCGCGCCATGGTCCTCACGCCTCCGGCGCCGGGTCCTCGGTGATCCCGGCCGGCGTCGGGTCCTGCCGGTGGATCAGCCAGAGGTTGCGCACGTAGATGAACCAGCCGGTGGCCTGGCCGAGCACGCCGATCGGTTCCTTCCGCCAGAGGAAGTAGACCAGCAGCATGGTGGCGCCGATCAGGCTCATCCACCAGAACGCGGTGGGCACGGTGGAGCGGCGGTTGCGTTCGCTGACCAGCCACTGCACCAGCATGCGGCCGGTGAAGAGGAGCTGGCCGAGGAAGCCCAGGGTGACCCAGAGGAAGCCCGCCGGCGACGAGACGTTGAGCAGCACCTCCCAGAAGCCGCGGGTGGTCTGGTCGCAGTGCACCAGGGCGGCGAACGCGTCGGGCGTGAGGCGGCGGGTGGTGCCGTCGTCGAAGCGGACCTCGTAGCGCATGGCGCCATCGGGTTCCTGCAGCAGGAAGACGCGGTCCTCGGCGGCGGCGAGCTGGACCTTCAGGTCGATGGCGCCGTCGGGGCGGTCGCCGCCGGACAGCAGGGCGAAGCCGAGCCAGACCAGCAGGCCGGCGAGGGCGGCCAGTTCGAGCAGGACGAGCCAGCGGCGACGCATGGGGGGCCGCAGGATAGCGGCGGGCGGCGGCCACTTCCCGGGGTCGTTCGGCGGGACCGCCTCGCAGGGCCGGGCGGCGGGCCGTAGCAGGGCGCTCACGCCACCCGGAGAGACCATGTCCCGAACCCACGCCGTACCCGTCTTCGCCACCGGCCTCCTGCTCGTCCTGTCGTCCGCCCTGCTGACCGCCCAGGCGCCGCCGGCGGCGGTGGTGGCGCCGGTCGTCGAGCCGGTGGACGAGGCGGCGGTGACGTTCCTGCGCCAGGAAGGGCTGGAGCGGTCGCAGGTGATGGAGCACCTGTCGACGATGTGCGACGTGCACGGGCCGCGCCTCACCGGCTCCATCAACCTGCGGAACGCGCAGGCCTGGGCGGTGCAGGCGTTCACCGGCTTCGGCCTGCAGAATGCCCGTACCGAGGAGTGGGGCCCGTTCGGCCGCGCCTGGCGGATGGACCGCTGCGTGGTCGAGGTGGTGGGCGACAACCCGTGGCCGGTGATCGCCTACGCCAAGGCCTGGTCGCCGGCGATGAGCGGCATCTGCGAGGTGGTGGCGGCGAGCGAGCTGGACGCCGAGGCGCTCGGCGCCATGGACCTCGCCGGCAAGGTCGTGTTCCTCGAGGGTGACCGCACGGTGAGCGAGCCGTTCGACGGCGAGGCGCGGCGGCTCGACAGCGAGGACCTGCTGGCGCTGGCGGACCAGGCGGCGCCGCGGGGCCGGCAGCGGGCGCAGCAGGCCCGCGACGCGAACGACTTCCGCATGGGCTTCCAGCGGCGCGAGGCGGTGCTGCGCCTGCTGGCGCAGAAGCGGCCCGCGGCCATCGTCGATCGCGCCGGCAAGGGCGACTACGGCACGGTGTTCGTCAGCGGCGCGTCGGCGCTGCCCGGCGAGGACGGCCAGCGGCGGCGGGCCAGCGATCCCGGCGCCGAGGTGATCCCGCAGTTCACCATGGCGGTGGAGCACTACAACCGGATCCTGCGCCTGCTGCGCAAGGGCGTGCCGGTGAAGCTCGGCATCGAGCTGAAGGTGACGTGGACCGACACCGACCTGATGGAGCGCAACGTGCTGGCGGAGATCCCCGGCGGCGATCCGGAACGGCAGGACCAGGTGGTGATGATCGGCGCCCACTTCGACTCGTGGCATACGGGCACCGGCACCACCGACAACGGCTGCGGCAGCGCGGTGGTGATGGAGGCGGCGCGGCTGCTGGCGGCCTGGGTGAAGCAGAGCGGCGCGGCGCCGCGGCGCACGATCCGGGCGGCGCTGTGGAGCGGCGAGGAGCAGGGCCTGCTGGGCTCGCGGGCCTACGCGCGGCAGCACTTCGGCGAGCGCGGCGCGCCGACCGCCGAGCACGGCAGGCTGGCGGGCTACTTCAACCTCGACAACGGCACCGGCCGCGTGCGCGGCGTCTACCTGCAGGGCAACGCCGCCTGCGCGCCGATCTTCCGGGCCTGGCTGCGGCCGTTCCACGATCTCGACGCGCGCACGCTGACCCTGGACGACACCGGCGGCACCGACCACCTGGCCTTCGATGGGCTCGGCATCCCGGGCTTCCAGTTCATCCAGGACCCGGTCAACTACTCGACCCGCACGCACCACTCCAACATGGACGTGTGGGACCACGCGGTGGCGGACGACCTGCGGCAGGCGTCGGTGCTGATGGCGGCGTTCGCCTGGCACACGGCGCAGCGCGACGAGATGCTGCCGCGCAAGCCGCTGCCGGCCGCCGGCGAGGGCTCCGGCCGGCGCGGGCGGTAGCGCGCATGGTGGTCCGCCCGTCGGTGGCGCGGCACAATGCGGCGGTGAACGGAATCCGCCGGATGCTGCCCCTGGCGGCGTTGACCCTGCTGTCCGCCTGCACCCTGGATCTGACCCGGCCCGCGGCGCTGGACGGTCCGGCCCCGGTGGCGGTGGTGGTGGCGCCGCTGCGCGAGGACCTGGCGCCGTCGGGCCTGTCCACCTGGCTGCTCGGCGGCGCCGACCGCGCTCTGCGGGAGCGCGGCTACCGGGTGCTGCCCCTGGCCGTCGGCCACGACCTGCTGCGCGAACGGGACCTGCTGCAGGCCGGCGAGCCGTCGGCCGACGAACTGGCGGCGACCGGCGCGGCGCTCGACGTCGACGCGGTGCTGCTGGTGACGGTGCACCGCTTCGCCGCCGCGGGCGAGGGGCCGCTGGACGCCGCCGACTGGGACCTGACCTACCGCCTGCTGTCCCGCGGCGGCGCCGAACTGTGGCGGCGGCAACTGCGCGGCAGCTACCGGCGGCCGCTGCCGTCGCCGGTGGATGCGACCGCCGATCCGTTCGCCGAGCCGCCGCCCCGGCCGTTCGGCAGCAGCGGGCCGCCGAGCTTCCGCGACGGGCGCGACCTGGCGGCGGCGCTGCACCGGCAGGCGTTCGCGGAGCTGCCGCGCCGATGAGCGTTCCGGCGGACGATCTCGCACTGGTGGTGGAGGCGCTCGACGGTCTCGAGGTGCACGCGCTGCGGGCGGAGCTGCCGGGGCCGCTGGCTGGCCTGCCGACGCCGGACTGGCTGCAGGCGCTGCTGCGGCCCGACGCCGACGCGCCGCTGCGGCCCGACGAGGCGCTGCGCACGGCAGTGCGCGACGTGCTGCGGCAGCGCGGCTACCGGCCGACCGGGCGCGGCAAGCCTTCGTCGGAGTACCTGGCGGGGGTGGCCGCCGACGGCCGGCTCGGGGTGATCAACGCGGTGGTGGACGCAGGCAATGCCGTGTCGCTGCACTCGGGGCTGCCGATCAGCGTCGTCGACCTCGGCCGGCTGCGGCCGCCGGTGCTGGTGCGGGTGGCGGCGGATGGCCAGCGCTACGTGTTCAACCGGTCCGGGCAGGAGATCGACGTGGCCGGGCTGCCCTGCCTGTGGGACCAGGACGGACCGTGCGCCAACGCCGTGAAGGACGCCCAGCGCAGCAAGACCGACGAGGCGACCACGGCGGTGCTGGCGGTGGTCTGGGGCTGCACGCGGCCGGACCCGCACCGGCCGGCGCGGGCCCGCGACTGGCTCGCCGAGGTGCTCGCACGCCTCGGCGCGCGGGTCGCGGCGATACCGGCGAGTGAAACGTAAGTATATGTTATATATACACTTACGGAATCAACCGGCCATCCAGGTGGCCTGCGCCTCGGCGGTCGTCCGCAGGTAGTCCGGCCGCAGCCGCACCCGCAGGAACTCGCGGTAGAGGGCGTGCACGATCTCGTGCAAGGCGAGCCAGTTGCCGGCCCGTTCCTCGCTGCGCTCGGGGTCGGAACCGACGTCCTCGGAGTCGTCGGGCAGCTTGACCCCCGACAGCCGCAGGGTGGTGCCGTCGATGGTGGCGGACCACTGGTTCTGGCCCTCGGCCACCAGCAGCCGGGCCTTCTTCAGGCGGCGGCCCTGGCGCAGGGACGTGCGGGCCTCGGCGGTGCGGGTCGGCGCGCCGTGCCGCAGGGTCTGCTCGGTCTCGTCCTCGTGCGGGGCGGCGAAGGTCAGCAGGTCGTCGAGCAGGACGCCGACGACGCGACCGCCGGGCAGCGCGAACTCGCCCGACTCGGTCTCGCAGCGGAACCACAACCAGGTGAGGAACTCCTCGCCCAGGAAGCCATGACTCTCGGCGCCCTTGCTCATGCGATCTCTCCGGTCCCGATGGTGTGGACTTCGTCGTCGTCGGTTGCGTGGGCGGCAGCGGCGGCGGCAGGCCGCGCCGGGCGCCGCTGTGCCTCGCCCTCGGCCTGCGGCCACGCCACCGGCTGGACGCGATCGAGCGCCGCCAGCATGTCGTCGCCGAGGCCCGCGCGCTGCGCCAGTTCGTAGGGATCGCCCTCGGCCAGCGGCAGCGTGAACGTCGAGAAGAACAGCTTGTCGAAGCTCTCGATGTGCCCCTTGCCGGTGGCGAAGAGCAGCACCGTGCGCCGCTGCGGCAGGACCAGCGCGTCGACCATCTGCACCGTCGGCAGCACCCGCGGCAGCAGCTTGCTCATCAGGTCCTCGCGCATCTCCTTGCGCTCGCGGGCCGACAGGCGCTTGCCGCGCAGCTTCTCGGCCGCCTCGCGGTGGATCGCCAGCCACTTCGTCGGCAGCTTCTTCCGGTCGACGCGCATGCGCAGCCAGAACCCGGCGCCGGCCTGCATGTCCTCCAGGTCGAAGGAGTCGCCGGTGGGGTCGCCGGGCGTCACCCAGCCCACCGACACCTCCTCGCTGGCGGCGTCCTCGATGGTCCGGAAGCGCCGGTCCGCCAGGGCGGCGGTGAAGTCGGGGCTCTCGGGGTCCGGCAGGTTGCCGGACCAGAACAGGGCGACCACGCCCCCGCTGCGCCGGATGGCGGCCATTGCAATCCCTCCCAGGTGTCGTTGTGTGCGGTGGCGCCGCCGGCGCCACCGGTCGCTAGCGGAACTGCACGGGCAGCATCTCCCGCATCTTCTCGTCGCGCAGCACGATCTCGACCTGACCGGTGGCCACCGCGGCCTGGGCCTGCCGCAGGGCGGCCAGATCGGCGGTGAAGGGCACCAGGATCAGGCTGCACTCGACGTTGTCGGCGGCCGGCGTGTCGCCCTTGTTGGCCTTGTCGGCGCGCAGGACGCAGAAGCCCTGCGGCGTGCGGAACACCGCGGAGACCTCGCCGGCCTTGGTGGTGAACGCTGCCCGCTCGAGGGCGAGGCCGTGGGGCGAGTTGCGCGTCACCGCGCCGATCGCGCCGCCGTTCTCGGCGCCGGGGCCCTTGCTGTGGGCCTTGGCCACCGCGGCGAAGTCGGCGCCGTCCTGCAGTTCCTTCTGCACCGTCAGGATCTGCTGCTGGGCCACCTCGGCGTCCTTGGCGAAGGCGGCATGCGCGACCTCGATCCGGATCAGCTCCATCAGGGCCCGCTGGCCCAGCAGGTCGTCGGGGCCCTGGTCGGGCAGCTGCTTCAGGTGGGCGATCAGTTCATCGATGGCGGCCTGGGTGACCGGCCGGCCGTTGACGGTGAGCGCGGCGTGCTCCGGCATGGCGGTCTCGCCCTCCACCGCCACCACGGCCTTGCTGGGCTGCGGCGCGACGACGGGGGCCGCCATCGCCTTGCTGGTGCCGGCGTCGATCTTGGTCGGCTCGAACGGCTTCGCCTGGGCCGCCAGCTTGTCGGCGATCATCGGCACGATCTGGCCGCCACGATCGTTGACGTAGGCCAGTTCCTTCTTGAGCTGCTCCAGTTCGGCCTTCAGGCGGGCGACGCGCTCCTCCGGCGTCAGCTCCCGGGGCCGCGGCTTGTCGTCGAGCACGGCGGGCGGCGGCGGGCCCTGCGGGTCCTGGGCGGGCTTCACCACGTCGGGCTGGGCGGGCGGGACCGGCTTCACCGGCGGCTGCTGCTCCTGGGCAGGCAGCGCGGCGGCGAGGCCGCAGACGAGGGTGACGAACAGGGAGGTGCGGATCGACATGGGCAAGAACTCGGAAGAGGGGGGGAGATGAGAAGGGGGATGCCCTGGACGCGCAAGGGCGCGCATGCCTCCGGGCTCAGACGGCCTTCTGCCGCGTCGCGAAGAAGGCGGCGGCGGCATCGAGGATGGGATTGAGGGCCAGCGCGGCGGTGTAGTGGCCGAGCGGCAGGCAGAGCCGCTGCGGTCGCCCGAATGCCTCCCACAGGAGCTGCTGGTTCGGCCAGGGGACCACCTGGTCGAGGGTGGCGGCCACCAGCAGGATCCGTTCGGTGGCGACGTAGGGAGCGAGGTGGCGCGGGTCCGAACGCAGGCTGTCACCCAGCTCGGCGCCGATCTGCCAGGGGCCGGCGCCGTCGGCCTCGGCCCGCCACTGCCGCCATCGGATCACCCGTGGCTCGGCGGACCGGACCGTCACCGTGGCCAGGTCGGCGCCGCCGAGGCAGAGTGCGGCGGCGCCGAGGTCGGGCTCCGCCGCCATCAGCACGGCGCCGACCATGCCGCCCATCGACAGGCCGAGCGCGGCGGTGGCGCGGCCGTCCACCAGCGGCGATCGGCGGGCCCAGGCCAGCAGCATGCGGTTGTGGACCACCGTGCGGCGGAACAGCTCCTCGAGGTCGGGGCCGCGCTGCGGCGGCCGGAGGGCGCTGCCGGCCCGCCGGTTCCAGCCGACGGCGAAGCCCCGGTCGGCGAGGCCGTCGGCGACGATGGTCATCAGTTCCTCGCCGCCGGCCAGGATCGGCAGCAGGAGCACGAAGGGCGCCGGCGCGGCGGCGGTCGGCAGCACCAGTTCGAAGCAGGTGCGTTCCCAGCCGGCATCCAGGGTGCCGGTCAATCGGGTGCTGTGGCGCGTGATCGGGCCCCGTTCCAGGCTGGTCAGGGCCACCGGACCGGGCAGGGCGTAGGGGGCCAGCAGTTCCGCCGGCGGCAGGAGCGCCGGGCGCGGATGCGCCGGCCGGGGCGCGGTGGTGCAGGCCGCCAGCGCGGCGAACAGGGCCAGCGGGACTGCGGGGGCGTTCATGGGCGGGGAATCACCCATGGCATCGGCCACCGCTGCCATCCGCCTGAACCGCGCGGCTCAGAACAGGTGTACGGCGTGCAGCAGCACGCCCGGCGAGCCATCCATCGGCGTCTCGAACAGCGAGTAGACCGAACTGGTGTCCAGGAAGTCCAGGTCGTCGCCGAACAGCAGGTGCAGGCTGGTGTGGTCGCTGGCGTACCAGGTGAGGTCGCCTCGCAGGCGCCAGGAGCCCGTCTCGTAGCTGCACCGGGAGTGCAGCCCGACGCTCAGGTCGCGGGCCAGCCAGCGGGTGAAGCCGATCTTGTAGTGCTCCTGGCCGGTGCCGACGCGCACGCCGGAGCGGACGTAGCTGATCTCCACCGGATCGTGCAGGTCGTCGACCCGCAGCCGCATGGACAGGCGGCCCAGGCTGCGGCGCTCGGGGTGGGTGTCCCGGTAGGGCGCCGACAGCGGCACGTGATCGGCGCGGAAGTCCTCGACGTGCAGTTCCAGGTCCTCGACCAGCTCGGTGCGGCGCAGCAGGTTGCGCAGCGGGCGCTTCAGGAGCCGGGCGCCGTGCTCGGCCAGGGCCTCCTCCTGCTCCTCAGCGACCTGTTCGTCGAAGCGGGTGGGCAGGTTGGGGGCGCCCAGATCCTCGTAGTGGGCGCTCAGGATCGGCGTGCCGACCTCCCGGCGGATGCGGCGGTTGTCCTCGCCCAGCAGGTCGAAGACGAAGGTCAGGGTCTGACGGGCCACCGGCTCGTCGATGGCGGCGAAGTCCTCGTTGGCCATCAGCCAGAGGTGCCGGGTCTCGCGGGCATCACCGGCGCGGCGGGCGTCGGGCGCCGGTCGGACGACGGCCCGGGCGTCGGCGGTGTCGTCGGCGATCGGTTCGGGGCGCGGGATCTCGGCGGTCCGGGCCAGCGCGTCCGCCTCACCGAGGTGTTCGACGCCGATCCGCAGCAGCGGACCGGTCGGTGGCATCGGTCGTGCGCGCGCGGCCGTCTCGGCGGCGTTGGCCTGGTCCGCGGGCCGCGGCTGGATCGCGCAGCCGGCGAGCAGACACAGCAGCACTGTGAGGACGTGCTTCACGAAACAGGCCAGAAGCAAAAAGAGCGCCAGGCTGCCCCCAAGACGGCTGCGCGCGGGCTCTGCGGCCAGCAATCGGCAGCGTGCGCAAGGGATTCTATCGCGCTCGTGCGCGCAGGTTTCGGAATGCGTCGCGTCGTCCATGACAACGCGCCAAATCACGCGCATGCGGCGATCCCGCCATGGGATTTCCGGTGACGGGCTGCGGCAGACGTCGACGCGGGCGCGCGCGGCGCTACTCGCGGGCGGCGCGGCGCAGGGCTTCGGCCGGTGCGAAGGACGGATCGACGCGGCCGGCGAGGTCGTCGAGTGCTCCGACGATCGTGCCCAGGCCCTCGGTGGCGGCGAAGCGCGTGATGCCGCCGGTGAACGGCGGGAAGCCGATGCCCATCACCAGGCCGAGATCCAGGTCCTCGGCGCTCTGCACGATGCCCTCGTCCAGGCAGCGCCAGGCCTCGTCCACCATCGGATAGACCAGCCGCTGCAGGACCTCGCTGCGGCTGGCGTTGCGCGGCCCGGCGGGACGGCCGGCGCGGAGCCGTTCCAGCACCGTGCGGCCGGGGCCCTTGCCCTCGCCGTCGGGGCCGTAGATGCCGCCGCCGGCCTTGCGGCCCAGCGCCTTGCCGGCCGCCATCGCCGCGAACAGGGCGTTGGGCTGCATCCGCGCCGGGAAGGCCTGGCTCATCACCTCGCTGACCTTGGCGGCGACGTCGAAGCCGACCTCGTCGAGCAGGCGGGCGGGACCCATCGGCATGCCGAAGTCCAGCATCACGCGGTCGAGGAACTCCGGTTCGTTGCCCTCGATCAGCAGCCGCGCCGCCTCGTTCAGGTAGGGGGCGAGGCAGCGGTTGACCAGGAAGCCCGGCGCGTCCTTCACCACGATCGGGAACTTGCCGAGCCGCACCGCCAGCCGGCAGGCGGCGGCCACGGCGGCGTCGCCGGTGCGGGCGCCGCGGATGACCTCCACCAGGGGCATCTTCTCCGGCGGGTTGAAGAAATGGATGCCGACCACGCGGCCCGGGTCCGGCACCGCGTCGGCCATCGCGTCCACCGACAGCGACGAGGTGTTGGTGGCGATGATCGCGGTCGCCGGCAGGCCCAGCCGGACCGCCTGGGCCATCAGCTTCTGCTTGACGGCGAGGTCCTCGACCACCGCCTCCAGCCACAGCCCGGTCTGGGCGAGGCTGCCCCACTCGGTGCCGACCGCCAGGCGATCCTGCACCGCCTGGGCCTCGTGCGGCTGCAGGTGCCGGCGCTCGAGCCGGCGGCCCAGGTCCTGCTGCAGCCGGGCCTTGGCCCGCTGCAGGGCGCCGAGGTCGAGGTCGCAGAGGCGGGTCCGCACGCCCTTCTGCGCCAGCAGGCCGGCGATGCCGGCACCCATCACGCCGCCGCCCACCACCAGGGCGCGCTCGATGGCCGCGCCGCCGCCCCTGCCGAGCTTCTTGCTGCGCTCGGTCAGGAAGAACAGCCGCACCAGCCCCTTGCTGACCGGGCTGCAGATGGTGCGGCCGAGCGCCTGGGCCTCGGCGGCGAAGCCGTCCTTCGGCGGCAGCGTGAACGCCTGCCCGCACAGCTCCAGGGCCTCCTGCGGCGCCGGGTAGAAGCGCGCCTGGCCCTGCTTCAGCTGCTTGCGGACCTTCTTGAGCACCAGCGCGCGCAGCGGCGTGCGGCTCAGCCAGAACGCGGCGCCGCGCAGCCGCCGGCGGGGGGCCTTGCGGCCCTTCTGCGCCAGCCGTTCGACCTCCTCCAGGGCCGCCGTCATCAGCTTCGCCGAGGGCACCAGCCGGTCGACGAGGCCCTTCTTGCGGGCCGGCTGCGGCCGCAGCAGCTTGCCCTGCAGGATCAGGTCGAGCGCCGTCGGCAGGCCGAGCAGGCGGGCCATGTTCTGGGTGCCGCCGAAGCCCGGCACGATGCCGAGCTTGACCTCCGGCAGGCCGATCTGGGTCTGCGGGTGGTCGCTGAGCACGCGCACGTCGGCGAACAGCACCAGTTCGAGGCCGCCGCCGACGCAGGGACCCTCGATGGCGGCGACCACCGGCACGCGCAGCCGGCGCAGCCGTTCGAACGCCTCCCGACCGGCGGTGGCCGCCTCGCGGCCCTCGGCCTCGGTGGCGATCGCCTCGATCAGGTTGATTTCGGCGCCGGCGCAGAACATGCCGGGGCCCGGGCCGGTGAGGATCACGCCGCGCAGGCCGCTGCGCCCCATCAGGCCGTCGAGGCAGGCGGCCAGGGACGCGATGCGCTCGCGGGTCAGGGTCACCACCGTCTCGGTGGGGGCGCCGAGCCGCAGCACGGCGATGCCGTTCCGTTCGACGGTGCAGTGGACGACGCCCGCGGCCGCGGGCGCGGCCAGGTTGCCGTTCTCGGCGGTCATCGCGGTCATGATGCCTCCAGGACGAGGGCCTGTCCCTGGCCGCCGCCGACGCACAGCGCCGCCATGCCCCAGCGCTGGCCGCGGGCCCGCAGCTCGTGGGCCAGGGTCAGGGCGATGCGGGCGCCGCTGGCGGCGATCGGGTGGCCGAGCGCGATGGCGCCGCCGTTGACGTTGACGCGGGCCGGGTCCAGTTCGCCGAGCGGCCCGTCCAGTCCCAGGTGCCGCCGGCAGTAGTCGGCATCGGCGAAGGCCCGCAGGCAGCCCAGCACCTGGGCGCCGAAGGCCTCGTTGATCTCGACCACGTCGAGGTCGCCGAGGGTGACGCCGGCCTGCCGCAGCGCCGGCGGTGCGGCGTGGACCGGACCGAGGCCCATCAGGGCCGGGTCCAGCCCGGCCCGGGCGTGGCCGCGGATCACCGCCAGGGGCTTCAGGCCCATGGCCCGGGCCCTGGCCTCGCTGGTGCAGAGCATGGCGACGGCGCCGTCGGTGATCTGGCAGGCGTTGCCCACCGTCACGTCGCCCTCGCGCCGGTCGAACACCGGCCGCAGCTTCGCCAGCGCCCCCGCCGACTGGTCCGCCCGGATGCCGTTGTCGGCGGTCACCGCCAGGCCGAACTTCGGCGGCGGCACGATCGGCGCGATCTCCAGCGCCAGCCGGCCGGACTGCTGGGCGGCTGCGGCGCGCTGATGGCTCTGCAGGGCAAAGGCGTCCTGCTGGGCGCGGTCGATGCCGAACAGCCGCGCCACGTTCTCGGCGGTGCTGCCCATCATCAGGCCGGTGATCGGATCGGTGAGGCCTTCCACCACGGCGACCCGCGGCCGCAGGGCGCCGAACCGGAAGCGCAGGAGCGCCCGCAGGCGGCCCCAGGCGCTGCGCGCCTTGCCGAGCCCGGTGAAGAACTTCACCAGCTGCGGTCCCATCAGCAGCGGGAAGTTGCTCATCGACTCGGCGCCGCCCACCAGGAACACGTCGCCGTCGCCGGCCCGCAGCCGCTGCTCGGCGGCCAGCAGGGCCTCCATGCCCGACGCGCAGTTGCGCATCACGGTCACCGCCGGCACCCGCTGCGGCACGCCGGCGCGCAGGGCGGCCACCCGGGCGACGTTGGCCTCCCGCGCGTCGGGTCCGGCGCAGCCCAGGATCACCTCGTCGATCCGCGCCGGATCGAAGCCGGTGCGGTCCAGCACCTCACGGAAGACGTGGCTGGCGAGATCGGCGGCGGCCGCCCCCTGCAGGTCGGTGCCGGCCTTCGCGAACGGCGTGCGCCAGCCGGCGACGATCGCCAGGGCGCGTTCGGGATCCCTCGAGTTCATGGCTTCGGCCGCGAGTCGACGAACCGCTTCTCCTTCATCTCGGTCTCCATGCCGATGCGGCGCAGCATCGAGTCGAGCTCCTGGAACGTGATCCGGTTGGGGGCCACCTCGATGCTGCCCTTGAAGGCCTCCCGCACCCGGCTGGCCATCGCCTCCTGCTGGCACTCCTTGCCCACCGCCAGGTGCACCACCAGCTCGTCGACCTCCAGCGGGTCGTTGTCCTTCTTCTGCAGCTCGATCTGCCACTCCTCGATCTCGGCGATGCCGCCCAGGATCTGGGCGCAGTCCTCGAGGTTGACCAGCGTGCCCTTCAGCTTGAGCAGCTCCAGGTCCTTGACGCTGCTCTCGCGGCTGAGGTCGCTGGACAGCCGCGGCACCGTGCGGCCGCACTGCGGGCAGGGCGTCCAGGTCATGCCGCCGCGGGCCCGGTCGCCGGTGCGATAGCGGAACACGCAGCTGGCGCGGCCATCGAGCGGCGTGAACACCACCTCGCCGTCCTCGCCCTCGGCCACCGGCTCGCCGGTCCGCGGATCGACGATCTCGACGATCGCCTTGTCCGGATACAGGTGGTAGCCGGTGTAATGGTCGTCGGGGCCGGGGCACTCGGCGAACGCCATCCGCGCCTCGGTGAAGCCATAGGTGCCGAACACCTGCACCCGTGGCGCGCCCATCTGCGCCAGCATCGCCCGGATCTTGCCCTTCAGGCCCGGCGGCACCCGCTCGGCGCCGAGCACCACCACCTTGATCGACGACAGGTCGGCGCCCTCGGCGACGCCCCGCCGCAGCAGGTGGTAGATGTAGCCCGGCACGCCGATCAGCGCGTCGGCCTTCAGCCGGCCGATCGCCCGCAGGTCGCCGGCGCTGCCCATCACCTTGCCGCCGCCGGTGTTGAGCACCATCATCCCGGTGGCCATGCCGGCGCAGTAGACCTGCCAGAAGGCCAGGTGCGGCGCGTACGGGAAGACGTTGGCGACCCGGTACTCCCGGTCGAGCCCGGTCACGTCCACCAGCCGCGCGCCGGTCTCGTGCAGGTTCTGGATGTCGTAGGGCGAGTACGAGAACGGCACCGGCTCTGCCGATCGGCCGGTCGTGAAGGTCATGAAGCAGGGATAGAACTCGCGCCGCAGGTCGGCCCGCACGGCCTCCTTGCCCGCGGTCCACGACTTCCACAGCAGCGGCAGCTTGCGCCGCAGCGGCCAGGCCGCCTTCAGCGACTTCGGATCCGGCTGCAGGATGAACTTGCGGAAGCGCTGCGGGTCCTCGGCGCTCGGCAGCAGGTCCTTCTTGCCCGTCAGCGGCAGCCGGCGCAGGTCGTCGACGCTGCGGATCTGGTCCGGGCGCACGCCGTGCCGGTCGAACAGATCACGGTAGAACGGGCTGAACGGGTAGAGGTACTCCCGCACGTACTTGCGCAGCAGATGGTCCTGCATCTGCCGCTGCTCCTCCCGCGGGAGGCGCTGGATCCTGCGCCAGGTTGTCATCGTGCGATCGGGTCGCCCCGTCCTTCCCTCTCCTAGGACGTCCGGCCTGCCCTGTTTCAAGCAACCTGCCGGCGTTGCCGATCTATCGGAAGTCGGGCGCCACGACTTGCGCCCACCGGCGCCGGCCGGCGCCGCAGCGAGACGCTCCTTTGCGCATCCCAGGTTTCCACAGCAGCACGCCGAACGGCGCCGAGAAGACCGGCGCCCCGGCGCCGGTCCAGGCCCTGCACCCCCAGGGGCCGCCGGGCAACGGCGCGCCCCCGAACGGCCACGGCGGCAACGGCCATGGCAACGGCGCGCCGCTGCTGCAGCAGCTCCGCGGCGAGACCATGCCGCAGCCGGCCACCGGACCCGCCGGCCGGCGGCCCCGCACGGTGCTGGTGCTCGGCGGCGGCGGCATGCGCGGCTTCGCCCACATCGGCGTGATCCGCGCCATCGAGCGCCTGGGCCTCCACGTCGACGAGGTGGTCGGCACCTCGATGGGCGCGGTGATGGGCGCGCTCTACGCGTCCGGCCTCGACAGCACGCGCATCGAGGACGTCGCCGGCGAGATCTCGGTGCGCGACTACTTCAAGCTCAACCTCTTGAAGTTCGTCGTGAAGGGCTACCGCCACGCCTCGGTCTACAAGGGTCGCACGTTCCACCAGTTCCTGCAGAAGTTCCTGCCGTACAAGCACTTCGGTGACCTGCCGCGGCCGTTCTTCTGCAACGCGCTGTCGCTGACCACCGGCAGCTCGCGGTTCTTCGGGCTGCCCGGCGCCGACCAGGTGCCGGTCGCCGACGCGGTCTACGCCAGCGCCTGCCTGCCGGGCATCTTCGAGCCGCTGCCGATGGGCGGCGACTACTTCATCGACGGCGGCATGACCGAGACC
>CAZMGG010000014.1:3626-6752 GCA_964565715.1 uncultured candidatus Brocadiaceae bacterium | reverse complement strand
CGAGACCCTGGCCCTGCGGCTCGCGCTGGCGCGGCAGGCCGACCTCGTCATCGGCGTCGACCTGTCGCACCGCGACCTGCGCAAGCAGGTGCCCTACCGCGCCAGCCTGCCGCACATCCTGTTCCAGGCCTACGAGGTGATGGGGCTGGCGCTCAACGAGGCCAACCTGCACCGCTACGCCGACCAGCAGACGGTCCTGATCAAGCCGAAGGTCTCCCACATCGGCCTGCTGGACCCGCCGGACGTGCTGGAGGTCGTGCGGCTGGGCGAACGGGAGGCGCTGGAGGCGCTGACCACGCACCCGCTGACCCGTTACCTGTGCGATCCGGCGGTGATGCAGGAGGAGGAGCGCCGGGTGACCACGCCCCGCGACCACGTCCACCTCGACGTCGACATGAACGCCTGCATCCACTGCGGCATCTGTGCGGCGACCTGCGCCACCCAGGGCTTCGCGTCGGTGCCGGTGGGCGACGTGGTGCGCAAGCTGCACAACTACGAGTGCACCCGCGACTCGGCCTGCGAGCGCAACTGCCCGACCGGGGCGATCCGCCTGCGCAACGTGTAGGCGCCCGGGGTCTGCGGCCACGATTTCCAGGGTTTCGTCGGCAGAACCGACGGTGCCGTTGCCCCTGGTAGGATGGAACATGATGTCGGGCCCTCCTTCCCGTCTGCTCCGGCGCCGTCGATTCGACGTGGCCGACCTCGGTCGCATGACCGAGGCGGGCGTGCTCCAGGCCGACGAACGGCTGGAGCTCATCGAGGGTGAACTGGTCGAGATGGGCGTTCCAGGCCCCCGGCACAGCGGGCGCGTGGATCGGCTGGCGCGCCTGCTCTTCGAGCGCTGCGGCGAGCGCAGCATCGTCCGCGTGCAGAACCCCCTCCTGCTCGACGCCCACAACCTCTATCTGCCGGACCTGGCGCTGCTGCGTCCGACCGCCGACTTCTACGAGAGCCGCTACCCGACCGGCGCCGACGCGCTGCTGGCCGTCGAGATCGCCGACTCGTCCCTGGCCAAGGAGCGGCGCGTGAAGCTGCCGGCCTACGCCCGCGCCGGCGTCGGCGAGCTGTGGGTGCTGGACCTGCGCGGACGCCGCCTGTTCGCGTTCGCCGATCCGCACGATGGCGGCTACCGCCAACGTCGTTGCCTCGATCAGGAGGACGAACTGCTGGTGCCGGTCGACGGCCGTCTGCGCGTCGCCGAACTGCTCGCCTGACCGAGCCCGCCGCGTTGCAATCCACCGCCGGCGCTCCATGCTTCCGCGATGACCTCCCGAACCGGCACCGCCATCGTGGTGGGCGCCTCCTCCGGCATCGGCGCCGCCCTCGCCCGGCGGCTCGCCCTGGCGGGCCGCAAGGTGGCCCTGCTGGCCCGCCGCGAGCCCGAATTGCAGGCCCTCGTCGCCACCATCGACGACGCCGTGGGCCCGGGATGCGCCCGCGCCTACGTCCACGACGCCGCCACCCTGGCCGAGGCCCCCGCCCTGCTCGCCCGCATCGAGCAGGACCTCGGCCCCGCCGACGAGCTGCACTACGTCGCCGGCGTGATGCCCGAGGTCGGCCCCGACGAGTTCGACACCCCCAAGGACCAGCAGCAGATGCAGGTCAACGCGCTCGGCTGCATGGCCTGGGTCAACGCCGTCGCCGCGCCCTTCCGGCAGCGCGGCAACGCCTGCATCGTCGGCATCTCCTCGGTCGCCCAGGACCGCGGCCGCACCGGCAAGCCCGGCTACCACGCCAGCAAGGCCGCCATGGACACCTTCCTCGAGGCCGTCCGCAACCGCCTCTGGAAGCACGGCGTGCAGGTCACCACCATCCGCCCGGGCTTCGTCGAGACGCCGATGACCGCGGGCCTCGCGCTCAAGGGCGCGATCCCCGCCGACCGCGCCGCCGCCCTGATCCTGAAGGCCCGCGACCGCCGCAAGACCATCGCCTACGTGCCCGGCAAGTGGCGCCTGATCATGTTCGTGATCCGCAACATCCCTTCGTTCCTGTTCCGCCGGATGACGATCTAGCCGCCGGACATCGATGGACTGGCGCAGCGAACGGGTGATGGGCTGGGGCATGGCGGTGGGCGGCGAGGCCCGCGTGCTGCGCCCGACCACCGACCGGCAGGTGCAGGAGGCCCTGGCCGAGGCCCGCCGCCAGGGCCGGCCGCTGGCGCTGCGCGGCGCCGGCTGTTCCTACGGGGACGCCGCCTGCAACGACGGCCACGCCGTGCTCGACCTGTCGGCGATGAACCGGATCCGACGCTTCGACCCCCTGCACGGCCTCGCCACCGTCGAGCCCGGCGTCACCATCCGCGACCTCTGGCGCCACGCGATCCCGTTCGGCTTCTGGCCCGCCGTCGTGCCCGGCACCATGGCCGTCTCGGTGGGCGGCGCCTGCGCGATGAACATCCACGGCAAGAACAACTTCGCCGTGGGCTCGTTCGGCGAGCACGTGCAGTCGTTCGTGCTGCAGACGCCCGGTGGCGAGACGCTCCCCTGCAGCCGCGAGCAGGAACCGGACCTGTTCCACGCCGCCATCGCCGGTTTCGGCATGCTCGGCTGCTTCACCGAGATCACCCTGAAGCTGAAGCGCGTGCACAGCGGTCGCCTGCGGGTCTGGGCCATCCCCGGCCGCGACCTCGCCGAGAACCTGCGCCTGCTGGACGAGCACCGCGACGCGTCGGACTACCTGGTGAGCTGGCTCGACCTGCACGCCCGCGGCAGGGGCCTCGGCCGCGGCCTCCTGCACAAGGCCTGCCAGGTGGCGCCGGGCGAGGACCGCGACGGCCTGCGCTTCTTCGATCCGAGCCTGCAGGACGTGCCGCCCAACCTGTTCGGCGTGGTGCCCAAGGGCTGGCTCTGGCCGGGCATGTGGTGCGCGACCCACCTCGGCGGCGTGCCGCTGGTGAACGCGCTGAAGCACCGCGCCGGCTTCGCCGAGGCCCGCCGCTCGCCCTACCTGCAGAGCCACGGCGCCTTCCACTTCCTGCTCGACTACGTGCCGCGCTGGCAGTGGATGACCAAGCCCGGCGGCCTGATCCAGTTCCAGCCGTTCGTGCCGTTCGCGCAAGGCGCCCGCGTGCTGCGCACGCTGATCGAACGCTGCCAGGCCGCCGGCTTCGTGCCCTACCTCGGCGTG
>CAZMGG010000014.1:0-3616 GCA_964565715.1 uncultured candidatus Brocadiaceae bacterium | reverse complement strand
GGTCCTGCGCGAACTGATCGAGACGTGCCATCGGCAGCGGCTGGTGCCGTACCTCGGGGTGCTGAAGCGGCACCGGCCCGATCCGTTCCTGATGACCCATGGCCTGGACGGCTTCTCGCTGGCGATGGACTTCGCGGTGAGCCGGAACCCGGCGCGCCGGGAACGGCTCTGGCGGCACTGCCAGGCGATGGTGGAGGTGGTGCTGGCGGCCGGCGGCCGCTTCTACTACGCGAAGGACGCGGTGCTGCTGGCCTCGTCGTTCGGCCGCATCCACGGCGAGCCGGCGGTCGCGCGCTTCCGCGAGCTGAAGCGGCGGTGCGATCCGGACGGGGTGCTGCAGACGGGGCTGTCGCGGCGGCTGGGGGTGTAGAACCTTGCCCACACCGGCCGGCGCGCCCTAGAATCCCGGCCTCTTCCGGTGCCCTGCCGGGCCGACCCAGAGACGTCGGCCGGCGGGCCGCGGTGGGCGGACCGCTCCGGGGTGCGCCTCAAGAATGGCGCGCCGAGCGTCGATGTTCGCAACAGTCCTGTTCCCCATGCCCCCATGGCAAGGCGGTTTCCGCCGCACCGGGGGCGCGGGCCAGACCCGCCTGCGGGGCCGATCCCGGCCCACCTTTTCTTCCGAGAAGTGACCCAACGAGTGAGTTTTCAAGACCTCGGGCTCGCCGAGCCCATCCTGCGCGGAGTCCGCGACGCCGGCTACGAGAAGCCGACCGACATCCAGAGCCGCGCCATCCCCCTCGTCCTGGACGGCCAGGACCTGATCGGCCTGGGCCAGACGGGCAGCGGCAAGACCGCCGCCTTCGGCCTGCCGCTGCTGCACGGCCTGGTGGGCGGTGAGCCCGGCCTGCGCGCCGTGATCCTGGTGCCGACCCGTGAGCTGTGCGTGCAGGTGGCCGAGAGCCTGCGCCAGTACGCCACGCACACCGGCCTGCACGTCTGCACCGCGTTCGGCGGCGTCGACCTGGGCATCCAGATGTCGGCGTTCAAGCGCGGCCTCGACGTGCTGGTCGCCTGCCCCGGCCGGCTGATCGACCATCTCGAGCGGCGCCACATCACCTTGGAACGGGTCAAGATGGTGGTGCTCGACGAGGCCGACCGCATGCTGGACATGGGCTTCATGCCGCAGATCCGGCGCATCTTCATCCGGCTGCCGCAGGAACGGCAGAACCTGCTGTTCTCGGCCACCATGCCGCCGGAGGTGGAGCACCTGGTGAAGGACTTCCTGCCGAAGGCCGAGCGGGTGATGGTCGGCAACCGCAGCCAGGCGGCGTCGACGATCTCGCACCGCTTCGTGGCGGTGGCGGCGGTCGACAAGGAGCGGGCGCTGGTGCGGCTGCTGCGCGCCGAGAAGGGCAAGGCGCTGATCTTCGTCAACAAGAAGATCGGCTGCGAGAAGCTCGGCAACGCGCTGCGGCGGCAGGGCCTGCCGGCGGACGCGCTGCACGGCGACAAGAGCGTCGAGGCGCGCTACGTCGTGCTGCAGTCGTTCACCCGCGGTCGGACCCGGTTCCTGGTGGCCACCGACGTGGCGGCGCGCGGGCTCGACATCGACGACGTCGAACTGGTGGTCAACTACGACGTGCCGCTGGCGGTGGAGGACTACATCCACCGCGCCGGGCGCACCGGGCGGGCGGGCCGGAAGGGCCGGGCGATCTCGCTGGTCGGCAAGATGGAGATGGGCCGGCACCGGGCGATCGTCGCGCACCTGAAGAAGTCGACGGGCAAGGCCGGCGCCGAGGAGGGCCCGGACGAGCCGCCGCGCGGCCCCGATGGGGGTGGTCGCGGCGGCCGCGGTGGCCGCGGCGAGCGTGGTGGTCGCGGTGGCGGTGGCGCCCGCAAGCGCGCGTCGGGCCGCGGCCGCAGCCGTTCCGGCGCCCGCGCCGAGATGCTGGCGGCCGGCTAGCGACAACCTCGGCGGCGGGCGGTGGGGGCCGACCTTCGCCGTGGAGATGGCCGGGCGGCAAGGCTATCCTGCTCCGCCCCATGGCGTCCCCTCCGAAGACCCTCGTCACCCTGCAGGTGAACGGGGAAGCCCACCAGGTGGCGTTCGCGCCCCACAAGACCCTCCTGGAGGTGCTCCGCGAGGACCTCGACCTGACCGGCACCAAGCATGGCTGCGAACTGGGCGAGTGCGGCACCTGCACGGTGACCGTCGACGGGGTGCCGGTGCTGTCGTGCCTGATGCTGGGGCTCGACGCCATCGGCAAGGAGGTCCGCACCGTCGAGGGGATGGCGGACGGGCCGGAACTGCACCCGCTGCAGAAGGCCTTCGCCGACCTGGGTGCCGCCCAGTGCGGCTACTGCACGCCGGGCTTCCTGCTGGCGGCAGACGCCCTGCTGGCCCGGGATCCGAAGCCGAGCCGGGAGGCCATCCGGCAGGAGCTGGCGGGCAACCTGTGCCGCTGCACCGGCTACCTGAAGATCTTCGAGGCGGTGGAACTGGCGGCGGCGCGGATGCGCGGCGAGACGGCGGAACCGCGGCGGGAGACCATCCATGGCCACTGATCCCAAGGACCCGAAGGACCCGAAGGCGGCGACCCCGGCGTTCGGCGGCGCCACCGGCAACCCCGACGCGCCGTGGAAGCACGACGCCAGGAAGCAGGACCTGCGGGTGATCGGCGGCACCGTCCGCAAGGTCGACGCCAACAGCAAGGTGACCGGGCTGACCCGGTTCGCCGACGACCTCAAGCTGCCGCGCATGCTGCACATGAAGCTGCTGCGCAGCACGCACGCCCACGCGCGGATCGCGCACGTCGACGTCAGCAAGGCCAAGGCGCTGCCCGGCGTGCACGCGATCATCACCGGCCAGGACACGCCGATCCCGTTCGGCATCCTGCCGGTGAGCCAGGACGAGCACGCGCTGTGCCCCGACAAGGTGCGCTTCGTCGGCGATCCGGTGGCGGCGGTGGCGGCGATCGACGAGGAGACCGCCTGGGAGGCGTGCCGGCGGATCGAGGTGACCTACGAGCCGCTGCGCACGATCGGCTCGGTGCAGGAGGCCGCCGCGAACCCCGACCCGCGGATCCACGACTACGGCGCCGGCGGCAACATCCACCGCCTGGAGAACCTGGAGTTCGGCGACCTGGCGGCGGGCTTCGCCAAGGCCGCCCACGTCCGCGAGGACACCTTCTGGTTCGAGGGCAACACGCACCTGCCGATGGAGCAGCACGCGACGCTCGCCCACTTCGACAAGGACGGCAAGCTGACCATCTGGTCGAGCACGCAGACGCCGCACTACCTGCACCGGGCGCTGGCCAAGGTGCTGGCGCCGCTGCCGGCGCACCACATCCGGGTGATCGCCTGCCCGAACGGCGGCGGCTTCGGCGGCAAGAGCGATCCGTTCAACCACGAGATCGCCGCGGCCAAGCTGAGCATGGTCACCGGCCGGCCGGTGAAGGTGGCGCTGACCCGCGAGGAGGTGTTCTGGTGCCACCGCGGCCGGCATCCGGTGCTGATGCGGTCGAAGGTCGGCGTGACGAAGGGCGGCGAGATCGTCGCACTCGACTTCCGGAGCTTCCTGGACGGCGGCGCCTACGGCTCGTACGGCACCGCCAGCACCTTCTACACCGGTGCCCTGCAGACGGTGACCTACAAGGTCGAGAACAACCACATC
>CAZMGG010000013.1:0-71898 GCA_964565715.1 uncultured candidatus Brocadiaceae bacterium | reverse complement strand
ACTTCGATCCTGCGGCGGGGCAAGAGTCCCTGGCACGAGATGTGCGAGGGAAGGAAAGAAGGAAGGAAGGAAGGAAGGAATCGCTTCCAGAGCCCCTGGATGGCGAATGCTGCGTGCTGCGGCAGGCCCTGGCGAGCGAGCCCATCCGTTCCTGTCTGACCAGGCCTCAGCAAGTCCTGCTCGGTTGCATGGCCGACGGCATCCGGTCGAATCGCGAACTCGCCGCGGCGACGGGTCGGAAGCGTCAGGCCGTCCAACAGATGCGGCAGCGGATCCAGCGCCGGCTCACCGCGGCGTGCGAAGAAAATGGCCCGGCGGCATTGCCCCCGATCGTTTAGCTTGTGGGCAGCCGGCATGGTGCTGGCTGCCGATCACCCGAAGGGAGTTGGCGATGCAATCCGGACTCGTGTTGCTGCTGGCAGGAATGGAGGCGCTCGGCGAATGGATGGCCCGGGGCGGCGACGATGCGGTCTTCACGCAGGAGGTCGTCTCCGCCCTCGGCGCGTCCGCCGATCTGGAGGTGGACGTGTGGACCAAGTCCGCCGACGACACCGGCCCGGGCACCAAGGTGGTGGAGAGCACCGACTGGTCGGCGATCTCCGGGACGGGCTTCAAGACCGTGGAGGTGAACGGCGAGTTGCAGGACCTCGTGCGGTTCAAGTTCAAGGCGGTGAATGGCACGGGCGTGCTGTTCCGCATGCTGTCCGTGACGTGGTTCGCGCGGGCGCACGTCTGATCGGATCCAACCCCTGACCCTTCATTGCACAGGAGGCACGACATGGCAGCGAACACGATTCCGGGCCGCAAGTTCTTCATGGGCGAGGAGTTGTACACGGACTGGGTGTCACGCGGCGGCGACGACATGTTCGCCCGGGCCCAGATCATCGACTGGGACGACAACGGCGGCGGGGGGATGACCCTGCGCATCACGGTCTACACCAAGGACGCGGAAGACGCAGGACATGGTGAGGTGGTCAAGGACCAGGCGGGGACCAGCGAGCTGGAGTTGATCCTGGATCCTGCCGCCGCCAATCCCACCAAGGTGAAGCAGTTGCTCGTGCAGTCCGTGGCGTCGACCAGCACGGTGGCGAAGGGGCTGAAGGAGCTGGTCCGACTGAAGATCGAGGCCCTCGACGGCGCAACCGGCGAATGGATCCAGATCCGGTTGTTCGCGCCGGTGTTCTTCGATCGGGCGGCCAAGCCCTAGAGGTTGCTCCATGGCCTGCGGCACAGTAGCAGCGCGAGGCCTGATGCAGTGGGGTGACGCGCAGCACGATCAGACCGGCCTATGGGATGTCACGTCCGCATCTTTGGCCGAAGGTCATGGTCGGTCGACCGCCGCGGGATGGGGCAAGGTTAGAGGGTGCGGCAGCGGGAGCTGTGGCGGTGGATGCGGGGCAGCTTCTTCCGGCTCCTGCTCCTGCAATCGGGGCTCTGTCGCCGGCGGCTTGGGTAGGCATACCGATGATGCGCTGGCGTGGACCGACTGGGAGATGGCGGATATGAGGGTCGGCCAAGGGGGTAGGAGCGGCGCCATTCCATCGCGTGAGTTCGGGTTGGGCATGGATCAACGACAGAGCGGGATGTCGGGTGGGTGTTGCTCATCACTCCGTGCAGCCGCGGGTAATCCCTGTCATCCAAAGTGTGCCGACCTGTGGAGCATGCTGCTGACGAAGCCCGATCCGGCCATCGGGGCTCTGTACAGCTCGTGTTGTTGGGAGAACATGAGTTGGTCGGAGTGGTGCGCTCGCCGTCCGCCGAAGTCTCGCGACGATCTCGACGCATGCCGATACGGGACGGCCGCAATTGTGTGTGAGTGGCCATCCGGTCAGTATGGGTCGTGCAGTTGCAGGTGGAGCCTCCGCGACATGTGCTGTGTATTCCCAGACTCGGATGGCGGTCAGTGCATGCGTGCCTGTCTCCAGTGCGCGCGAAGTCACGGAATGAGTCTTGGAGTGTCCGCTCATGAGGATTGCAAGGTCGCGTGCCGGGACAAGGGCAAATGGGAAGACAAGGATGATGACGACTTCGTGAAGGCGCTGTTCATGATCATGGACTGTTCGGCATCAGCAACGATGGCGAAGAGGTGCGAGCAGATGCTCCGGAGGTGGGCCAAGCTCTTCCCTACGTCTTGGTCGCGAATGGTGTGTCATTTCGTTGCCGACGACGGCTCTGCACCGGTCGCAGCCGACGACAGCGCATGCCGGGGGCGGCCACGTCTCTAGAATGAGTCCGTCGGCAAGTGGGCGTGCCATCCCATGAGATCCGAGCGTCGCGGGCGATTGGACAAGCTCCTGCTGTGGGGCATCCCTATCGGGATGGTCCTTGTGCTGAGTGTGATGGGCAATGATTGGCGGCGGCGCCAGGAGCTGTTCGTGGCTGCATGCCAGAGCCTTGCGGTCGGCGATTCGAACCGTGGCGAACAACTCTTCGGGAGACACTGCATCCGTTGTCACGTGATAGGCCCGCGCGCGATCGAGGGGCACGATCAGTGGGGCTGGTCGTATGTCAAGCTGTCTGGCGCGTTGATGAGGCAGGGAATCGCCTCCACACAGTCCAGCAGCCCGGGGGTCTACATAATCAGGTCGTGCTTGTGGCCGGATGAGTTCAGCAGGCTGCCGGGGTGGGACCGTGTGATGCCGCGTATCGACCTGTCGGCCCAGGAGTTTGCCGACATTGTGGCGCACATCAGCAAGTTCCTGTGACGTGAGGGAGGGCGATCAGGGCCACGGCCTCGTCCGTGGCACGTGTGGCATGGAAGCCGAGCCAACAAGCGAGGGCGTGGCAAGGACCGCATCGGTCTGATCGAGCTTGCCTTGAGGGGCTGGCGAAACGTTGGTTCAGGTGCGCACCTCCCACAGCGGTCTCGGCAGAGGCAGAGCAGATGGCGTGGCGATGCGGATGATGTCGCCCTGGTGGCTGGGCTCGCGTGCGCGGAGGCCGTCATCTTCTGGGGCATCATCTCGCGCATGCTGCGATCGACCCATGGCGCAGGGTTAGCGATCCTCGCGACCGCAGTCCGTACCTGGCCGCGTCCTGAGCATGCGTGGCGATGAGAACAAGCGAGGGCGTGGCACGGAC
Organism: uncultured candidatus Brocadiaceae bacterium; assembly: GCA_964565715.1. Taxonomy (GTDB): domain Bacteria; phylum Planctomycetota; class UBA1135; order UBA1135; family UBA2386; genus CAZMGG01. The sequence goes on along the minus strand of CAZMGG010000013.1, from coordinate 68,817 downwards.
CGCAGGGGTCTGATCGAGAGTGCCTTCGGGGACTGGCGAAACGTTGGTCGAAGTGCGCACCTTGCGAGGGTCGGCCATTCTGGCCGACGCGGATGGCAGGGGTTGGTGGATGCCCCGAGGCCCCGAGGCGGGAGGGTGGGTTGCCAGGCGCCATGAGGTGGCTATCCTGTCGTCCAGGCATCGAGGAGGTGCCGCCGCATGGAGACCGGATCCGAGGACCTGGACGGTTGCAGGCTGGCTTGGTTGACCGAGAGGTTGCGAGTGCAGCGAAGGTTGCGCTGCGCTCCGAGTCGGGAGGACGCGATCCAGGAGACCTGCCTGCGGATCGTGGCGCGTGGACCGGAATGGCGGGCCCTGAGCCTTGGCGAACTGGAGAGGCTTGGCGCGATCATCCTGCGCCGGGTCGGCATCGACCATGGTCGGCGCTGCGCGCTGGCCAAGGAGCAGTCGCTGGACTTCGATCCTGCGGCGGGGCAAGAGTCCCTGGCACGAGATGTGCGAGGGAAGGAAAGAAGGAAGGAAGGAAGGAAGGAATCGCTTCCAGAGCCCCTGGATGGCGAATGCTGCGTGCTGCGGCAGGCCCTGGCGAGCGAGCCCATCCGTTCCTGTCTGACCAGGCCTCAGCAAGTCCTGCTCGGTTGCATGGCCGACGGCATCCGGTCGAATCGCGAACTCGCCGCGGCGACGGGTCGGAAGCGTCAGGCCGTCCAACAGATGCGGCAGCGGATCCAGCGCCGGCTCACCGCGGCGTGCGAAGAAAATGGCCCGGCGGCATTGCCCCCGATCGTTTAGCTTGTGGGCAGCCGGCATGGTGCTGGCTGCCGATCACCCGAAGGGAGTTGGCGATGCAATCCGGACTCGTGTTGCTGCTGGCAGGAATGGAGGCGCTCGGCGAATGGATGGCCCGGGGCGGCGACGATGCGGTCTTCACGCAGGAGGTCGTCTCCGCCCTCGGCGCGTCCGCCGATCTGGAGGTGGACGTGTGGACCAAGTCCGCCGACGACACCGGCCCGGGCACCAAGGTGGTGGAGAGCACCGACTGGTCGGCGATCTCCGGGACGGGCTTCAAGACCGTGGAGGTGAACGGCGAGTTGCAGGACCTCGTGCGGTTCAAGTTCAAGGCGGTGAATGGCACGGGCGTGCTGTTCCGCATGCTGTCCGTGACGTGGTTCGCGCGGGCGCACGTCTGATCGGATCCAACCCCTGACCCTTCATTGCACAGGAGGCACGACATGGCAGCGAACACGATTCCGGGCCGCAAGTTCTTCATGGGCGAGGAGTTGTACACGGACTGGGTGTCACGCGGCGGCGACGACATGTTCGCCCGGGCCCAGATCATCGACTGGGACGACAACGGCGGCGGGGGGATGACCCTGCGCATCACGGTCTACACCAAGGACGCGGAAGACGCAGGACATGGTGAGGTGGTCAAGGACCAGGCGGGGACCAGCGAGCTGGAGTTGATCCTGGATCCTGCCGCCGCCAATCCCACCAAGGTGAAGCAGTTGCTCGTGCAGTCCGTGGCGTCGACCAGCACGGTGGCGAAGGGGCTGAAGGAGCTGGTCCGACTGAAGATCGAGGCCCTCGACGGCGCAACCGGCGAATGGATCCAGATCCGGTTGTTCGCGCCGGTGTTTTTCGATCGGGCGGCGAAGCCTTAGATCTAGAAGTGTCGGCCCAGGAAACATGGTCCCAAGACGACATGAAGAAGTGCTGCAACAAGGCTGACGTCCCTGCTGGCGTCCAATGGTCAATGCCAGACGATGGCATGGGGGATGTCTGGGATTCCACCAGTCTCAGCGCCGTGAAGCGCGGCTGCGGACAAGAGTCCGCTGGGAGGGCTCATCTGGATACACGCCTCGCGCAGAGCATCATGGGCATGAGGCTTGAAGCTGGGATGACGTCTTGCGTTGAGAGCTGTCAGCCTGCGGCGTCAGGGCTCTGGCAGGACGAAGTCATGGATGGCTGGTCCACACCCGTCAGCGAAGGGCCCCGCAGCCAGACGTGTGACTGTAATTGCGACGATGGCTCAGGAGATGGTGAAAGTGGCTGCTGCTGTTGCGTGAAGAACGTCACCGCAAGAGTGCTCAGATTCAGAGAGCTAGACGCGAGTAATGAGGGCCACCAAGCGGTCATGGATGCCGTCAAGCGGCGCAACGCCCAAGTTGATGGTGGGATGATCATCTTGATTCTCAAGATAAGGCTTGAGTACAAGGGAAGTCAGAGGCCATCAGCCAAGGCAGTCCCATGTCATCTGGAGCGATGGGAAAAAGCAGTCTTGTCCGACGGGATCCGGCGCCGTTTGCCCTACACCATTGCACATGGATGGGAGGATGTCATGAAGAACGAGAGCATCATGGACGTGGTTCGCGGGTTGGAGTCGGAGGGCAAGCCTACTGGCGTGACGGAATGGCGGAGCAAGGTTACGGCCGACGTCGTTTGTCCCAAGGAGTTTGATGTGATGGCCTTTGATATACCCACGGCTATCGAGATGGACAGGGCGAACAAGGATGCCATGCTGGCCTACAACTGGCGATTCAACTCGGCTCCGGGATGCGAGTGCCCTGTTTCACAATGGTTTGTCCTTGGGCATGTGCTTCCCTCCAATCCCGACGGCAAGCCAGAGAACGAAGTCGTTGCGCCGGTGGTCGTGCCGCTAGCGACGCCCATAGCAGGCATTCCGAACTACTATGGCAGATAGCGGTTCTCAAGAGGCAGAGACAATGGGTGTCGCGTGTCGGACAAGTTGGCGGCTCCGCCAGGCGCTCATCGTAGCCTTCTCTCTGGTCAGTTGTGTCTCTGTCCGTATGCCATGGTGGTACAGCTGGCGGTTGCGCTACTTGGAGGGTCCCGGTGTCATCTACCTGAATGTCTGGCCGCTGGAGAGATGGGTCGGTTGGTATGTCCTCCTGTCGGGTGTGAGCGCGACGTTCTTGGCGGCATGGACTGGGGTGCGTGGACATCATGAGGAGAAGTTGGTCAAGCTGCAGATGTGGATTGCCACCGCGACCATCCTCGCCGTGCTGATAGCGTCTGCCATCCATGAGTTTGAGGAGCGGCCAGGCAACATTGCCATGGGGGCTGACGAGGTGACTTGGTGGTGGGTGCGCTGGGAGATCGGGATCCCCTTGTTGGCCAACCTGGGGATTGGCGTCCTGTGCATGTGGACGCTGCGGCGGCGCCCCCCATCACAGAGACATGGCTCCCTGGGGAACTCATCGTAGGACATGCGGAAGTCGAGCCAGCGGGATGTCGTCCCGGCTTCGAAGGCACCGCGGGCAGCGGGCTCGCGGTCCAGTACCACGATCCGTTCCGCCAGCATCGGGCCGACCAGGGGCAGTTCTGCCCGATGCCCGATTGAGGTCCACCAGATCGACGCGGTGACCCGTGGCTGTCTCGAGAGCGGCGATCAGTCGCCCCCACGCGACGGCGCCGGCCGGCATCGAGTCCGACGGCATGACCGCGACATCGACATCGCGGAACCTGCCGCCGCGGGCGACGGAGCCGAACACGTAACCCCACCTGAGATGGGGCTCGCCGAGAAGGCAGCGGCTGACGGCCTGCACGACCTCGTCCGTGGCACGCATGGCATGGAAACCTGGCATGCGTGGCGACGCCAACAAGCGAGGGCGTGGCACGGACCGCATGGGTCTGATCGAGAGTGCCACCGGGGCTGGCGAAACGTTGGTCCAAGTGCGCATCTTGCGAGGGGCGGCCATTCTGGCCGACGCGGATGGCAGGGGTTGGTGGATGCCCCGAGGCGCCCGCGGCGGAAGGGTGGTTGCCAGGCGCCATGCGGTGGCTATCCTGCTGTCCAGGCATCGAGGAGGTGCCGCCGCATGGAGACCGGATCCGAGGACCTGGACGGTTGCAGGCTGGCTTGGTTGACCGAGAGGTTGCGAGTGCAGCGAAGGTTGCGCTGCGCTCCGAGTCGGGAGGACGCGATCCAGGAGACCTGCCTGCGGATCGTGGCGCGTGGACCGGAATGGCGGGCCCTGAGCCTTGGCGAACTGGAGAGGCTTGGCGCGATCATCCTGCGCCGGGTCGGCATCGACCATGGTCGGCGCTGCGCGCTGGCCAAGGAGCAGTCGCTGGACTTCGATCCTGCGGCGGGGCAAGAGTCCCTGGCACGAGATGTGCGAGGGAAGGATCGCAGATGGCATGGCCACGAAGGGCGTGCACCTTGCACTCCACTGGATTGCGAGTGTGGTGGCTGCGGCAGCCGCGGCAGTGCAGGGCCGAGGAGTACCGTGCAGGCGAATCCAGATCTCCCATCCTCTCTTGGTCGAGATGCATCGAGCGACCAGTATTGCTGCATGACTTCTGCTGGGTGGATGTGTGGGCACCGCGGCGCAGGAGGATTCTCTGTATGTGACGATCCAACGCTAGAGTCGTGCCATGGCTGTACGGGAGGCGCCGACAAGGGGGACGCAGACGAGGGCGGCGCCGGAATGGGCGGTGGGGCCCTGGGTGGAGAAGGTGGCCCCGGAGAGTGCTGCTGCTGCATCGAGGATGTCATTGTTACTTCCAAGCAGCTCCCTGGCGGCGCGGTCCCCGAGCCCGATCCCGGATACGGGAGGAGTTTCGGTGGTAGTGTTGGGAGGACGGAAGTCATGGGAAGCTACCTCGGATCGATGTTCACTCTTACCGCGCGGTTGCGGCGGGGCAGTCGCAAGCCAAACAGGAATGACCAGGGCGACGACAAGTGCTCCATGGACTGGTATGAGAGGGTGAACCACGTGAAGCGGGACTTTGTGCCAAAGACTAGTCCACCAGGCGAAAGCCATTGGCACAATCAGAGCGTGCGTGGTGACACCACTGTGCAGGGAAAGGAGTGGCTTGGAGGAGGGTCAGCAGATCCTTGTTTCTCTGGCGAGATTCCCATCACTGATGTGCCATCGTTAAGCGCAGCAGCCTCCTACGGACATGGCATTCTTGGCACTAGTCGGATCGATCCTACGCTGGACATCTTTGTGCGTTTCAGTAGTGGTGGCGCCTGTGCGTGCAACAACGATCATGTGACCGTCAGCATCCGTCAGATACTCAGGTCGAAGGGTTCTGGGCTTAGTGCAGATGGAAGCAGCATTGTCTTCCGCAAGGAGCGCGGGTTCAGCATGCCATCCGGCGACAACACTAAGCCATGGGCCTATTAGTCCTAATAGGAAGCGCGTCGCGCATGCATGCGCGACGGTGCATCGCGGCTCCATCTGCGGCGGGCCGTGGCGTCACAGGTGGGGCATCGCTGGAGCCAAGAAGCCATGCCATTGCATGGGTTCTACTCCTGGTTGCGGGAAGCTGTGCGAATCATGCCGAACACCATTCGGTGGGTTTGCCGGCGTTTGCCCGCGCTACTGCGACAGAGGCACTCGAGCCGGCAATGCGGCAGCGTCCCTGGGAATACGCCGCTTTGGCGGAGGAGGTCATCATGACATGGTTGCAGGGGGCGAGAGTCCCTCCCAGCCTGTTGTTGACCTGCGCCTTGTCTGCCAGCTACTCGGATGGTGCTGTTGAGCGACTGGACAGGCGATGGAGGGATCTGGAGAGGGTCACACCCGATCATCAGTATGAAACCGTCAACGAAGTGCTACGTCCGATCCGGTGGCGAGGCATGGCCCTCCGCAGGCTGGAGACGCATGCCGACATCGCCCAATGGTTTGCTGTCAAGATAAAGGAGTTTCCGGTAACCGAAGAGGAGCCATGGGAGTGGGAGGTCATCATGGAGATCAGTGACCGGTACGGCTTGTATGCCCTGCCTGAGGTCCGGGCGGCCATTGTCATGTACGTGCATCACCCTCCGCCCTGGCGTGGCGACCGGTCCTGGGTCAAGGCGTGGGTGAAGGCATCCTTGGAGCGGGCATTGGAGCGGGCCCGGCGCATGCTGGATTCGGGGCCGTGAGGCCCAGGGATGAATCGAAGGGTGCGCAGCTCGTGCCGTCAGAATCGGCAAATCCCTCCGGGAGGATAGACTTGCATGGCGATGGACGAAGGTGGGACTGCGGAGGGCGAAGGGCGGTCGTGGATGGCCGTGGGGCTGGTCGGCGTGGCCGGAATCTACATCCTCGCGCTGATGGTCCTGGACCTGTCCCTTGCATGGCTCACCGATGCGACTTTGGAGCTCGCGTGCATCCTGATGCTGGCGGTGCTGGTCGTGGCCGGCCGACGCAGGACGGGCCCCCTCGTGCCGGCTCCCGTGCTGGGATGCCGAGTGCGCTGGGCGGCTGGACTGATGTTCGTGGCCGGTGTCTGTTTGATGGGTTGGTTGCACGCATCCGCCATCTCGCGCGGGTGGAACGGGTACGTCACGCGCTCCGTGGCGGCAGAGCTGGAGTGGACGCAGATCGCGGAGGTCGTCGCGTGGGTGGCCGGGCGCGCGTGCGCGGAGGCCGTCATCTTCTGGGGCATCGTCTGGCGCATGCTGCGATCGACGCATGGCGCTGGGTGCGCGATCCTCGCGACCGCAGTCCTGTACATCGCCGCCGTCCTGCTCAGCCAGGTGCTGATCCGGAACGTGATCCACGATGAGCCGTTCCACCGGTGGTCGTGGATCTGGGCTGCGGGGACCACGGCGATCGCGGCCTGCTGCGGCGTCGCGCGGCATTACGTAGGGTTGGTGGGCTGCATGCTCGCGCTCTTGGCGCGGCACCTCCAGGTGTGGCCTTGAGCGTGTAGGAGATCGGGGTATCACGACCACGCACGGGATCCAGGAGACTTGCTTGCGGATCGTGGCGCGTGGCGCGTGGACCGGAATGGCGGTCCCTGAGCCTTGGCGAGCTGGAGAGGCACGGCGCGATCATCCTGCGCCGTGTCGGCATCGACCATGGTCGGCTCTGCGCGCTGGCCAAGGAGCAGTCGCTGGACTTCGATCCTGCGGCGGGGCAAGAGTCCCTGGCACGAGATGTGCGAAGGAAGGTCGGATCGAACATGGTCGGCGCTGTGCGCTGGCCGAGGAGCAGTCGCTGGAACTTCGAAGCTGCGGCGGGATATAGGCCCTGGCGCGAGATGTACGGAAGGAAGAGGATCTGTGATGTGACAACTCACATGAGACTGCGAGCATTCCGTGCGATCCCGCTGTGCTTTGTCGCTGGCGTCCCCAGTGCCTGCCTACCTGCGCAGGAATCCACCACGGTGCTACCCGTGCTGTTCGTACACGAAGCGGACGGGAGCCTGCGCATGACGCCTGCCGACGAGCGACTGGCCGTCGGGCACGAACTCGACAGGCGGGACCAGGACACGCGGCAGATCCTCGGCGAGGTCATCGCCGAACTGCGCTCAGGTGGGCACCGGGCAGATGCGTTCGCCGCGGTGGCCCTGCTGCTCGCGGGCGGACCGTCGGCGGACTCGGCCAGTCGGACGGCCTCGCGGATGGGCCTGCCCATGAGCGTGGTCGGGCTGCGCGACGTCATCGCCGGTCGCACCTCGACCGGATCGGTCGGCGCGGACCCGGTGCGTCAGGTCCTTGCACTACGCGTGGCGATGGAGGGTGGCATGCGCGGGGTGGTTGGAGGGTTGCATGGCGGCGCACTCCGTGAGGGTGCACATCCCGTCGTACGCTCGATCGCGGCGGAGGCCGAGCGAGTCCTGTTTCCAGGCGTCGTGGCAACGCCGACGGCACCGAAGTCGCGACGGGCGGTGAGTGCAAGGAAGGCATCGGCGTGTCCTACAAGGGCACGTGGGGCTTCAACGTGTTGGTCGTTTCGCTGGCCAACACCGGCGAGCCGCTCTACCTCGTCAACCGCGGCGCCAACGTCAGTTCGCAGCAGGGCGCCGCCGAGCGCCTCGATCAGGCCATCGCGCTGGCACGGCAGGCAGGCTTCAAGAGTGTGCTCCTGCGTGGTGACACCGATTTCTCGCAGACCCAGCATCTGGATCGCTGGCACCGCCAGGGCGTGCAGCTCGTGTTCGGTTACGACGCTTGTCCCAACCTCGTGGAGAAGGCCGAATCCCTGCCGGAGAAGGCCTGGCAACGGCTGGAGCGGCAGCCCCGCTACGAGGTCAAGACCGAGCCACGCACGCCACGCGAGAACGTCAAGGCGGCCATCGTCGAGCAGAAGGAGTACCTCAATTATCACCTCGTGAAGGAGGACGTTGCCGAGCTCGACTACCAACCGACAGCCTGCGACATCACGTACCGGATGGTAGTGCTGAAGAAGACCATCACCGTGGAGCGCGGCCAGAAGTTGCTCTACCCAGAGACGCGCTACTTCTTCTACATCACCAACCGCCGCGACTTGACGATCGCCGAAGTTGTCGCCACGGCCAACGATCGCTGCAACCAGGAGAACCTGAACGCCCAGCTGAAGGGCGACGTCCGCGCGCTGCGCGCGCCGGTCGACACCCTCGTCAGCAACTGGGCCTTCATGGTGATGACATCGCTCGCATGGAGCATGAAGGCCTGGTTCGCCCTGCTGTTGCCGACCTCTGGTCGTTGGCGCGATCGGTACCAAGACGAGCAGCGATCCCTCCTGCGCATGGAGTTCCGCACCTTTCGCAACGCGCTGATCCACATCCCCGCGCAGATCGTGAAGACTGGCCGTCGCATCGTCTTCCGGCTGCTGGCCTACAACAGATGGCTCCCCGCCCTGTTCCGCGGCGTCGAGGGTCTGCGCGCGTTGCGCTGCTGACGACCTCGCCCTGAAGCCGCGGTACGGACGCCGCGGTCCACCACGACCAACCTGCCTCGAGGCTCCTCTCACAAACATGAACAACCTGAACCAGCACTTGCCGCGCTGCGGCACGGGGGGGAGTTCCGCTCATCTTTTGCCGCGATCGGCATCGCCCTCCCCGTCAAATTGGCAGCCCCGAGTTCGCTTGTTTGAGGTCTCGGTGGGATCTCTTCGATCCTACGCAAGTCGTGCCAGCCGACTTCGCAGGAGGTCCTTGCTTTGGGAGCGCAGCGAAGGGGAAAATGGCGTCCGCCGGCATCCACAGCGAGCGGACCTCGGTAGAAGGTAGGGCCAAGCAGCCAGGCTGGGGTGGTTGCCTGGGGCTCGGGGTTGGCTATCCTGCGAGCCTCGCATGGAGATGGCATTGCACACCAGGCTCGAACTGGCACGCGCCCGCGTCATGGACCGCGGTGACCGATGAGTGCACCGTTCCTCAGGCAGGTCGCGCTGCGGCCTGGCGTCGAGGTCGACGACACCCGATTCCCCGGCTCGCTCCCCTTCCTCCGTGGTCTCGATGTCTCGTTCGAGACGAAGGTCACGTTCTTCGTCGGCGAGAACGGGACCGGCAAGTCGACCCTCCTCGAGGCGGTTGCCGCTCTCTGCGGGTTGCCGGTCACCGTGGGCGGTCGCAACGAGCTGGCCGACGAACGAGGCGCGCAGGCAGAGAGCGATCTGCTGCCCTACCTCATCGGCAGCTTCGCCCGGAAGCCGCGGGATGGGTACTTCTTCCGGGCTGAGTTCCAGGCCGGCTTCGCGTCGTTGCTCGAGGCCCGCGCCCAGGATCTTGACTTCAATGGGGACCCGTTCGCCCGCTACGGCGGCCGGTCGCTGCATACCCGATCCCACGGGGAGGCGTTCCTCGCCGTGTTCGCCTCCTGGATGTGCCCAGGCATGGTCCTCATGGACGAGCCCGAGGCTGCCCTGTCGCCCCAGCGTCAACTGGCATTGTTGGTCCGGATGGCCGAGCTGTGCCGGAGCCAGGAGGTGCAGATGATCATCGCCACCCACTCGCCGATCATGCTCACGTTTCCCGGTGCCACGTTGCTCTCGTTCGATCGAGGCCGGATCGAGCCTGTGAGTCTTGACGAGACATCCCACTACCAGGTGACCCGCGGCATCCTCGAGAATCCGGAACTCTACTGGCGGCACATGCAGGCGGATGGTCGTCAGGACTGATCATGCCACCGAACGACAACACGATCGCATGGCGTCATGGTCGGTCCGCCCTGCTGCTTGCATTGACGATGGTGCTGCCAGCCGGCGGGTGCGCTGGCGGACGTGCGCTCGACAGGATCCAGACCACGCACGTGAGGTCCCTGGATCTGCGCGTGACCGGTCGGCTCATGGGAGTCCAGGTCCCGCCAGCTGGGGCCGTCGGCGAAGTGCTGTTGGCCGAAGGAGGTCGATGTGGACTCGAGGTGGATCCGACCGGCCGGTTTTCATTCCATGTACCGGGCGATACGGGCATCGAACCCCTCTCCCGTTGTGTCCTCGCGGTCGATGACAAGGACGGCAGTTCCTGGCTCAGCGGGCGCCTGGCATTGCCGCCGGCGGACGATGGCGCCGCCAGCCTGGGCGAGGTGGCGATGGCCCCGGAGGACTTCGGCATGCGTGGTGCCGTAGTCGACCAGATCGATCGGGTCGTCGCGGGAGCGTGGGTGAGCGCCGGCGACGGAGCGGGCCTGGACCTTGCCGTGTCCACCGACGCCCATGGGCGCTTCGATCTTCGGCGGCTGGGTGCGTCGGGGGCTCGGTCGTCGGTGACGGTCCAGCATCCGGGGCACGCGCCTTACGTGGGACGGCCTGCTGATCTGATCGTCCTGGAAGTGGGCAGGAGGATTCGTGGCACGGTCGCGCTGCGGAGCGGAATGGCAGCGCAGGATGTCGTGGTCCACGCAGAGTCCGAGGTGGCGTGGAGTGCCGCGGCGCCGCGTCTCCGGGGGGCCGTCGGGCCAGCTGGGCTGTTCGAGGTGCGGCACGTTGGGCGAGAGCCCCAGCGGTTGTGGGCGAGCGATCGCGAGAGCGGCAGGATGCTCGGCCCCGTGACGAGGGTGGCCGGGGCTGCCGATGACGTCGAGGACTGCGCGATCGAGACGTTTGCCGATGCCCGCACCTCGTCGACCGTGCGCTTCGAACTCGCCGACGTGGCCCTACGACCTGCCGCGGGGACGGCTTGCATCGTGCTGGTCTCGGATGTCGGCGTGCGTACTCCCATGGAGCGTGGTGTCGTCCAATGGCCGGTGCCGCCGGAAGACGCGACGCCCATGATCGGCTTCCAGGTCCCTGGCTACCAGGCGGTGCCCCGGGGGCCGCGGCGGGATGGCGAGAGGATCCTGCTGACGGGAGGGCACCAGGTCCGTCTGCGGCTCGGCTCGGCCAGCAGCAGGAATGCTCCACCAGGGCATGTCCTCGGGGTCGACCTCGTTCCGTGCGAGGCGGTCGCTGGTGAACCGGTTGTGGTGGGTGCTCCGGGATCGCTGCTGAGCGAGGATGCGCTGTGGCTCGCCCCCGCGGTGGGTCGGTACCGGGTCGTGCTCCGCCTGCGTCCGCGCTGGCGTTGGGACTCGGTGGTGGTCGGATCGGAGCCCGCCGAGATCGAGGTCGGTGCGGGTCCGGATGAGCAGGTCTTCGTGATCGAGACGTCCTGGCGTCGTCTGCCATCCATGAGTTCGAGTGTTCACCTCCCCAAGATGTCTTGTGTGGAATGCCAGCATCAAGCCTTTTTGGACCGGGCACAAGTATTTCTGGTGTGTGGAGCAAGCGGAAAGTGTGCAGCAGCTGATGGCCTCCCATGAAATGGCATGGGCAACAGCTTAGGCCGGGCGAAGCTTGCGCCCTGCTGGGCATAGCGGCCCTGATCGTCGTGGTGTTGCATGCCCTCCCGTGGTCGCATGCCGGAAGCGATTATCCTCGAATGTCCGATTCCGTGAGGGAGTCGGTGTTGAGGCACGCAGCCACAAAACTGATACTCATGACTCGTGAGGCAGGTGAGCCACCGAAGCTTGGGGAAATCGAGCGGCTCATCGGGCCATTGTTGAGCGGAAGGACGATCGTCGGCTGCCGCATTCTGGTGGATGAGAATTGCGTGCGCTTGCACCTGAAGGGGCCGCGTGACGAGATCACCATCGTGGACATAGCTGGTAGATGACTGTGCGGATCGGCGACGCGTGCGGTACGGATCATGCCGAAGGTCTGGCGGCGGCGGCTGGTGGCACGGAGCCATTGGCCGCTGGCGGCGGGCCCACCGGCGCGCACCGGGCGCATTCACGGTCCTGCGGGCGTGGTGGGAGGATGCGGCCGTGCGCGTCGAGGTCGACTTCAGCAGCGAGGCGGCGGCGCGGTCCTGGCGGGAGGCGCTCGGGCGTGCGTTCGCCGTCGTGCGCCGACGACGTGCGGACGGAACGCTGCATGGAGAAGAGGCGATCAGCGCCTTCGATGCAGCCGTTGCGGCGGCCGTCCTGGACGTCGATTCTGCGCAGGTCCGGATCCGGCGGACCCAGCACCAGTTCTGCCTGACGCTCCCCGGAACGGCCGCGACGACCATGGCGCGGCGACGGGCGGAGCCGGATGCGGCTCGGCGTGGATCCCACCCTCAGCTGGTTGCCCGGTTGCCCGGGGCCATGCCCATCCCGATGATGCGCGCCGCGCCGCGTTGCCCACGCGGCGCCCCCGACCATGCCGAAACCCGCCCTCCGGCTCCTGTTCGCGGTTCCGGCCGCCCTCCTGGCGGTGGCCGCCGCGTCCGGGCCCGCGCCGCAGCCTGCCGGTGCCAAGGTGCGCTACGACCGCGACATCCGGCCGATCCTGGCCGATCGCTGCTTCACCTGCCACGGCCCCGACCCGGCCACCCGCGAACGGGATCTGCGGCTCGATGACCGGCAGAGCGCCACCGCCGAACGGAAGGGCGTCACAGCCATCGTGCCGGGCGACCCGGAGCGCAGTGAACTCTGGCGGCGGATCGCCACCGACGATCCCGACGATGTGATGCCGCCGCCGCACGCCGGCAAGCGCCCGCTCAGCCCGGCGGAGAAGGAACTGCTGCGCACGTGGATCCAGGAAGGCGCCGAGTACGAGCCGCACTGGTCGTTCGTCCGGCCGGTGCGGCCGGCGCTGCCCGAGGTGGCGGGCGACTGGCCGCAGAACCCGATCGACCGCTTCGTGCTGCAGGAACTGGAACGGCAGGGCGTGCTGCCGTCCAAGGCGGCGGATCCCGAGACGCTGTGCCGGCGGATCCATCTGACGCTGACCGGCCTGCCGCCGACGCCGGCGGAGATCGATGCGTTCGTCGGCGATGCCGGCGCGGACCGGGTGGCGAGGCTGGCGACGCGGCTGCTCGGCGAGGAGCCCTACCGCAGCCGGGCGGCCGAGCACTTCGCGCGGCCGTGGCTGGATGCGGCGCGCTACGCCGACACCATCGGCATCCACACCGACGCGGGCTGGCAGCTGTGGCCGTATCGCGACTGGGTGCTGGAGGCGTTCCGGCAGAACATGCCCTACGACCGCTTCGTCACCGAGCAGCTGGCCGGCGACCTGCTGGAGGGCAGCACGCGGGCGCAGAAGGTCGCCACCGGCTTCCTGCGGGCGCACGTCACCACCGACGAGGGCGGCGCCATCTCGGAGGAATATCTGGTCGAGTACGCGGTGGACCGGGCCAGCACGGTGGGCTCGGTGTTCCTCGGGCTGACGGTGGGCTGCGCGCGCTGCCACGAGCACAAGTACGACCCGATCTCGCACGAGGACTTCTACCGCTTCTACGGCTTCTTCAACTCGGTGGACCAGCCGGGGCTCTACAGCCAGCAGCCGGATCCGAACCGGGCGCACGAGCCGTTCCTGGTGGTGCCGAGCGAGGAGCAGGAACGGGAACAGGCGCGGCTGCAGGAGGAACTGGCGGCGGCGCGGGCGGCGCTGGAGGAGCCGGTGCCGGGCGAGGAGGCGGAGGCCGCCGCGTTCCGGGCCGCCATGCTGGAACGGAGCGGGGTGCAGTGGCCGCCGGTGCGGCTGCAGGGCGCGAGCGCCAGCGGCGGCGCGCGGATGACGGTGCTGGAGGACGGCTCGGTGCTGGCCTCGGGGCCCAATCCGGCGCGGGACGACCACAGCTACACGCTGCGGACCGATGCGCAGGATCTGCGGCTGCTGCTGGTGGAGGCGCTGCCGGACAAGAGCCTGCCGGCGGGCCGGATCGGCCGGGCGCCCAACGGCAATGCGGTGCTGTCGGCGGTGGAGGTGGAGGCGGTGTCGGTGGCCGACCCGCAGCAGCGGAAGCAGGTGTCGCTGGGCTGGACCTGGGCCGACCATGAGCAGCCGAACGGCGATTTCGCCGCCAGCAACGTGCTGCCGTCGGGGCGCGGGGCGGGCTGGGCGGTGGATGCCCACAACGTGCCCGGCGGCCGGGTGCTGCTGCTGCTGGCCGACGAGCCGTTCGGCTATGCCGGCGGCACCGAGGTGCAGGTGCGGCTGCGCTACCAGTCGGTCTACGCCAATCACGCGCTGGGCCGGGTGCGGCTGTCGCTGGGCCAGATCGGCGAGGGCGGCCTCGAGTTGCTGCCGGTGACGAGCAGCTTCTGGTTCGTGACCGGGCCGTTCCCGGCGGCGTCGGGGCAGGAGGCCTGGGAGAAGGTGTATGGGCCCGAGCAGCAGGCGCAGCTCGACCCGCGGCAGAACTTCGGCTTCGGCAACCAGACCTGGCGGCAGGATCCGGCGCTGCAGGACGGGCGGGTCAATCCGCTGCCCGAGGGCCTGAACGTCAGCTACCTCGGCAAGCGGCTCTTCGTGCCGGGCGCGCGGCAGGCGACGTTCGCGCTGGGCAGCGACGACGGCTTCCGCCTGTTCGTGCGCGGCGCCGAGGTGGCGGGCCGGCAGGTGGAACGGGGTGCGGCCGCCGATCAGGACCGGGCCACGGTGGACCTGCCGGCGGGCGAGAGCCTGCTCTGCCTGAAGGTGGTGAACACCGGCGGCGTGGCCGGCGGCTACCTGCGGCGCGATGGCAGCGGCGAGGAACTGGTCGGCGACCTGCTGCGGATCCTGCTGCCCGGCACGGCGCGGGACGCCGAGGCCGAGCGGCGCATCGCGCTCGGCTGGCGGCTGCGTTTCTCGCCGGGCTACGCCGAACGGAAGGCCAGGGTCGAGGGGCTGCAGAAGCAGGTGGCGGCCCTGGAGGCGGCGCTGCCGCGCACCATGGTGGTGCAGGAACTGGCCGAGCCGCGGCCGACCTACCTGTTGCAGCGCGGCGCCTACGACCAGCCGGACCTCAGCCGCAAGGTCGAACGGGCGGTGCCGGCGGCGCTGGGGGCCCTGCCCGAGGGGGCGCCGCGCGACCGGCGTGGGCTCGCGCAGTGGCTGTGCGCCGAGGACAACCCGCTGTTCGCGCGGGTGGCGGTGAACCGGCTCTGGCAGCAGGTGTTCGGCCAGGGCCTCGTGCGCACGGTGGGCGACTTCGGCATGCAGGGCGAGTGGCCGAGCCATCCGGAACTGCTCGACTGGCTGGCGGTGGAGCTGCGCGAATCGGGCTGGGACCTGCAGCACGTGCTGCGGCTGATCGTCGGCAGCGCCACGTTCGCGCAGTCGTCCCGGCAGCGGCCGGACCTGCGGGATCGCGATCCCGACAACCGCTGGCTGGCGGCGTTCCCGCGCCATCGCCTGTCGGCGGAGCAGATCCGCGACCAGGCGCTGTTCGTGTCGGGCCTGCTGGCGGAGCGCTTCGGCGGGCCGTCGGTGAAGCCGCTGCAGCCCGACGGGTTGTGGCAGGAGGTGGCGATGCCGCAGTCCAACACGCGCAACTACCAGGCGGGCAGCGGCGACGACCTGCGGCGGCGCAGCCTCTACACCTACTGGAAGCGCGCCTGTCCGCCGCCCAACCTGATGACCTTCGACGCGCCGACCCGCGAGTTCTGCACCGTGCAGCGGATCAGCACCAACACGCCGTTGCAGGCCCTGGTGCTGTGGAACGATCCCCAGTTCGTGGCGGCGGCCGGCGCGCTGGCGGACCGCACGCTGGCGGCCGCCGGGGACGACGACAGCCGGCTCACCGATCTGCACCGCCGCTGCACCGGCCGCACGCCGGAGCCGGCGGCGCGGCAGGCCCTGCTGGCGGCGCTCGGCACCTGGCGCGAGCGCTTCGCCGCCGCTCCCGACGACGCCGCCAAGGTGGCCGGCGCCGCCGATCCGGCCGCGACGGCCGAACGCGCCGCCTGGATCCTGCTGGCCAGTGCCTGCCTGTCCCTCGACGCCACCCTCTGCTGTGATTGAGGCCCCGATGCACCCGACCGGACCGCACCATCTGCACCTGACCCGGCGCCGCTTCTTCGGCCAGGCCACGAGCCTGTGCGGCGCGATGGGCTCCCTCGGCCTCCTGCGGACGCTTGGCGACGGCCCCGCGGCGGCGCCGCACTTCGCGCCGAAGGCCCGCCGTGTCATCTATCTGCACATGGAAGGCGCGCCGAGCCAGCTCGACCTGTTCGACTACAAGCCGCAGCTCCGCGCCCGCTATGACGAGGACCTGCCGGACTCGATCCGCCAGGGCCAGCGCCTCACCGGCATGACCTCGGGGCAGAAGCGCTTCCCGGTGGCGCCCTCCCTGTTCCGCTTCAGCCGCTACAAGAACCGCCAGGACGGCGTCTGGATCAGCGAGCTGATGCCGCACCTCGGCAAGGTCGCCCACGAGCTGTGCTTCGTGCACAGCATGCACACCGAGGCCATCAATCACGAGCCGGGCATCACCTTCTTCCAGACCGGCAATCAGCAGCCCGGCCGGCCCAGCTTCGGCTCCTGGCTCAGCTACGGGCTCGGCTCGATGAATCGCAACCTCCCGGACTTCGTGGTGATGATCAGCCAGGGCTTCGGCAACATGCAGGCCCTGTCGGCGCGCTTCTGGGGCAGCGGCTTCCTGCCCAGCGAGCACCAGGGTTGCAAGCTCCGTTCGGCCGGCGACCCGGTGCTGTTCCTGCGCGACCCCGACGGCGTCGCCCGAGAGGACCGGCGGACCATGCTCGATCTGGTCGGCGAGCTGAACGCCCGCGAGGCCGAGCGCAGCCTCGATCCGGAGGTGACCGCCCGCATCGCCCAGGCCGAGATGGCCTACCGCATGCAGGCCTCGGTGCCCGAACTGGTGGACATCACCGGCGAGGACCAGCGCACGCTCGACCTGTATGGCCCGAACGTCACCAATCCTGCCTCGTTCGCCGCCAGCTGCCTGCAGGCCCGCCGCCTCGCCGAGCGCGGCGTCCGCTTCATCCAGCTCTACATGCGCGGCTGGGACGCCCACGGCAACCTGCCCAACGAGATCCGCCGGCAGTGCGCCGCCGTCGACCAGCCGATCGCCGGCCTGATCACCGACCTCCGCCGCCGCGGCATGCTCGACGACACCCTCATCCTCTGGGCAGGCGAGTTCGGCCGCACCTGCTACAGCCAGGGGACGCTGACGCCCACCAACTACGGCCGCGACCACCATCCGCGCTGCTTCACGGTCTGGATGGCCGGCGGCGGCGTCAATGCCGGCACCACCCATGGCAGGACCGACGACTACTCCTACAACATCGTCGAGAACCCGGTCTCGGTGCACGACCTGCACGCCACCATGCTGCACCTGCTGGGCCTCGATCACGAGAAGCTGGTCTACCGGCACATGGGCCGCGACTTCCGCCTCACCGACGTGTTCGGCAAGGTGGTGAAGGAGCTGATCGCGTGAGCGCGCTCCTGTCATTGGCGCAGGAAGCCGGCCCCTCGCCCTGGTGGATCGTGCTCGGCCGCGTCCACCCGCTGGTGCTGCACTTCCCACTGGCCCTGGTGGCGGTGCTGGCCCTGATCGAGCTCGGCGGTGGTCTCGTGCGCCGCCGGTTCCCGCGTCCGGCGATCCTGGTGCTGCTCTGGCTCAATGCGGTGTTCGCCGGCCTGGCCGCGGTCTCCGGCCTCGAGCTGGCCGCCGAGGGCGGCTACGACGCCGACGCGCTCACCATGCATCAGGTGCTCGGCGTCTGCGCCGCCGGCGCCTGCGGCCTGCTGGCGCTCCTGGCGTCGGTGTTCGCCTCCCGCGCGGTCTATCGCTGGAGCCTCGCGCTGACGCTCCTGCTGGTGGTGCCGGCGGGCCACTACGGCGCGTCGCTCACCCATGGTGACGACTTCCTGAGCGGGCCGCTGCAGGACGCGCTCGAGGGCAAGGTGAAGCCTCCGCCGAAGCCGCGACCGCAGCCCGAGCCGCCGCCGGCGGTGCAGCCTGTGGTGCCTGCCGGCAATGGCGCGGCCACGCCCAACGCAGCCCAGGTCTCCTATCTGCGGGACATCGCGCCATTGATGGAGAAGTACTGCGCGTCGTGCCACGGCCCGAAGAAGCACAAGGCCGATCTGCGCCTGGATTCGCCAACCGCGATCAAGGCCGGCAGCGAGAACGGCCCGGTGATCGAGCCCGGCAACGCGGCGAAGAGCTTCCTGTGGGAGCGGATGACCCTGCCGCTGGAGCACGACGACCGGATGCCGCCGGAAGGCAAGCCGCAGCTCACTCCCGAGCAGATGGAGCTGGTGCGGCGCTGGCTTGACGAGGGCGCCAGCTTCGACGGCGAGCCGCCGCCTTCCCAGGTGGCGCCGGACCCCGACGGCGACAAGGCCGGCGAGAGGCCGAAGACGCCGGCGCCGCCGCCGGGCGAGGGCCAGGCGGTGCTGCAGGCGGCCCGGGCGCGTCTCGCCGAGGCGCTGGTGCATGCCGCCCCCCTGAGCCAGGGCAGTGACCTGCTGCGCATCGACTGCGCGCCGGTCGCCGAGACGATCGACGACGCGGCGGCGGCGCGGCTGCTGACGGATCTGGCGCCGGTGATCGGCGAGCTGTCGCTGGCCCGCACCAGGGTCACCGACGCGTCGATGCCGCTGATCGGCACGATGACCGGACTGCGGCGGCTCGACCTTCGCGCGAGCGGCGTGACGATGGCGGGGCTGCGGCATCTGCGCGGGCTCGGCCAGTTGCGCGAGCTGGTGCTGGCGGAGACGCCGCTGCTGGAAGCGTTGCGCGACGACCTGCTGGCGTTGCCGGCGCTGGAGAAGGTGTATCTGTGGAACACCGGGCTCGGCGAGGCGGCCGTTTCGATGCTGCGGCAGCGGCAGGGCCTGGTCGTCGACGCCGGTCTCGGCTCCGGCGACCCGGTGCTGGAGATCGAGCCGGAGGTGAAGCTCGGCCCGGCGCCCGCGCCGGCGGGCCCGGCGGCGGACCCGACGAAGCCCTTGCCCGCGCCGGCCGCGATGCCGGTGAACGATGTCTGCCCGGTGTCCGGCAAGCCCGTGGATCCGGCCTTCACGCTGGTGCACGAGGGCCGCACGATCGGCTTCTGCTGCCCCAACTGCCCGAAGCCGTTCCAGCAGGATCCCGGCAAGTACCCGGTCAAGCCCCGCAACTGAGATCCCCGGTGCGCGCTGCGGCGCGCCATGCTCGGGAAACCCACTCCGGCCGTGCTCCTGCGCTGTGCGGCCCTCGTCCCTCTCGTCCTCCTGCAGTCCTGCCTCACCCAGCTGCTCTGGCACCACCACGACAGCCACCAACGGGAGGATCGCGCGGTCGCCGCCACGGTGCCGGCGGTGACCATCGGCCCGGACGGCACCGTGACCCTGCAGGTGAGCGGCCCCCTCACGGGACTGGCCACCGAACTGGCCCGCGAGCTGCCGCCCGGCCCCGAGGTCCCGTTCACCCTGCTGCCGGACGACCGCCAGGCCGCCGGGCAGGCGACCGCGCTGCTCGAGCCGGACCTCGGCCTGCGGCGCCTGCGGGCGGTGCTGCAGCACGAACAGCCGCTCGCGCATCCGGTGGCGCGCACGGCGCGCCTGGTGCTGGAAGGGGAGACCTCGCTGCCGGCGCTCGAGCGCCACGCCTCGCCCGACGAGGCCCGGGCCCTCGGGCTGGTCGAGGCGTGGCGCGCGCCGGGGCGGCTGCCAGAGCCCTTCGACGACCTGCACGAACGGCTGCTCGAACGCGATCCGGGGGCCGCGGGCCGCGGCTTCAGCGTGCTGCTCGGCGTGCTCGGGCCCGACGCCGTGGTGGTGACCGATCCGGTGGAGCTGGCCCGGCTCGGCGCCGCGGCGGCGGCCGCCCCGGACTTCGCCGCCCGCTGCCGCGAACTGGCGCCCCTGGAGGTGCTGGTGCGCCGCTGCACCGTCGACGGCAGCGCCCTGATCCGCCTGCGGGCCGGTCCCGCCCTGGCGCTGGCCGCGGCCGACTGCGCGCCGGCCTGGCCGATCCTGGTGTGGCGCTGGACGGGGCACGCCGCGTTCGCCATGGGCCGGAACAGCGCCGGATCCCGGCGCGTGCCGATCGCCGATGGCGAGGCCAGCGTGCGCACGGTGATCTGGCGCAGCGCGCCGTCGGGCGTGTGGTGGCGGGTGCTGCTGACACCCGTGGCCGTCGCGCTCGATGCGGTCCTGGTCGCCGGCGTGGTCTGGGGCGTCGCGCACGGCGCCCTGGGCGGCTGTGACGACGACGGCTGAGCCGGCTCACACGCCCAGTCGCAGCGCCAGGCCCCTGGAGAACGCCACGCCGTGGCTGGCGCCGGCGTCGATCTGCGCGCTCTGCACGAACACCGGCATGTTGCAGAAGATCGTGCTGGCGGGGATCGGCAGCGGGAACGTGCCGCCGGCGCCGGCCAACGGCACGGTGAACGGCGCGGTCAGGAACGAGCCGACCAGCAGCACGCCGCCGAGCGGGGTCGGCGCCGCGTCCTGGCTGAGGCCGAACGCCAGCGCGCAGAAGTTCGGCTGGCCCGACGAGTTGCCCAGCAGGATGTCGATGGTCTGGCCCAGCACCGGATCAGCGCTGGCGGCGATGGTCGGCACGCCGAGCGTGCCGGCGTGGCCCTGGCCGTAGCCGTCGCGGCCGGCGGTGAACAGTTCGAGACGCGCGGCGAAGATCGCGCCGCCGGCGCTGTTGCCGCCGGGCTGGAAGGCGCCGGGCGTCACCGGGATGCCGAAGGCGTTGCCGGTGCCGGCCAGTGCCATGAGGCCGTCGGCGCCGAGCGCGATGCCTTCCACGGCCAGGTTGGCACCGAGCGACGTCGCGAAGCGCAGGGCCTGGCCGCCGCCGTCCAGCACCGCCACCAGGCCGTCGCTCTGCAGCGTGTTGCCCGAGTGGGCGCGCAGCGGATGCACGAACGGCAGGTCCGTCGAGGTGGTGCCGCCGGCCAGGTAGCAATGGCCCTGGCTGTCCATGGCCACGTCGGCGAGGCCGTCATTGCCGATGCCGCCCAGATAGGTGCAGAACAGCCGTGACGCCGCCCCCTGCAGCGACGGATCCACCTTCACCACGAAGCCGTCGCGGGAGCCGCGGTACGCCGTCTGCCACGCGCCAGGCGACACCGGCAGGTTGCTGGAGGTGGTGGCGCTGGCCATGGCGACATGGCCGCGGGCGTCGACCGCGATGCCGAGCTGCTCGAAGCCGAACTCGGCCTCGTTGGCCGAGCCGCCGACGTAGGTGCTGTACTGCAGGGCGCTCAGGTTCGCGTTGAACACCGCGAGCCAGGCGTCGAAGGTGCCGCCGCCGTGGGTCCCCTGGAAGCCGCCCTGGATCGGCACCGTGCCGAGCCGGATGCGGCCGCCGACGCAGATGCTGCCGTTCGCCGCCACCGCCACGTCCAGCGCCTCGTTGACGCCGGTGAGGCCGAAGTAGGTGCCGCCGAGGAAGCCGCCGCCGCCGCTGAAGCGGGCCAGCCAGGCATCGGTGACGCCGCTGCGCTGGCCCTGGAACGCCGTCGCGCCCATCGGCAGGTTCAGCGTGTTGGTGTGGCCGCAGACCACCACGTTGCCGAGCGCATCGGTGGCCACGTCGGTGGCCGGCGCATTGGTGGTGGTGGGCAGCGTGAAGAACGTCGACCACTGCAGGGCGCCGGTCGGGGACAGCACGGTGACGCCCGCGGCCACGCTCTGCGCCGCCAGCGGCCCGGCGAAGGCCGGGTTCAGCAGCGGGTAGTCCGGCGAGCCGGTGCGGCACGCCACGACGATGTCGCCGCCCGGCAGGATCGCCACGCCGCCGGGGTTGTCGGCGGCCCGGCCGCCCAGGTAGGTGGCGAACACCAGGTCGGTGCCGGCCTGGTTGAAGCGCGCCACGAACACGTCGGTGTTGTTGCCGGGCGTCGCCTGGATCGGATTGCGGGTCGGCAGGTCCGGCGTGCTGGTGCCGAACGCCACCACCACGTGGCCCTGGGCGTCCACCGCGACCCGGCAGGCCTGGTCGGTGGCCACGCTGTTGACCAGGCCGTCCAGGCGCGCCAGGTAGTGGATCACCGGATCGATCACCAGCTCGCGGCTGCGGTCGTAGGCGCCGAGTTCGAGCGCGACCCCGCCGTTGTCGCCGAGGCGGTAGCGGGCGGCGACGGCGGTGCGTTCCCCATCGTCTTCCTGGAACGCCACCGGCGCGCGGTGGCGCACCTCGCCGGCCGCGGTGGAGAGCAGCAGGTCGCCGTTGCTGGCCAGCGTCGGCGTGCCGCCGCCGAAGCGCACCCGGATCGGCGCCGGATCGGCGCCGGGCGCCACGACGAAGTCGTACTCGAGGGCGCCGGCCCGGCCGTGCCAGAGCACGTCGATGCCGGGCCACAGCTCGCGCTGGCGCACGGTGCGGAAGGTGGCGAGGTCGCGCCGCCAGCGGGTCGGGTCATCGCCCAGCAGGCAATGCACGGTGCGCGCGGTGCGCGCCTCGCCGGACAGCGGCGCATCCGCTGCGGCGCCGGGGAAGGTGATCGTCAGCTCGGCGGTGGCATCGTCGGGGCCGTGCAGGCGCAAGGTGGCCCCGGCGGGGCGGAGCACGATCGCGTGGCCGCCGAGGCGCGCCAGGTAGCAGTCGCCCCGGGCTTCCGGGTGCTGCTCGAAGGCCAGCGGCACGGCGAGCAGGCTCGGCGCGGCGCCGGGGTGGTGGGCAGGTTCCTGGGGGGCGGTGAGGGACAGCAGGACGGCGAGCGTGAGCATGGGACCTCTCGGGGGGAGAGGGGTATTGGCCCGGCGGTGGCCGATCTGCCGCGGCGCCGCGGGTTTTCTTGCCTGGGCCGGCCCGCGTCCTACCCTCGCCCCTCACCGAACGGCCGGCGGCATCCCGCCGCCGCCCCGCGGAGGAAACATGACCAACCAGAAGAGCATCGTCGTCTACAGCGGCGCCGGTTGAGGCGCCTGCACCAAGGTGAAGGAGTTCCTCACCAAGAAGGGCCTGAAGTTCCAGATCAAGGACGTGCACGCCGACGCCACGGCGCGCGACGAGATGGTGGAGATGGGCATCATGTCGATCCCCGTCACGCGCATCGACGGCGGCCCGCCGATCGTCGGCGCCGACTTCAAGAAGATCGAGGCGGCGCTGGCCTGACCGGGCGTCCGCTCCGTAACACGCCCATGCTCCGGCTCCGGTGCGCCGTCCTGTTCGCTGCCCTGGCCGCCGTCCTGCCGGCCCAGTCCGCCGACGCCGAACTGAGGGCCGCCCACGCGGGCTACCAGCAGAAGCACAAGGCGCTGACCGAGGCCATGCTGCAGGCGCGGCAGTCGGGCGAGCTGAAGAAGGGCGGCGTGCCGTCACCCGCCCTGCAGGAGCTGCAGGCGGCCGCCGAAACAGCCCGGGCAGCGCTGCTCCGCGACTTCGGCAGCCGGAACGACCTGTCGGCGGCGAGCTGGCTGCTGCTGGCCCGGGTCCACGAGCAGGGCCGCGACTACCGCGCGGCGGTGGACGCCTACGCCCGCAGCCTGCAGCAGGGCGACCCGCAGGCCCCGGACCTGCAGACCATGGGTTCGCTGTGCATCGCGGCGATGAACAGCAAGGACGAGGCGCTGGCCGCCGACTGGATGCAGAAGACCATCGCCGCCGAGGACGCCCAGGGATCTGCCCGCCGCAATCCCAGCGTCCGCACCAGCTACTACCCGCGCACCCTCATCGCGCTCGGCGCCTGGGATCGCCTGCAGGCGCACCTCGAGGCGCTGGCCAGGGACCCGGCGCCGGCCTGCCGCACCGCGGCGGTGACCTTCGGCGTCGTGGCGGCGATCCACCGCGGCGAGCTGGCCGCGGCGCAGGAGCAGGTCGACGCGATCCGCAAGGACCCCGCCGCCTGGCCGGACCACCAGGCCTGGGCGGTGCTGGTGCAGCTGGCGCTCTGCACCCACCGCGGCGAGTTCGACCAGGGTGCGGCGCTGGTGCGCGACTTCCTGGCGGCCCCGCCGCCGGACGGCGCCACCGGTTCGGCGGTCGACCGGAACCAGCGGCGCTACGTGGCCGCGGCGGCGCCGTTCCTCGGCAAGCCGGCGCCGGCGGTGCGCTTCGACCACTGGGTCGGCGGCAAGGTCGAAGGCGACGACACGCTGGCGGCGCTGCGCGGCAAGGTGGTGGTGCTGGACTTCTGGCAGCCGTGGTGCGAGCCGTGCCGCAAGGCGATGCCGCACCTGGTGGCGCTGCAGATGGCGCATCCCGACGACCTGCAGGTGATCGGGCCGTGCAAGGTCGAGGACTACGGCTACGACGTGTCGGAGCGCGCGGCGGTGCGACCGATCGCGCCGGAGGACTACCCGGCGCACGTGCAGGACTTCCACCAGGACATGCAGCTCAACTACCCGCTTGGGATCGCCGGGTCCGGCGTCAACAGCCAGGCCTACCAGGTCTCCGGCATCCCGACGCTGGTGGTGATCGACCGCCAGGGGATCGTGCGGTACCTGTCGTGCGGGGCCGGCGAGCCGGGGTTGCTGGAGCTGGCGGTGACCGGGGTGCTGCGGGCGAAGTAGGCGGCGCATGGTCGGCTCGTATCGGGTCGGACGACTCTTGAAGGGCGTCGGTCGGACTGTCGGTATCGGGCGCGAACGTCGATAGGGGGTTGGCCCTGGACCGACGGGGGGTGGCTTGACGGATGGTTCGGGGGGCCGGATCCTGCCCGAGTCCTTCCGCCATCCGGAAGCTCCCGGAGCCGGAGGATCGAAGGAGAATCCGATGCACGTGACGAATTCCCGAAGCGAATGGCTGCGTGAGGCCGTGAGGCGAGTACTCACCTCACCTCACCTCACCTCACCTCACCTCACTCATCCTCTTGGGGCTGCTGGTCGTTCCCGGAGTAGGGCGAACCCAGTCGCAGGGAGCGTGGACCCAGGCGTTCAACCACGAGCACGCCACCGCCAACGGCACTGACGCCAGGACGCCGTTCGCCACGTCGCCGGTCCCGCCCCAGTGGCCCTTGCTCGCCAACACGACCACGCCGACGTTCAACGCGGTGCACATGTCGCTCATCCCGAAGGGGCCGCATCGCGGCAAGGTCGTGGTGTGGGACATCACGCCGGCGGTCGGGCGGGCGGATCCCTTCCACCAGAACTACTGGTCGTTCCAGTCCTGGTCGATCGTCGATCCGGCAGTTGCTCCGACCGGGCCCAGGTTCCGGAACTTCTTCCTGCCGATCAACTCGTTGGGACCGACGGTGCCGCCATCAGTCTTCGGCGGTGATCTGTTCTGCTCGGGACACGCGTGGTCGCAGGAGGGCGATCTGATCGTCGCCGGCGGTACCTACTTCCAATACACCACGACCGGACTGAATCAGTTCTCTGGGAATCTCACGTTCCTGTTCGACCCGGACCGCATCAGCGAGGCATTCCCGCTGCCGGGATCGACGCAGCCGCTCTACAACGACCTGGGTCGCTGGTCGCGTGGGCCGCTGCTGGCCGACAACCGCTACTACCCGACCGTGGTGCGGGTCCATCGCCTGCCGCGCACCATATCGGCCCAGGACCCGCAAGGGATCGAGATGGCGCTGGTGCTTGGTGGTTCGGCAGTGGTAGGAGGTTCAAGCGCCAGCAATCCGACCTGGAACACCTACGAGGCCTTGGTCGTGCGCGCGAGCACCGTAGCGGCGCCGGCGGCCCCCCTGGCACCCGACATCGTCAGCAACCTGCGTACATTCTGGGGCCCCGGCATCCAGCCGACCAGCAGCCCCGAGTTCGACTGGCTGCTCGAGTATCCACGCGCCCACCTGTTGAGCGACGGCAAGGTGTTCGTCTCTGGACCCGTGCCGCGATCGGCGCGGATCAATCACGATGCGCCGACGCCAGCGGTCCCGCCGTGGACCCAGGGGTGGGACCTGTCCTCGGGCCAACCCGGTCCTGCCTCACAGCTCCGCCACGACGGATCCAGTGTCCTGTATCCCAACCTCGGCGGACTCAACGACGTCATGGTGCGCATCGGTGGGCTCGCCGCAGGCGTCACGACCACTTCGGTGGAGGCCTGCATCGGGGCCGGGCCATTCAGTGGCGCCTGGGGGAACCAGCCGTCGCTGCATCGATCCCGCAACCGACACAACGCGGTCATCCTGCCCGATGGTTCGGTGCTGGTGGTGGGCGGGGTGCATCAGTGGTCCAACGGCAACAACGATGCGAGCATCAACAAGGCCTGGGTGCTCGAGCCCGAGGTGTTCCGCAACGGTGCCTGGTCGCTGCAGCCCGCCGCGGCGTCGCCGAGGGACTACCACTCCACGGCGTTGCTTCTGCCCGACGGTCGGGTGCTGGTCGCGGGAGGCAACAACCACCGGGATCCGGCCTATCCCATCACCTGGGACTACGAGGTCTTCTCGCCGCACTACCTGACCGGGGGTGCGCCCCGTCCGACGGGCGTGACCATCACCAACGTGACGCCGGTGGGGGGGACGTATTCGCTCAGCAATGGGGCGGGTGGCTACAACCTGACCTGCACGTTGGCTGGCAATCCGATCGGCGTCGCGGTGCAGAAGGTCGTGCTCATGGCACCAGGCTCGGTGACGCACCACAGCGACATGCACCAGCGCTACTTCGAGATGGCGGTCACTCCAGTCACAGCGACTCAGGTGCAGTTCACCGTTCCCGGAGAGACCCTTGCGCCCCGCGGCTATTACATGTTGTTCGCAGTCACCAATGGGGGCATCCCATCGGAAGCGATCTGGGTGAAGCTGTGATTGGACGCTGTGGTCCACTCTTCCTGCTGCAGCTCCTGTGCTGGCCTGCGCCGGCACAGGAGCTGCTCTGGGACCTGTATCCCACCCCGAGCATCTTGTACGGAGGTTGCTACGGGGGGGTCGGTGATTTCGATCGCGACGGTTGTGAAGATGTAGTCACGCTGGGATATGTTAACCCTTTCACCTTGAGCGAGTACACATCTCTCCGAGTCTTGTCTGGGCGCAGCGGGGCCGTGTTAGCCGAACGGAACCTCGGAGTTGTATCCTTGGTTGCGATCACCATGACCGGTGACATGGACCAGGATGGCAGTCCGGATCTTGCAGTGGCCATCCACTGGGGAACGGCATTCGGTGTGGAGGTGTGGTCGCCAAGGAGGAGTCAGGTGCTCTGGACCGTACTCGGCCCGCACGCATCCCTGTTCGGGTCCCGCCTGGCCGGCGACCTCGACGTCAATGGCGACGGCCGCAACGACCTGATCATCGCGTCGATCCACCTCAACTCGTCAGACCTCTGGG
This sequence comes from uncultured candidatus Brocadiaceae bacterium, assembly GCA_964565715.1. Taxonomy (GTDB): domain Bacteria; phylum Planctomycetota; class UBA1135; order UBA1135; family UBA2386; genus CAZMGG01. Next base: position 41,747 of record CAZMGG010000013.1, on the reverse strand, counting down.
TGCACGACAACTCCGGCGCGCTGCTGTACCGCATCCCGGCCCGCAGCCTCGGCTTCGTGGTCACTAGCGTCGCCGGGGTCGGCGACCTGGATCGTGACGGCGCCGACGATTTCGCGGTCGGCGCCCTCGACGTCAACGACCGCCTGGCGCGCGGCACCGTGGCCGTGATCTCCGGCCGCACCGGCAGCCTGATCCGGCTGACCTACGGCCCGCAGGCCGGTGACGCGATCGGCGACCCGGTGGTCGGGGTGGGCGACATGGACCGCGACGGAGTGCCGGACTACGCCGCCGGCAGCTTCTTCGGCCAGCGTGGCATCGCCATCGTCTACTCCGGCGCCACCGGCAACGTCATCCACCAGTGGACCTCGCCGGCGCTGATCGGCGAGAGGCTGCTCGGCGGCATCGACGCCGACCTGGACGGGGTGATCGATCTGATCAGCGGCGCCGAGAACTTCTACAACGGCCCGAACGCCTATGGCCGGGTGCAGGTGTTCTCCGGTCGCGATGGCCAGGTGCTGTGGGATCTGCGCAACCCCGGGCTGGCCGGTGGCCAGCAGCCGTTCGGTTCGCTGGGACTCCAGATCGCGCAGCTGGCGCCGCAGCCGGGCCATCCGTACCCGGTGATCGTCACGATCGACCACCCCGGCGGGGCGGTGGACCCCCGGTACGGCTGGGTCCGTGCCTGGCGCTGCAACCTGCCGGGGACCACGGTGACCGGGGCCGGCTGCAGTTCGGCCGGCGCGCCGCCGCAGATCGGGGTGCGCCGCAACAGCGGTCTGGGCCGCGTGGTGCTGAGCGGGGCACCCCCCGGCGCCCTGGCCTGGCTGTCGGTGTCACTGGGCAGCCAGAACAGCTTCGGCGGCCACCTACTTCCCCTAGCCCTGGATGCGTTCGGCCTCCCGGGCTGTACCCTGCGCGTGCCGCCGACCGTGGTGATCCCGACCGGCACGGGCAGCGCGGGCGTGGATGCCGGCTGCAGCGCCTTCGACCTGCCCCTGGGCCTGGTGCCGGCTGCGGGCCTGCCGCTGGCGGCCCAGTGGCTGGTGCTTGACCCGCCGAGCCTCGGCTTCGGCATGACGCCCCGGCACGACTTCCGGGTGCAGTAGAGCGATCGAAAACGAATCGATGTCCGCCAATCCACGATGGAAACGATCAATTATGATCGCCTTCCCTGGGGGTTGGGTTGCTCGACGTTTCTCTCCATGAATCGCTTTCTGACGATCGATTTTTGCTGTACTTTGGTGAAATCCGATCATATAAGATCGCATGAAGATCGAGCGCCTGACGCCCAGCACCGAAGTCCTCCGCGAACTCGGACGGCGCCTCGCCCTGCTGCGCAAGCAGCGCGGCTGGTCGCAGGAGCGCCTCGCCGAGGCCGCCGGCGTCGGAGTCGCGACCCTGCGGCGCATCGAGGACGGCAAGGACGGTCGGCTCGGCTCCTGGGTGCGGTTGCTGCTCTCCCTCGAGATGGCCCCGGCCCTCGATGGGCTGCTGGCAGAGGACCTGCGCTCGCCGATGGCCGAGGTGAAGGGGCGCCGCCGCCGCGGGACCAGGGCCCGGCCGCAGCCCGGCGCCGCTCCGGGAGACGACGACGCCGCGCCCGGAGGCTTCGTCTGGGGCGACCAGAAGCGATGACCACCGCCACCGTCCGACTGTGGGGCACGCCGATCGGCTACGTGGCGATGGACCACGGCGAGCGCTTCGCGCGCTTCGAGTACGACCCGGACTTCGCCACAGCCGGCATCGAGCTGGCGCCGCTGCACATGCCCGCCGTGGCGCGGCGCATCTACCAGTTCCGCGAACTGGACCCGCGCGCGTTCCACGGCCTGCCGGGCCTGCTGGCCGACAGCCTGCCCGACCGGTTCGGCAACCGGCTGATCGACATCTGGCTGGCGCGCACCGGCCGCACGCCCGACCGGTTCCACGCCGTCGACCGCCTGTGCTACACCGGCCGGCGCGGCATGGGCGCGCTGGAGTTCGAGCCGTCCACCGGCGGGTCCGAACTGGCCGACCGCCGGCTGGAGGTGGCGGAACTGGTCGAACTGGCCTCGATGGCGTTCGCCGAGAAGGACCAGCTGCAGGCGCGGCTCGACGGCGAGGGCGGCGAGCAGGCCCTGCTCGACATCCTGAGCGTCGGCACGTCGGCGGGCGGCGCGCGCGCCAAGGCGGTGGTGGCCTTCGATCCGCGGACCAACGAGGTGCGCTCGGGTCAGGTCGACCTGCCCCCGGGCTTCGAGCACTGGCTGATCAAGTTCGACGGCGTGGCGTTCAACGGCGACTGGGGGATCGCCGACCCGCAGGGCTACGGGCTCCTGGAGTACTCCTACTCGGAGATCGCCCGGCGCTGCGGCGTGACCATGACCGGGTGCCGGCTGCTGCGGGAGAACGGGCGCAGCCACTTCATGACCCGGCGCTTCGATCGCGACGAGGCGGGCAGGAAGCGCTTCGTGCAGACCTTCGCGGCGCTGGCGCACTTCGACTACTTCGAGACCGGCCACTACTCGTACGAGCAGCTGTTCCTGACCATGAAGCAGCTGCGGGTGCCGGCGGCGGCGATGGAACAGCAGTTCCGGCGGGTGGTGTTCAACCTGGTCGGCTGCAACCAGGACGACCACGTCAAGAACTTCGCCTTCGTGATGGATCGGCACGGCGCCTGGGACATCACACCGGCCTACGACCTCTGCCACGCCGAGGGCAGCGCGTTCACCAGCCGGCACCAGCTCAGCATCAACGGCAGGACCGGTGGCTTCGACCGGCAGGACCTGCGGCACCTGGCCGACGTCGCCGGCCTGCCGCGGCGGCGCGAGGTCGCGGTGCTGGACGAGGTGCTGGCCGCGTTCGCCGGCTGGCGCGAACTGGCCGAGGAGCTGGGCGTGCCGGAGCCCCTGCTGCGGCACGTGGCGCGCACGCTGCGGACCGCGTGGTAGGGGGGCACGGCTTGCCGCGGCGCCACCGCCGACTACCCTGGGCGGCCGCCATGCTTCGCCTCACCCTCGCCCTCTGTTCGCTGGTCCCCGCCGCGGCGGCCCAGTTCCGCTACGACTTCAACCAGCTGAACGGCTCCGACACGCACCCCTATACCCTGCTGCACGGCCAGGACGGCTGGAGCGAGCAGACCTTCAACGCCGCCAACCGCTGCGGCGTGACGGCGACGCTGTCCCACGACGGCAGCCGCTCGCTGCGCTTCCAGGAGGTCGGCCCGGGGTATGGCTGCGACGCCTCGCGGATCAACGACGGCGCCTGGTTCTTCCCGCCGTTCGCCGGCGGCGAGGCCAATGCCAGCTTCCAGTGCGACATGCTGGTCGGCTACTGGGGCGGCTCGTTCGGGCTCGGCCACGACACCAACAGCAACGGCCAGCTCCGCCGCGGCGAGGCCGGCGAACTCGGCGTGCGCTTCACCGTCGGGACCCAGGCCAACGTGCAGCTGCAGCTGGTGCCCGCCAGCGGCGCGGCCGTGCGCGTGCCGTTGTCGAGCGCGGTGCCGGTGGCCGGCAACCAGTGGCTGCGCGTCCGCGTGGTGATGGACCTGGCCGCCGCCGGCGGCGCCGGGCTGGGTTCGGTCTGGGTGATGAACCTCACCACCGGCGGCACCGCGCTGGTGCCCGTGCCCGGCCTGCAGGACATCCCGCTGGGGCTCAACCAGGCGGCCACCGACGCCACCAACCCGCGCCGGTGGGACGCCATGTGGCTGCACTTCGAGGGCGCCACCTACGGCCTCGACAACATCGAGGTCGGCCGCGCCGGCTTCGGCCGGCCCTACGGTGCGGGCTGCCAGGGCACCTTCGGGCCGGTCACCCTGACGGCGCAGGGCACCTTCCAGCCCGGCTCGCCCCTGCAGCTGGTCTCGGGCAACCACACCGCGGGCCAGCTCGGCGTCGCGATCTTCGGCTACAGCAACACCAGCCACCTGGGCCAGCCGCTGCCCTACCTGCTCGACCCGCAGTTCGGCACCAGCGGCTGCTCCCTGCTGGCCAGCATCGATGTCACCCTGCTGGCGGTGACCGGCAGCGGCAGCCCGGCCAGCCTGGTCACGCCGCTGACCGTTCCGAACGGCTGGACCGGCCACCGCTTCTTCGTGCAGCACGCCTGCTTCGAACCGGTGGCGGGCGGCATGTCCTGGTCGAACGGCCTGCTGCTGCAGCTGCCCTGATGCCGGCCGGTGCGGAACTGGCCGCGGCGCTGGCCGAGGCCCTGGCCGGTCGCGTGCCGGACCCGGCGCTGACCGAGGCCTTCGCCGGCCACCGCGCGCCGGTCCTCGACGATGCGGCGCCGCTGGCGGCGTTCGCGCGGGGGCACTTCGACGCGCTGCTCGGTGCCACGCGCGCCGAGCCCGACGGGCTGCGTCACCTGCTGGTGTTCGCGCTGGGCTTCACCGGCGATCCGCGCTGCACCGGCCCGCTGATCGACCTGCTGGTGGACCCGCTGGATGCGTTCGACCACGACTGGTGCTACCAGGCCCTGGGCCGGCTCGGCGAGGTGGCCTTCCAACCGCTGTTCGCCATCGCCGCCGGGAACGATCCAGAGCGCGCGGTGCAGGCGGTCCAGGCGCTGGGCCAGTCGCGGGCCGATGCGCTGCCGGTGCTGCGGCGCGTGCTCTTGCTGCCGGAGCTGCCGGCGGGCGTGTTCAGCGCCCTCTACAACACCCACGACCCGGCGGCGCTGCCGGACCTGGAACGGGGCCTCTGGCATGCGGACCCGGAACACCGCTCGGAGGCCATGTTCACGGCGTACTGCCTGCTGGAGATCGCCCGCGAGGAGGATCCCGGTGCGCTGGCGGCGATCGACCGGCGGCGCTGGGGTGATCGCATGCTGGAGCTGTACGCCGACGAGGAGCTGGAGGAGCGGCCGGTGGCGCTGACGGCAATCGGGCTGCTGGGCGAGGTGCGGCATCTGCCGCGCCTGGTGGCGGAGTTCGACCTCGTCGAGGACGACGACGACGCGGTCGATCGGGTGGTGGCGATCGGCTGGCTGCACGCGCCGGAGTCGCGGGCCTGGCTGGTGGACCGGCTGGGGGAGACGCGGCGATCGGTGGCCGGGATGGCGGCGGTGATGCTGGCGCGGGATGCGGCGACGGGGCCGGACGTGCTGGAACGCGCGGCCGACACGATGCTGGAGGTGCTGCTGGCCGACGCGGGCGATCAGGCGTGGTGCGACGTGCGGACGACGTTGCCGGCCAGCGCGTTGGGGCGTGTGCGGTTGTTCGGGGTCATCGCCGGCGGCGACCCCGGCGCGCGGGAACTCGCCATCGAGAGCCTGCGGCGCCACGCCGAGCGGGAGGAGGTGGCCCTGGTGGATCTGCTGCGCGGCTGCCCGCCCCAAGTCGCAGCACGCGTGCGGGCGGCGGCGGAGTCGGACTGAGTCTTGGGCGGAGCCCATTGCCGCTCAAGGCCGTGATCCTCGCCCTGCTACACTTGAGCGGACATTGACACGGGAGGGACAAGCGGACTCGTCAGGTCTCGCGGTTCTCCGTGCGAACACGAACAGTCGGCCGTATCGTCAGGTTGTCCACCTTGAACCTGCTGCGGATTGACCTTGCCATATCGTCGTATACCGGGGCTACGCGCTTGGGATCTGCCACCGTGAGGATGAGGGCGAACGGCTGGGGGCGCGTCGTATCAAGATCATCGATCCCATGCCGCGTAAGCAGTCGTACCATGAGCCTCCAGCGCGCGCCTCGTTCCCCCTTCGACAGATCACCGTGGTATGTCCTCACCGGAGCCCACTTTCTCAGCTTTTCCACTTGGTAGGACTCGTAGAGGATCCCCTTGTTCTTGTGCTCGGGCGGCACAAGTCCTCTGAACTTCGTTCTCACCTCCCCGGTCATCCTGCTGACCTGATTATAGTAGACCCCAAAGTGCGCGTCGATGTGCGACTCACAGTACTCCGTGCCCCAGCGCGCTCCGCGCGACGGAGCGAGGGCAACGGTCATCCACACCTCCCCATAGAACCGCCCGTCTCGGTGAAGCGAGGGCGGATACGGGAAGTCGTCCCACTCCAGGAAGAATCCCGGTCGCAGCGTGTCTTCAAAGACAAGGGTGGATGCGTAGGGAGTGCACTCGAGACAGTAGGGCGGCGCGTCAGGCATACCGAAGCCAAGGAAGTTCTCTTCACCGTCCGGCACGCGCCCGCCGTGCCTTGGGTCGCGCGCGTGGTGCGTCAGCAGCGCACGAGCCAGGACAGGTGACGGCGCCGGCGTTACCTGATGGACAATCTGGGCTAGGCTTCTTGCGACGAGCGGCGCAGCGAAGCTCGTTCCCAGATCCTCCGCTGTTCCTTGATCGTAGACGGAGCGGATGCCGACTTGGTGCTGATTGTCCGTTGAGCAGCTGCCACCGTAATGAACGAGGTCCGGCTTGATGATGTGGTTTGGACCTGCACCATGGCGAGAGAAAGCGGATGGACAATGCAGCCTTGGTCCGCCCCTGGCGTAGTCGATGTGCGACACGGAGCCGACGGTGACTCCAAGTACGCTGTCCGCGGGGGCGGTGATCCGACCCACGGTGATTTGCGAGCCAGTACGCGGATAGTCGAGCAGTGGAGCGGTGTCGAAGTTGCCCGCGCTGATGACGAACGTGACCTGGTACTTCTCTTGGAGATCGTCGAGCTGCTTCGCGAGTTCGGAGAACTCATCCGTGGAGCACAGTTCGTCGGTGCCCAGGGAGAGGTTCCAGACCTTGTAGTGATTGGCAAGCTGCTTCAAGGCTGTGTCGAGCGACTGGAGGAGCTCGGATTCACCAAGCGTTCCAATATCTCCTCGTGCCGGATTAGTGTTCGGCATGACCTGGAGGTCGAAGACGGCGCACGAACTATCGCCGAGACGCGGGAGATGCGGGTTGAGCTTGTCGCCCCAAACGATGAGCCCGGCGACGAACGTTCCGTGATCGGAGTTGCGATACTTGGGCGCAACGTCCGACTGTCGCCCAACGACCCACGAGTTGAGCGCGGGAATCTTGTCGGTGATGCCGCTGTCGACGACGACGACGACAGGCACGTCTTCGTCGGCTTGGCCGCGAGTCGTGAGGCCGGGCGGAAGGGTGCCCGTATTCAGTGCTCTCGGGCGTATCATCCTCACGACGGGCATCCTTGAGATCGATCGAACACCAATCGTGCTGGAAACAGCCTCGACGTCATCGGAGCTTCTGCACTCGACGGCGTAGACGTGGCTCGACGCGGAGTAGCCATCAGACGAGACGGCGATGCGTCGACTCGAGCAGACGCTCAGGAAATCGCTTACGAGTCGGGACTGGTCGCTGCTTTCGCCGTAGTCGAAGAGGCGAACACGCGTTGCGAAGCCCGGGCCGCTCCTGGGACTTCGTTTCAGAATCTCGTCTGAAGTGAGGCCGGAGCGGCGGAGGGTCGGCGTTACCGGCTCGATGGTCTGAATGGTAGAGATGTCCTTTAGCAACCGCTGGGAGTCTCCAGACTTGAGTTCCTCGGCGAGGCGCTCAAGTCCTTCAGGGGACGCCCTGAGGAAGAGTTCTCCGAGCGCACCTGCGCCGACAATCGGACAGGTCCTGGCGAAGAGTTCATCTGGCCGATGGCTCTTGGCCATCGCTTTGGGGATGAGCTTCACGCGCACGGGAACGCTGCCGACACGCCGAGCCCTTTCAGCGGCGAGGGCCTTGATCGCCTTGACGGAGTTGGAAAGCTGGGAGCGGACCTCGGGGGTAACTTCTTGGAGGGGTTTCGGAGGTGATCCTCCAGCCGGTACGCGACGCTCCTTCCCTTGATGCGGGAGGACGACCTTGATGGGAAGCCGATCGAGAGATGGGGATTCTTTCGACATGTGCTACTCCAGTCCCGCCGCAAGCATGCGCTGAGCTGTTGCCTTCGAGACGCCGAGAAGGCGGCCCAGGTTAGCGTAGCTGTAGCGCGCCTTGTCGCGCTGCCGGAGTGCGGAGGCAAGCTGTCGCTCGTCACGCTCACGGAGCGAGCCGAGTAAGCGGCGTCCCGTCCCTTCTCCAAGCGCAAGATTCCGCAAGACCAGGAGCGCATCATGGAGTACGGGCTCCTTGTCGGATGTGATCCCTTGCCTACGCAGGCGAAGCGATGCCTCCTCGATATCGGAACCAGTGAAGCCCTCCGAGAGGTCCGCAAGAATGTCGACTTCCTTGTCATCGAAGAACCTCCCGAGGAGGAAGTTTCGCCATAGCTCCCGACGCTGATGCTCGTCGGGATAGCCAAGCTCCAACCTGTAGGCGAAGCGTCTCCAAACCGCCGGGTCGAGCAGTTCAGGATGATTGGAGGCAGCTAGCACGATCGAGCTCTGGCTCACGCTGTCCAGGTTCTGAAGGAAGCTGTTGACGACTCGCTTGAGTTCACCGAGTTCTTGAGAATCTCCCCGGAGCTTCGCGATGGCGTCAAACTCGTCAAGGAAGAGGACGCAAGGACGCTGTGCCGCGAAATCGAAGATTGCGCGGATGTTCTTCGAAGTGCTCCCGAGGTAGGAGGAGATAAGACCGTCCAAGCGGGCCAAGTAAAGCGGAAGTCCGAGATCGGCAGCAAGGTGTCGCGCCAACCGGCTCTTCCCGCAGCCCGACGGTCCGTACATGATCAAGCTGAGGGATGCGGCTACCCCCGCCGCTTCGAGCTGCCCGTAGCTCTTGGCGACGCTCAGGAATTCGTTGACGACCTTCCATTGGTTCTCGTCAAGGACCACTGGGCCGTCTCGCTCGGCGATGGGGCGGACTTGCTCTAGCAACTCGAAGCGGCTCTCGCTGTCGATCGGGAGGGCCCGAGTAGAAGCTGGGCTACCACTGGTTGGCCGGAGGCTCCGGTCGCTTTCTGCCAGGAGCATTCTCAGGCGCTTGGCAGCCGTGGCCTCACCGGCCGCATCGAGCTTCTCCGCGAGGAAGGCGGTGTAGTTGCGAACCCGGTCCGCATCGAGACGAAGCGCCCCTCCAACGATACGGAAGAGCTCGTTCAGGTACCGGATGTCGTCGACCATGAGACGATAGTCGGAGGTTGTGAGACGACAGTCAAGGCCGACCTGCTTCTGTTGGCGAACGGAACCCTAACACGGGTGGTGCCAACGGGTTGCCGACTGCGGCTTTCGCTAGCAACGGACTCGGAACGGAGGCCCGCGAGAGGGTCGCGACCCATACACACGCATTCACCAGTGCTTGGGCGCCCAAGGCCCCGAGCGTGCCATCCGCCGTTGCAGTAGAGGGCCAACTTGCGCAAGCCACCGGGGTGTCTTTCAGCTAGGGTTTGGAGGATCGCGACCGGGAGGTGCTGTGAACGGCCAGGTGGCTGCAGGGGCAGGAACTGGCGCCTGGAATCTCGATGACGATTCCCGACATCTTCGTGGCCACCTGGAACGACGGCGTGTTGGTGTACCAGGGTGACGCGCGACGGCAGGAGCTCGCCGGCCGTGGAGTCCGCGCGCTGGCGTCCGACCGCGACGGCGGCGTGCTGGCGATCGTCGATGGCCATGCCGTGTGCCGCCGGACCGGCGCCGAGGGGTGGCGCACGCTGGCCGAGAGCCCGCGCGATCTCGCGTGCCTGGTGCGCGTGGGCGAGGTGATCCACGTCGGCACCGACGACGCGAGCGTGCTGCGCGTCACCGGCGAGGGCACACTCGAGGCGCTGCCGGGCTTCGCGGTCGTGCCCGGCCGCGCGGCCTGGTACGCCGGCTCGGCGATCATCGACGGCCGGCGCGTGGGGCCGCCGCTCGGCGTCCGTTCGCTGGCGACCACCGCCGACCAACGGACGCTGCTGGCGAACGTCCACGTCGGCGGCATTCCCTGTTCCACCGATGGCGGCGTGACCTGGCAGCCGACCATCGCCATCGATCACGACGTCCACGAGGTCTCGGCGCACCCGACGGAGCCAGGCACGGTCGTCGCGGCGGCGGCGGTCGGGCTGTGCCTGAGCCGGGACGGCGGCCGCACGTGGACTGTCGAACGCGAGGGCCTGCACGCCAGTTACTGCAGCGCGGTGGCGTTCTGCGGCGACGACATCCTGGTGAGCGCCGCCGCCGACCACTTCGCCGAACGCGGCGCGGTGTACCGGCGGCCGCTGCACGGCAGCGGTCCGTTGCAGCCCGTGCCAGGTCTCCCGCGCTGGCTCGCCGGCATCGTCGACACCGGTTGTCTCGCCGTGCGCGGAACCACGGTGGCCGTCGCCGACAAGGGTGGCAACCTGCACGTGTCCACGGATGGCGGCCGTTCCTGGCGGTTGCGCGACCAGGGCCTGTCGGGGATCAGCTGGATCCTGGTGAACTGAGGCAGGGCCGGGCCGCCCGTTGCCCGGCGCGCCCGAGCCTGGCTAACCTGGGTCCCGCGGCCCGCCATGCGCAGCACCATCACCAGCGCCGAACTGCTCCGGGGCCTGATGGACCCGGACAACCGCACCGTGTGGCAGGACTACGTCGAGCGCTACCGGCCGGTGCTGCTCGAGTACGCCCGGCGCCTCGGTCTGCACGCCGATGACGCCGAGGACACGGCGCAGCAGACCCTGCTGGCGTTCCTCGAGGGCTACCGGGCGGGCCGCTACGACCCGCAGAAGGGCCGCCTGCGCCAGTGGCTGTTCGGCATCGCCACCCACGCGATCCGCCAGTGCCACAAGCGCCGGCCCCGCGCCGCGCAGGTCGCCGATCCCGACACCGGCACCGGCTTCTTCGAGCGGATCGCCGATGACGACGCCCTGCAGGACGTGTGGGAGGACGAATGGCGGACCGCGCTGTTCGCGCACTGCCTCGCCGAGGTGCGGGCCGAGGTCACGCCGCAGACCTATGCCGCGTTCGACCGCTTCGCCTGCCAGGACCAGCCGGCGGCGGCGGTGGCCGCCGAACTCGGCATCAGCGAGAACGCGGTCTACGGCGCCAAGCGGCGCGTGCTGGACCGTGTGCGTGAGCTGGTGCGGGAACGGAGCGAGGAATGGTGATCCGGTGGTGAGCGACGACGGCGACCTGCTGCCGCACGTGCGGAAGGCGGCGGAACGGCTGCGCCGGCAGGACCCGGCGCCGGCCGCGGTGCCCGACCAGATCGCCGGCTTCCGCATCCTGGGCGTGCTCGGCGAGGGCGGCATGGGCGTGGTCTACGAGGCGGAGCAGCAGGAGCCGCAGCGCCGCGTCGCGTTGAAGGTCCTGCGCCCGGGCCGCGCCGGGCCGGCGGCGCTGCGCCGCTTCGCCGACGAGGCGCGCGTGCTGGCGCGGCTGCAGCATCCGGGCATCGCCCAGATCCACGCCGCCGGCACGTTCGCCGCGCCGGGCGGGGCGCAGCCGTTCTTCGCCATGGAGCAGGTGCGCGGCTTGCCGCTGGACGTCTGGCGGCGGGAGCGGCGGCCGGATCGGGGGGCGGTGCTGCGGCTGTTCGGGCGGCTGTGCGAGGCGGTGCATCACGCGCACCAGAAGGGCGTCGTGCACCGGGACCTGAAGCCCTCGAACATCCTGGTGGACGACGACGACCGGCCCAAGGTGCTCGACTTCGGCGTCGCCCGGGTGCTCGACGACGAGGGCCAGTCGCTGCGCACGCTGGAGGGGCAGCTGGTCGGCACGTTGTGCTACATGAGTCCCGAGCAGCTGCGCGCCGAGCCCGGCGCCGTCGACGTGCGCTCGGACGTGTACACGCTGGGCGTGCTGCTGTTCGAGCTGCTGGCGGGGGAGCTGCCGTTCCCGGTGCGGGGACGGCCGCCGGCGGAGGTGCTGCGGATCCTGGACGGCGGCGAACCGCAGCGGCTCGGCGCGGTGGCGCGGGACTGTCGCGGCGACCTGCAGACCATCGTCGGCAAGGCGCTCGCCCGGGATCCCGGCCAGCGCTATCCGTCGGCCGACGCGCTGGGCCAGGACGTGCAGCGTTGCCTGCGGCGGGAGCCGATCGCGGCGCGGCCGCCGAGCGCGGTCTACTGGCTGAGCCGCTTCGTGCTGCGCCATCGCTGGCTGGTGGCGGCGGCCGGGGTGGCGGTGCTGGCCCTGCTCGGCGGCGCCGGCGTGGCGTTCTGGCAGATGCTGGAGGCGCGGCACCAGACCGGGATCGCGGTGGGCGTGAACCGCTGGTTCGACGCGCTGCTGACCCAGGCCGATCCCAACGAGAACGGCAGCGCCGACCTGACCCTGCGCGCGGCGATCGAACGCGCCGGCGACCGGGTGGCGGACATCCAGGGGCCGCCGGAGGTGGAGGCCAGGGTGCGGCTGATGCTCGGCCACGCGTTCCGCAGCCACGGCGACCTGGCGCGGGCGCGGACGCACCTGGAGGCGTGCCTGCGGTTGCGGCAGGGGCTGCTGGCGCCGCCCCACGACGACCTGGCCGAGGTGCACAACGCGCTGGGGCTGCTCTACGAACGGCTGGGTCTCGATCAGGAGACCATCGCCAGCTACCAGACCGCCGGCGACCAGTTCCGCGCGCTGCACGGCGAGCACGACGAGCGGTATGCGCGGGCGGTGCTGAACGTCGGCGCGATCCACCTGAAGGCCGGCCGTCTCGATCAGGCCGAGCCGCTGGTGCGGAAAGGCGTGATGCTGCTGCGGGCGATCGATCCGGACCACGCCTGGCTCGGCACGTTCCTCGCCCATCTGGCGTCGCTGGCGCAGCGGCGCGGCGACCTTGGCGAGGCCGAGGCCTGCCTGCGCGAGACGCTGGGCATCTATGAGCGCACCGGCCACGGCGACCATCCGTACGCGTCGATCGCGATGTCCAATCTCGGCCAGGTGCTGTGCACACGGCGCGAGTTCGCGGCGGCGGAGCCGCTGTATCGGCGGGCGCTGACGATCATGCGGGCGCGGTTTGCGACGGATCACGCCTGGGTGAAGCAGGCCACCGACAACCTGGCGGGGCTCTACCGCGCCTGGGACCGGCCGGACCAGGCGGCGGCGGTGGACGCCGGCGTGGATGTCGGCGGTTGATGAATCATAAGATGCTATCAGATAGATACTTATCGACGACCGATCAGACCAGGTGGCGCGGCACCGTCTCGCCGAACTCACGGCGCCGGACCACCTCGTCGTCGCAGCGCGCCTCCAGGGTGGCGGTGAACGCGAAGGTGTCCGCGGTGCAGGTGAGCCGGGCGGTCAGTGCGACGGTCAGCGCCTGGCCGTGCCGTTCGGCCACGGTGACGTGGTGCACCTCGGCCTGGGCCGAGCACGGATCGCCATCGACGATGCGGAAGGTCTCGCGGATGCCGTGGCCGAAGCGCAGGTCGATGTCGTCGAGCTGGGTCAGCGAAGGCGTGCCGTCCGGTTCCAGGTCCAGTTCGGTCACGGTCACGAGCTCGCCGGAGGCGGGATCGCGGGTGGTGGTGCGGCGCACGCCGCCTGGATGCAGGTCGGTGAACGGCGGCGCCGCGGCGCTGCGGGGCGGCGGCGGCGGCGGCAGCGAGTGGTCGGCGGCGTGGTCGGGCCGCACCGGCAGGTGCAGACGGCATTCGGCGGGGAACAGGGTGACGGTGACCGCCGCCGGCGCCGGCCAGGCCAGCGGCCAGCAGGAGGTGGACAGCGCGAGGCGCAGGCGGTTGCCGGCGGCGAAGGTGTGTGCGATGTCGTTCAGCCGGAGCCGCAGGCGCAGCCGCTCGCCAGGGACCAGCGGTTCGGGCTGCTCGTGGCCGTGCCGGTGGGTCAGGTTGCTGATGGTGTAGGTGACGCGGGCCGAGGCGCCGTCCGGGAACACCTCGCAGAGGCGCAGGTACAGCATCGCCACCGGCCGATCGACGGCGAGGGCCAGTTCCACCTCGGCGGCGCCGAGGATGGCGAAGGGCCCGGTCAGCGGCGCGCTGTCGAAGCACAGCGAGGCGGCGTCGTCGGTGCGCTGGTCGGCCGGATCGTCGCCGTCCAGGCCGAAGCCGCACCAGGCGCCGGCGGCGAGGCCGACCGCGAGGGGCGACTGGTGCCGGCAGGGTGGCTCGCCCGGATCGGCGTCAGCCGGATCGACCAGGGCTCCGCCGCGCAGGGCGAACGTGGTGCGATGCAGACGCGGGCTCGGCCATTCGGGCTCGGCGATCCAGCGGCCGGCGCGCTCGGTCCGGCCCGGCGCCGGACGCGCGCTGTCCTGCAGCCAGGCCCGCAGGCGCGGCTGCCGTTCCCAGCCGTTGTCGATGCCGCGCAGCCAGCGGTCGAGGAACCGGACGGCCTCCTGCAGGAAGCCGATGGCCGGGCCCGGCACCCCCTCGTGCGGGTAGGCGTGGGCCCACGGTCCGATCAGGCCCCAGCGCGGCCCTCGCAGGCCCGCCAGCAGGCGCGGCACCGCGTTGCTGTAGCCATCGGCCCAGCCGCTGATCACCCACACGGGCACCTCGATCGCGCCGAAGTCCTCGTTGATCGAACCGTGGCGCCAGTAGTCGTCGCGGCAGGGATGCCGCAGCCAGCGGGCGGGGAACGGCGCCAGGTGGTCGAGGCGTTGCTGCCAGAGTTCGCGCCAGCGGGGGCCGGCGAGGGCGGGGTCCGGCGGCTGCGCGCACAGGGTCATCAGCAGCGAACCCCAGACCAGGTTCTCGTGGAGCAGGCAGCCGCCCATGTAGTGGGCGTCGTCGGCGTAGCGGTCGTCGGTGGCGCAGACGGCGATGACGGCGCGGAGGGCAGGCGGCCGGCGGGCGGCGGCCTGCAGGGCGCTGAAGCCGCCCCAGGACTTGCCGATCATCGCCACCGTGCCGTCGCACCAGGGCTGGGCGGCGATCCAGGCGATCACGGCCAGCGCGTCCTGCTGTTCCTGTTCGCTGTACTCGTCGGTCAGGATGCCGGTGGACTCGCCGGTGCCGCGGATGTCGACCCGCAGCGCGGCGTAGCCGTGCCCGGCGAACCAGCGGTGCATCGGTTCGTCGCGCAGCCGGGTGCCGTCGCGCTTGCGGTAGGGGATGTACTCGAGCACCGCCGGCGCCGGCCCGCTGCCGGTGGGCAGCCAGGCCCGCGCCGCGAGGTGGCCGCCGTCCGGCAGCGGGATCAGCAGGTGCTCACGGTCCTCGATCGGGTGCGGGAAGGCTGCTTCGGGCGACATGAGGTGGGTGGGCGGCCTGGGCGGGTGGTCGTGGCGGTGGTAGGGTGGCCCGTTCCTCGCGGAGTCGCCATGTCCAGGATACTCGCCTGCCTCCTGTCCGCCGCGTCGCTGGGTGCGCAGACCTCGCCCTGTCACGCACGGAACGGCGTCTCCTCCAGCATCGGCTCGGCGCTGACCGCCATCGACCCGAACGGGCCCAATTCGTTCGCCTTCCGCACGACGCTGGGTCCGAGCGGATCGCTGCAGGCGCTGGCCATCTGCACGGGCAACACCGTGACGCAGCCGGGCTTCATGAAGCTCGAGGTGTGGTACGACGATCCGGTGACCAACCTGCCGCTGCGGCGCTGGTGCGGCGGCACATGGCAGATCTCGCCGGCCCTGGGCGTCGCCTGGCAGGGCACCAACCTCGATCTCGACCTGGCCGGGGTGAGCTGGCCGGTGTGGATCGTCTGGACCGAGCCGGGCGGTTCGTTCGAGCCGTATGAGCCCGGCGGCGCCACCGTGCCGACCGCGCAGCTGGTGAACGGTGTGTGGACGCAGGTGGCGCCGGCCGCGCCGAAGCTGCGGTTCTATTGCGGCTACCTGGATGGCCGGAACGTGACGCTGCCGGGCAGTCCCAACGGCCGCTGCTGGGGCACCGGCGGCTTCGGCACCCTGTTCACCAACCAGCCGCCGAGCCTCGGCAATGCCGCGTTCGCCTTCGAGGGCACCAACTTCCTGCCGAACACGATCGCGATGCTGGTGCTGGGCACCAACCCGAACGGTCTGGCGGCCGTGCCGGGATTGCCGGGCGGCTGTGCGATCCGTTCGGCTGCCGACGTGATCGTCTGGCGCCAGACCGGCGGCGGCGACGTCCGTGCCGGCGCCGGCCTGCCGGGTGCCGCGGGCCACGTCTGGTTCCCGGCGCCGCTGCCCGCCAACCCGTCGCTGCGCGGGCTCCTGGTCACCGCCGTGGCCGGCGCCTGGGATCCCGGCGTCGCCTGGAGTCCGCCCTTCGTGGTCGCGCCGCCCGTGCACGTGACGCTGTTCTGATCCGGGGCGGCGGCCACAATGCGGCGGTGGGCACCATCCGCATCGTCCAGCCGACCGCGTGGGACCGGCAGCAGCTCGCCGCGCGCCCCGACCTGCTGGCGCAGGTGACCTTCGTGCCGCCCGACGACGCCGACTGTCCCGACGACTTCGACGTGCTCGGGCAGATCGATGGAGCGATCCGCGACTGGCGGGGTGACACCGACGGCGTGTTCAGCTCCTCGGACTACCCAGGTGCGGCGGCGGTGGCGGCGATCGCCGCCGGGCTCGGTCTGCCGGGCAGCACGCCGCAGGTGATCATGACCGCCAACCACAAGGGGCTGGCGCGGGCCGTGCAGGCCGCCGTCGCGCCGGCCAACACGCCGGCGTTCGTGGTCCTCGATCCGGAGCGTCCGCCGGCGGCAGGCTCGGTGCCGTTCCCCTGCTTCGTGAAGCCGGCCAAGGGCTGCTTCTCGGTGCTGGCCCGCCGCGTCGACGACCACAGAGGCCTGGTCGCGTTCCTGTCGAGCCGCGCGGTCGCCGACTACCGCCATCGCTACCTGCGCATCTATCGCCGCCTGGTCGAGCGCTATCTCGGGCCGGCGGTGGATGGCACCGCGTTCGTCGCCGAGGCGGTGCTGCGCGGCCGGCTGGTGACGGTGGAGGGCTTCAGCACCGGCGATGCTGCCATCGCGCTCGGCGTGGTGGACGCGTTGTGCGAGCCGCAGAGCGGCAGCTTCGTCGCCTTCGAGTATCCCTCGGCGCTGCCGGACCGCACGCAGGCGCGGCTCGAGGAACTGGCCTGCCGGGTGGCGGCGGCGCACGGCCTGCGCTGGACCATGTGGAACGTCGAGCTGATGTGGGACGCCGCCGCCGACACGATCGGCATCGTCGAGATCAACCCGCGGATGTGCGGCCAGTTCGCCGACCTCTACGAGAAGGTGGACGGGATCCATGGCCACGCGATCGCCCTGGACCTGTGCCGGGGCCGCGTGCCGCAGTTGCGGCGCCGGGGCGGCGCCCACCGCTTCGCCGCCAGCTTCCCGCTGCGCGTGTTCGAGCCGGTGGTGGTGGAGCGGGCGCCCGAGGCGGCCGACCTGCGGCGGGCCGCCGGGCTGTTCCCCGGCACCCTGGTGTGGAACGAGGTGCGCGCCGGCGCGGTGCTGCGCGACTTCGCCGCCGAGGACGGCGCCAGCATCCGTTACGGCGTGATCAACCTCGGCGCGCCGGAGCGGGCGGCGCTGGCCGGCCGGCGTGATGCGGTGCTGGGCGCGCTGGGCTGGCGGTTCCGGCGCTGTGCCGAGGGTGGCTGCTGAAGCGGCGTCGGGCCTACGGCAGGAACTTGGACGGGTCCTTCAGCTTGCGCGGCAGGTACTCGTCGATCACGAAGTTCAGCCCCCACTTGGCCAGCGCCTGCTGCTCGGCGCGGACTCCCATCCGCAGCATCATCTCGATCGCCTTCTGCCACTCCTTGTGGGCCTGGAAGAACGGATCGTTCTTCAGCGCGTCCTTGGCGCGCTTGATGTCGACCTCCTTGAGGGGATGGGTCGCGTCCTGCAGCTTGAAGTCGACGATGTCCTGCGGCGTGACGCCGAGGAAGCGCGCCTGCGGCACGCAGAAGAACTGGTTCAGGTGCACGGCGTTGCCCGAGCCGACCTTCAGGGTGCGGTAGATGTTGGAGATGCCGTAGGGATCGCAGTCGTTGAAGCAGTAGACCGGGATCTTCTTCTCGTCGCTGAGCTTGCGCACGAACCGCCGGGTGGCGCGGGTCGGCACGCCGCTGGTGCCGATCAGGATGCACTGCGCCGTGCGCCAGTACTTGTGGTAGTTGAGGCGCTCGAACATGCCGCCGGTCTCGATGACCAGGACGAACTTCGCCTTGGTCTCGAACTTCAGGTGCTCGACGGAGCTGGGGATCGAGTAGGCGCCCGACCCGAACCGCGTGCAGTCGATGCGCTCGTCGGCTCCGGTCTCGCGGTCCTTGTCCACCACCACCAGCTCGCCGGCCACGGCGCCGCCGTGCTCTTCGGGCTTGAAGCGCAGCTGCTCGCGGGTGACGCCCTCGAGGCTGAACAGCGCCTCGATGTCGTCCATCACCGCGTCCGACTCGGGCTGCTCGGTGAACTTGGCGTCGCCCCAGTTCTTGCTGACGTAGTAGGCCTCTCGCTTGGTGGCGAAGTCGTCCTGCTCGACCATGTCCTTGCTGAGCGACATCAGCTTCAGGGTCTGGGCGAAGCCCTTGACGGTGTTGACCGTCAGCGTGCGCTCGACCCGGCTCTTGCCCATCTGGAAGTAGCCGTGCTTCTTGTCGTAGCGGGCGTTGCGCAGCGAGCGCTCCGGGAACTTCAGCTCCGGCTTGTCGAGCTTCTGGATGCTGCCGTGCACGTGCTCGGCGCACTTGACGATCTCGCGGACCGTGACCTTGTCGATCTCGGTCATCGGCTTCTTGGCGCGGCCGGCGTCGGCGTTCTTCTTGGCTGCCATCGGGGTGCTCCTACAGCTTGCGGCTCTTCTCGAGGACCGTGGTCAGGTTGCCGACGGTCTTCTCCGTCGCCTTCTCGTCCAGCTTGAGGATGTCGCGCAGCGCCTCGGCGACGTGCGGGATGTACATCTGGATGTAGTTGCGCTTCTTGAACTCGCTCTGCAGCTTCTTGCCCTTGCGGACGTGGATGCCGAGCTTGCGGCCGCAGTCCATCAGGCCGAGGCGCAGTTCCTTCAGGATCTCGTCGTAGCTGGCGATCGCCTCCTTGGACTCGGAGGTGAACGGCACCCAGACCGAGGCGATGTGCACCATGATCACCATGGCGCCGATCGGCAGCGCGCCCTTGGGCTGCTGCAGGCCGTAGCGGCGCCAGTCGGTGCCGATCACCGCCTTGGTGGTGGCGCAGGCCGACTGCTGGAACAGCAGCGGCACGCGGTTGGCGTAGCGGATCAGCCGGACCGGCTCGTCGGCGGCGCCCAGCAGGTTCTCGTCGTTCTCGCGCTTGCGCTTGACCTCGACGATCTTGCCGCCGTCCTGCAGTTCCAGGGTGTCGCCGACCTTGCCGTAGGCGATGCCGACCTCGATCTGGAACGGGTGGCCGCGGTAGACCGCCGGCGAACGGGTGGTGGCGGCATAGAAGTCGGCCTCCACCTCCTTCTTCAGGCCGGCCAGGATCAGCTCCTCGCCGATCGGCGCGATGCAGCTCGCCGGCGGCGCCATGATCCTGGTCTGGTCGATCGCCTTCTTCAGGCCGATCGCCTCCTGCTGCGCGATCCGGCGCGGGTTGCTGTTGGGCTTGAGCTTCGCCGCGTCGCAGATGTCGTTGGCGACCTTCGGGCCGACCCGGGAGAAGTCCTGCTGCAGGAAGGCCGACAGCGTGCGGTTGTCGCTGTCGTTCAGCATCTTGATCAGGATGCCGAGCTCGACGCCGTGCGGATGCGGCTTGATCTCGTCGGTCTCCCGCGGCAGCTCCTTGGTGCCGCGTTCGTAGAGGGTGACGTTGCCGTCCGGGTCGGTGTAGTGCACCTGCACGTGCGGGTTGGCCACCGCCACCAGCTTGAGGAACTCCTCGACGCTGCGCTGGCCGCGGCGGTACTCGCCCTCCAGGTCGATCGCCACCTCGGTGCCGTGGTCCTTGTCCCACTCGATCACCTTCTCCTCGGCGACCGGCTTGTTCTTGCTGGTGTCGAGGCGCACCGCCACCTCGTAGGCCAGCGAGCGCCGGCCGGTGCGGGTGCGGACGCGCACGGCGTTGCCGGTGGTGAGCTGACCGTACATGCCCGCCGCCGAGATGCCGATGCCCTGCTGGCCGCGGCTCTGGCGCAGCCGGTGGAACTTGGAGCCGTACAGGAGGCGGCCGAACACGTTGGGCACCTGCGCCTTGACGATGCCCGGACCGTTGTCCTCGATGACGATGGTGTACTGGTTGTCGCTGGTGCCGTACTTGCGGATCGCCACCTTGAGCTCGGGCAGGATGCGGGCCTCCTCGCAGGCGTCCAGGCTGTTGTCGACCGCCTCCTTAACGGCGGTGAGCAGCGCCTTGCGCGGGCTGTCGAAGCCCAGCAGGTGGCGGTTCTTGGTGAAGAACTCGGAGACCGAGATCTCGCGTTGCCGCTTGGCCATCGCCTCGGCGGTGTTGCCGCCGGAGCGCCCGCTCTTGCCGTCGTCCGCCATCTTGTCCCTCTGCTGCGTTGCCCCGGCGCCGTCGCCGCCGCCGAACAGTTCGCCCTGACCGCCGTCGTTCCTGCCGCTGCCGCCGTCGCTCGTCATGATGCCCCCTCCGCGGTGGCCTCGGCGCCGGCGAAGCTCGGCGTGCAGGCCGGATCGGCCAGATCGAGCTCTGCCGCCTCGGCCCAGAACCGCCGCAGGCCCAGCAGGTCGTCGTCGTCGAGGTCGTAGTGGACGAGGCCGCCGGTGCCGTCCCGGTCGCGCAGTTCGCGGCCCTGGTCGCGGGCCTCGGTCAGCAGCGGCACCAGCAGGTCGGCGTCGGCGTGCGGCGCCAGCAGCCAGAGGGCGAACACGAACGGCAGTCCGGTCCAGCCCCGCCACAGCTCGCCCAGGTCCCACACCTCGCGGTTGCCGGCGTCGGCCTTCAGCCCGGTGTCGCCGATCAGCAGCACCAGGTCGTGCGGCATCTGCGCCGGCGAGCGGTTGGGCGTGATCTCGAGGAAGGTCATCCCCGGCGCGCACAGCTCCTGGAACGGCCGCCGCAGCAGGATCCGCAGCATGGTGGCCGAAGCGGCGCTGCTGGCGTCCAGGCCGACCGTGCGGATCGGCGTGCCCGGTCGCCGGAAAGCCCGCACCGAGCCCACGTTGCGCTTGGCGGCGATGCCGAGGCCGGGCACGATCCGGTAGCCCGGCGCGCGCACCGCCTCGATCGACGACACCAGGGCGGCGTCGAGTCTGCCCTGGCGCAGTTGCGCGATGAGCTGGGTGGGGGGAGCCTGGACCAGTTCGACCGACGGACGGGCGGCCAGCCCACGCAGGAGCGGGGCGCCGACGCCGTAGGGAACTCCACCGATGCGAACACTCACGTCGTTGACCGGCCGAGACATATACGGAGACAGCGAGCATGAAGGAACAGTCCAGTCCGCCCCCCGCGCGGAGTCGTCGCGTTCTGTGGGGCATCCTGCTGCCGGTGCTGCTGGTGGGCGGCTGGTTCGCCGTCACGGCGGCGGTGCGGAGGCACGTCGACGAGGTGATCCAGGCCGCCGTGGGCGTGCCGCTGCCGGACTTCCGGCTGCCGCGGCTCGGCGCCGAGGGCGCGCCGGCCGGCGGTGAGGTGGCGGCGGCGGACCTGCGCGGGCGGCGGGTGGTGCTGCACTTCTTCCGCTCGTTCTGCTCGAGTTGCGACCTGGTCGCGGGTGACCCCGGTCACCTGTCTGGTCGATCGCACCGGCGTGATCCGGACGGCCCTGCGCGGCCGGCAGACGGTGGATTCGATCCGCGGCGCCCTGGCAGCGCTGCCCTGACCGCGGTCCCGGCCGCCGCGCCGGGGGGTGATAGACTCGGTCGGCAGCAATGGCAGTCACCCGCGCCGCGTTCCTGATCCTGCTCGGCCTCGGCGCCCTGGTGCTGCCGTCCTGTGGCGCGGGCCTGATCACCGGGGCGGTGGCCAGTGACAACGGCCGGGACCCGGCGAGCCCGCCGCCGGGCCTGAGTCCGCCGGAGCGGCGGTTCCCGCTGGTGCCGGGGGAGTCGGCGTCGGCCGCCTTCCGCACCGTGGTGGTGGCCAACGCGGCGGTGCCGTCGGGGGCCGCGCTGCGCGTCGAACTGCGCGCCGCCGGCGCGGTCGCGGTGCAGGGCTCGCCGGCGATCCTGTCGGGCCAGGGCGCGCAGACCGTGGTTGGCTTCCTGCTCCGCACCGAGGCGATCCTCCTGGCGATCGGCGATCCGACCGCCGCCGACGTGCCGGCCGAACTGGCGGTGCTGGTGGACGGCCGCGAGGTGGCGCCGCCGGTGCCGGTGGAGCTGCTGGCGCAGCCGACCGCCCGGCTGGTCCTGCCCGCACCCGGCGGCGCGGTGTTCCTGTCGCCGCTCGGCGGCACCGAGGTGACCCTGCGCTGCCGCAACCTGCGGGCGGTGGCCGCCGCCGAACTGCAGGTGCAGATCAGCACCGCGGATCCCGCCGGCGGCGGGGACGTCACGCGGCCCTGCACCGGCGTGACGCTGGCCGGGCCCATCGATGGCGAGTTCACCGTGACCGCGCGGGCGCCGGGCAACACGTTCCCGGGCGCGGCGACGTTCCAGGTGATCGACCTCACCGCCGGCCGCTCGACCCTGGCGACCTCGGCCTTCTTCCGGCCCGAGGTGCAGCTGGCGCTGCCGGGCCAGGGCCCGACCACCGGCGGCAGCCTGGTCACCCTGATCGGCCGTGCCCTGGTGCCGCTCGACTTCTCGGTGCAGCCCGCCCGCAAGGCGTTCGAGTCGGTGCGGCTGCTGCTGCGCAAGGGCGGGCGCGAGCAGGCGCTGCCGGACCAGGACCTGCGACCGCAGGAATCCGATCTCGACCGGCTGGTGTTCACCATGCCGATGTCGCCCGATGGCCGGCCCGGCCAGGTCGACATCGTGCTGCGGGTCGATCTCGGCACGGTGCAGGCCGAGGTGGTGGAACGCGATGTGTTCAACTTCAGCAACCCGCAGCCGGTGTTCGGGCCGCGCGGCGCCGTGCTGGATCGCGTCCCGGTGGCCAGCTCGCTGATCGCGCTGGAACGGGCGCCCGGCGGCGACGATGCCCCGGACTTCGCTATGCTGTACGCGGAGGCCGGCGTCGGCTTCCTGCAGCTCCTGATGGCGGAGGAGAACGGCATGTTCACGCGCTTCGGCGCGGCGCGGCGGATCGGCGATCCGGCGGTCCCGGGCGAACGGGATCCGCGGTCGGTGTGCGTCGCCGACTTCGACGGCGATGGCGTGCCGGACATCCTGGCGGTGAACGGCGGCAGCGGCAGCGGCGTGCAGCACCTGATCCACGGCCAGAGCGCGCCGCAGTCGCCGCTCGGCGCCGTCAGCCGCCTGCCGTCGACCGGCGGCCTCGGCCGCTGCGCCGCCGCCGACCTCGATGGCGACGGCGTCGAGGACCTGGTGCTGGTGCCCGGCGCCGGGGCGCCGCCGGGGGCGCTGCCGCAGGTGTGGCTGGCGCGGCCGACCGCCGGCGGCTTCGTGCGGATGGCGGACCTGCCGGTGCGCGAGCGTGCCTACGCCGCGTTGACCGTGGCGGACCTCGACGGCGACGGCAGGCTCGACGTGGCGCTCGGCACCGGCGACGCGGCGCCGGGGATCGACGTGGCCTACGGCCGCGGTGACGGCACGTTCGACGCGGGCCAGGCCCTCGACCTGACCATCCCGAACTACCCGGTGGCCGGTTCGCCCCTGGTGGGGCTGCACGCCGTCGGCGAGGCGGCGCCGCTGCCGCTGGCGATGATGCTGGCCGGCGTGCCGGACCCGGTGTCGACGCCGCCGGCGCTGGCGGTGCTGCGCGCGATCGGCGCCCGCCAGTACGACCAGCTGGTGGGCTCCGACGTGCTGACCCAGCCGGGCATCGGCACGTTCCGCACCAGCCTGGCCGCCGACCTCGACGACGACGGCGTGGTGGAACTGGTGGTGGCGCTGGACTCGGTGACCTTCCCGCTGGTGCTGTTCGCCTGGAACGGCAGCGCGTTCGGCATCATCCCGAACGGCGTCGAGCGGGGCTCGGAGACGATGCAGGGGATCCGCTCGCTGCACTTCGGCACCGCGTTCCCGCCGGACCCGCAGGCCGGCCGCGGCATCGTGCGCGCGGTGTTCGCCGTGCACGACAGCGATGTCGATGGCGTGCTCGAACGGCGCGTATCGACGCTGCTGGTGGCGCCGGGGCCGTCGTTGCTGGCGCCCGATCTGGGCGGCCAGGTGACCCTGCCGCTGCGCGGGCTGGTGGGCGGCAGCTTCACCCAGACCAGCCTGCGTTCCGGCGGCTCCACCCGCGACATCGCGCTGGCCACCACCGGCAACGGCGGCCAGATCCGGCTGCTCACCAACGACGGCGCCGGCGGCTTCTTCGGCCAGGGCGGCATCCTCGGCCAGCCGGGGATCGTGCCCGAGACCCTGACGCTGGCCCGGGCGACGCCCGAGCCGCAGGGGGCGGATTCGCTGGTGGTGCTGGCCAACGTCGAGCAGGGCGGGACGGTGACCGCGGTGACGCTCAACCTGTGGACGCCGCTGCCGGCGCCGGGCCTCCTGCGCAGTTCGCCGGACCTGCGGGCCCACAGTCCGAACGCCGCCCTGCGCACGGCCCGGGCGTCCGCGCGCTCGCGGATCGCCAACGTCGACGTGGATGGCGACGGCATCCTGGACCTGGTCGTGCTGCTGACCTTCGATCTGCCGCAGCAGCAGGAAGGCGACGGGCTGCTGCTGCTGCTGCGCGGCAAGCCGGCCTACGGGCCCGGCGAGTTCCCGTTCCACGACCCCGCCGGCGTCGCCGCGGTGGCGACGGTGCACGGCAACGCCACCGGCATGACGGTGGCCGACTTCGTCCTCGAGGGTCAGGGCCAGCCGCGCCGGCTGGAGGTGGCGGTGGCGGTGCCGGCGGGCACCTCGACCCACTCCGGCGACGGCGATCACGTGCGCTTCTACCGCCATCGCCCAGGCGCCACGCCGGCCGCCGATGCCCTGGAGCGCTCGTTCGGCCAGGGCGGGCCCGACGCGCTGCTGGCCGGCGATGCGCCGACCCGGCTCGCCGCCGCCGACTTCGACAACAACGGCACCATCGACCTGCTGGTGGCGGCGGCCGGCGACAGCACCCTGCGGCTGTTCCTCAACAGCGGTCAGCCTGCGTCCGACCCGTCGGCGGTGAACGTCGCCGCGTTCCGCGAGAGCCTGACGTCGCCGCGACCGGTGGCGGCGGGCCGGGTGACCTCCCTGCGGCTGGGCGACGTCAACGGCGACGGCAACGTCGACGCCCTGGTGGCGAGCGAGTCCGGCGGGGCGGAGCTGAGCAGCGCCGTCGCGTTCTACCTGAGCGACGGCACCGGCTCCCTGGCCAACCCGGTGTTCGTGTCGCCGACCCGGCTGGGCAACCGCGACGGCAGCCTGGTGATCGACCTGGGTGACTTCAACGGCGACGGCCAGATCGACCTGGCGGCGGCGTGGAGCACGCCCGGCAACCGCAACGTGCGCGTGCTGTTCGGCGGCAGCCGTTGAGCCGCCACCGCGGCTTGCACACCGCCGCCGCGGCGCTATCCAGGAAGCCATGAGCCTGTCGTGCCATGGCCGCGGAGCCGTCGCCGTCGTCGTCGTCGCCATCGGGGCGATGGCCCAGGGTCTGCCGCCGCTGCCGCTGGCGGCAGCCGACCGCGCCGCCGTGGTCGCAGCCGGCCAGGACCCGGACCAGCTGCTGCGGCGCCTCGCCAGCACCGCGCCGGACGAGCAACGGCAGGCCCGCGCCGCCTTCGACGCGTTGGCCGTGCCGCTGCGCGCCGCGCTGTGCCGCGCGGGCCTGCGCAGCGAGGATCCGCTGGTGCGCTGCGGCGCCGCGGTGGTCGCCGCCGGAACGCCCGGCTGGCTCGATCTCGACGAGACGCGGGCCGCGGCGCGAGCCGGCCGCAGCCGGGCGGTGGTCACCGACACGCCCTTCGACTTCGCCGCCTACTGCGACCTGCTGGACGCCGCCGGCGCCACCGAGCTGCTGGCCGGCGAGTGGCCGCTGCCGCGCGAGATCTTCCAGCCGATCGGCGCGCTGCATCACCGCCTCGGGCCCGAGCACGTGCCGCTGCTGGTGCAGCTCGCCGGCACCGACGACGTGCTGCTGCGCGAGGACGCGTTCGGCTGGTTGCCGGTCGCGCTGCAGCACACGACCGCGCACGACGACAAGGTGGCGGCGGCCGTGCTGGCCTGGCCCGGCCGGCGGCCGTGGCAGAAGCCGTTCGACCCGACCGAGCGGCGCGAGGCCCTGCAGCCGCGGCCGTTCACGCTGCGTCCGCCGGGCGAGGGCTTCCCGGCGCTGCTGGCGGCGGTGCTCGACCGCCTGTTCCTGCAGGAGTGCGACGACGACCTGGCGAAGTTCCGGCCCTGGGCGTGGCGCTGGTCCCTGCGGCTGGCGCCGGCGGAGCGCGACCGCGAACTGCTGGTGCGGCTCGTGGCCAGCGCCGACGAACGGGGCCAGCAGGCCGGCATCCGCGGGCTGCTGCGGCTGCCGGCGCCGGAACGGGAGCCCGCCCTGCAGGCGGCGCGGGCGCGGGCCGCGGTCGGCGCCGACGCGGGCCTGGCGCCGTGGTGGGCGGTGGCGGCGCACGCCGCCGACGGCGATGCCGCCGCCCGGCAACGGCTCGCCGCGTCTGCCGGCCACCCGTTCGTGCTGGCGCACTGGCTGCAGGCGGAGCCCGCGGCGGCGCGGACGGCGATCTTCGCCCAGGTGCTCGATGCGGATCCGGCGGTGGGCCTCGGAGCGATCGAACGGCTCGACGATGCGCTGGCGGAGGCCCGGTTCTGGGGCATCGCGGTGGATGGCGAGGCGGTGCAGGACGCGTTGGCCGCGGCGGCGGCGACCGCGGGCCTCGACGGCGCCCGGCTCGGCCTGCTGCTGCGGCGCTTCGACCGCGCCCGCACCGCCGCGCTCTGCGCCCAGGCGCTGGCGGCCCTGCGGCCCGAGCTGCTGGGCGACATCCCGCTGCCGGTACTCGAGCTGCACGACGGCCACGCGCTGCTGGAATGGCTGCGGCGCACGTTCGCCGACGATGCGCTCAAACCCGAGCACCGGGACCTGGTCGCCGACGCGTTGCTGCGGGTCGGTGAGCAGCGTTCCGCCGGCCGCCTGTGGGCCTGGGCGATGACGCGGACCGGCGACGAGCGGGTTTCCGCCATGCTCCGGTTCGGCGCCTGCGGCGGCGACGAGGTCGAGAAGCTCATCGCCGCGCTGGTCACCGCCGAGCCGCCGCCGGAGCCGACGCCGCTGACCGTTGCGCCGCTCTGCGCCTGGCTCGCGGTCTACGCCCACGACACGCGGCTGGCCGAGGAGCTGCTGCGCGAGCTGTGCGAGCTGCCGGGCGACGACTTCGCCGCGGCGTGGCGGGCGCTGGCCGGTCCGCTGCGGGCCGGCCAGAACGGCGCCGCGGCGGTGGCTGCCTACATGGCGATCCGGCCGCCCGGGCGCGGCGAATTGCGCGGACTCGGCGCCTTCGGCGAGGCCGTGCGACCCTGGCTGCAACGGGTCCGCGCCGAGCGCGAGCACGGCCTGTATCGCTGGGCCACCGGCGAGCTGGCCCTGCAGGGTGACCCTGCCGCCCGGGCCGAACTGGACGCCGCGTTCGCCGCGCGGCTCTACCGCTGGCTCGACGACGCCGATCCGGAAGTGCTGGCGAGCCGCGGCAGCGCCGAGGGCGTGATCAGGCTGCTGCCGCTCCTGGAGAGCAACTGCTGCACCTTCGCGGTGGTGGGCTCCCGGCTGGAGGACCTGTTCGAGGCGGATGCCTTCGTGGCCGAGGACGGCCTGCGCACGCGGCCGCAGCTCCTGCAGGACCGGTGGTGGCGCGTCGGCGAACGGTGGCGCTGGAGCTGGCTCGCCGGGCGGCTCGTGGCCGGGTCGCCGTGAAGATGTAGCGACATAAACCGTTTCTGAAAAACAAGTTACGATAACGTTAGAAAATCGACTTTTTGAAAGTCGAATTTCAAGCATGCGCACCTTCCCGGTGCTCCTCGTCACCGGGCCGCGGCAGTGTGGCAAGACCACCTTCCTGCTCCACGAGTTCGGCGCGACCCATCGCTACGCCTCCTTCGACGAGCCGGACGTGCGCGAGCGGGCCCTGTCGGATCCGCGCGCGTTCCTCCGGGACCTCGGGTCGCCCTGCATCCTCGACGAGGTCCAGCACGTGCCGGACCTGCTGTCCTACGTGAAGGCTCGCGTCGACGCCGACCGGCGGCCGGGACAGTGGGTGCTGTCGGGCTCCCAGAGCTTCCCGCTGATGCGCGGGGTCAGCGAGTCGCTCGCCGGCCGGGTCGCGGTGATGCGGCTGGATCCGCTCGGCGTCGGCGAGGCGCAGGCACTGCCGCCGCGGTCGCCGGACGAGGTGCTGGCCCGCGTGTTCGGCGGCGATGGTCAGGGCGACGCCGGGCAGGGTGGAGACTGGGCCGGACCGGTGGACCTCGGCGATTGGCTGCTGCGCGGCGGCTATCCGGAACTGCGCCTCGATCCGGCGGTGGATCGTCGGCTGTGGCTCGGCAGCTACGTCGACACCTACCTGGCGCGGGATGTCCGGGACCTGCTGCAGGTCGGCGACCTCGGGTTGTTCCAGCGCTTCCTGATCCTGTGTGCGTCGCGCACCGGCCGCCTGGTCAACTTCGCCGACCTGGCCCGTGACACCGGCGTGGCGCCGACGACCGCCCGCCGCTGGCTGTCCGTCCTGGAGGCCAGCCAGGTGATCCACCTGCTGCCGGCGTACTTCGAGAACTTCGGTCGCCGGGTGACCAAGGCGCCGAAGCTGGTGTTCCTGGACCAGGCCCTGGCCGCGTTCCTGATGGGGCTGCACTCGCGCGACTCGATCCTGCAGGGCCCGGCCGCCGGTGGCCTCGCCGAGTCGGCGGTGGTGGCGGAGTGGATCAAGCTGTTCCGTCAGCATGGTCACGAGCCGCGGGTGTTCCACTGGAGCGCCCACGGCGGGGACGAGATCGACCTGGTGGTGGAGTGGGAAGGCCGCCTTCACAGCATCGAGGTCAAGGCCACCGCGACGCCGACGCCCACCCACGCGGCGCCGTTGCAGCGGTGGCTCGCGCTGGCCGGGGACAACGCCCGCGGCGTGGTCGCCTGCAGCATCGCGGCGCCGTTCCGCCTGTCCGGCGCCGTCCGGGCCGTGCCGTGGCACCTGGCGTTCCGCTGAGAAGTCCCCTCCGCGCTCGGCCCGGCCCGTCGCCGCAGCTATCCTGCCACCGCCCAATGACCTCGATCAGCGCCACCCGCAACGCGGTGCCCACCGATTTCGGCAAGCCGGTCCTCAACGTCGCCATGGTCGGCCACGCCTTCATGGGCCGTGCCCACGGCAACGCCTACCGGCAGGCCAACCGCTTCTTCGACCTGCCCTACGAGGTGGTGCCGAAGGTGATCGTCGGCCGCGTGCTGGAGCGGGCCGAGGCGGCGGCGATGAAGCTCGGCTTCGCCGAGGCCACCACCGACCTGAAGGCCACCCTGCGCCGCGACGACATCCACCTGGTCGACGTGGCGACGCCCAACGACAGCCACCATCCGATCGCGATGGCGGCGCTGAAGGCGAAGAAGCACGTGCTGTGCGAGAAGCCGCTGGCGCTGTCGCTGGTCCAGGCCAAGGCGATGGCCCGCGAGGCCCGCAAGCAGAAGGTGCGGGTCGGCCTCTGGCACAACTACCGGCGTGCGCCGGCCACCGCGCTGGCGGCCCGGATGATCGCCCGGGGCGACATCGGCGAGGTGCGGCAGGTGCGGGCGGTCTACCTGCAGGACTGGCTCGCCGACCCCGCCTGCCCGGCGTCCTGGCGCACCAACCGCAGGCTGTGCGGCTCCGGCGCGCACGGCGACCTCAACGCCCACCTGATCGACCTGACCCGGGCGCTGACCGGCCTCGAGTTCGAGGCGGTGTGCGGCGTGCAGCAGACCTTCACCAGGGAACGGCCCGCCGGCGACGGCCAGAGCCAGAAGGTCGACGTCGACGACGCGCTGAGCTTCCTGGCCCGGTTCAAGGGCGGCGCCATCGGCACCTACGAGGCGACCCGGGTCGCCCCGGGCCGCAAGAACTGCAACCAGATCGAGGTCAACGGCACCCAGGGCACCATCGTCTGGAACCTGGAGCGGATGAACGAGCTGCAGTTCTTCAGCCGCAAGGACGGCGGCGACGTGCAGGGCTTCCGCACCATCATGTGCATGGACGGCCCGCACCCGTACGCCGCCAACTGGTGGCCCGACGGCCACATCGTCGGCTACGAGCACACCTTCGTGCACCACCTGGTCGACTTCGTGCGGTCGCTGGACGGCAAGGAACGCTTCCGCCCCGACTTCGACGATGGCGTCGCGGTGCAGGCGGTGCTCGACGCCGCCCTGCAGTCGTGCAAGCTGAACCGCTGGGTCAAGGTGCCCCGCTGACACCGCGACCCCTTCCCGTCTTCGAACCCCCGAGCTTCCGAGGAGAACCGTCATGATGCGTGGTCCCGGCATCTTCCTGGCCCAGTTCATGGGCGAGCAGGAACCCTTCCACCAGTTCGACACCGCCTGCAAGTGGGCCGCCGACCTCGGCTATGCCGGCGTGCAGATCCCGTCCTGGGACGCGCGCTGCATCGACCTGAAGCTGGCGGCGGAGTCGAAGGCCTACTGCGACGACCTGCGCGCCACCGCCGCCGACGTCGGCATCGAGATCAGCGAACTGGCCACCCACCTGCAGGGCCAGCTGGTGGCGGTGCATCCGGCCTATGCGTCGATGTTCCAGGTGTTCGCGCCCCCCGGCGTGAGCACGCCGGTTGAGATGCAGCGCTACGGCACCGAGCAGGTGAAGTGGTGCCTCACCGCCTCGCGCAACCTCGGCCTGAAGGCGATGCCGACCTTCCCCGGCGCGCTGATGTGGCACACCATGTATCCGTGGCCGGGCCGGCCGGCGGGGCTGGTGGAGGAGGGCTTCAAGGAACTCGCCCGGCGCTGGCGGCCGATCCTCGACCACGGCGAGGAGGTGGGCATCGACTGTGCCTTCGAGGTGCACCCCGGCGAGGACATCCACGACGGCGCCACCTACGAGGCGTTCCTCGACCACGTCGACCAGCACGAGCGCGCGTGCCTGCTCTACGACCCGAGCCACTTCGTGCTGCAGTGCCTCGACTACCTGGAGTACATCGATCTGTACCACGAGCGGATCCGCTGCTTCCACGTCAAGGACGCCGAGTTCCGGCCGAACGGCCGGGTCGGGGTGTACGGCGGCTACCTGCCCTGGCAGCAGCGCGCCGGCCGCTTCCGCAGCCCCGGCGACGGCCAGGTCGACTTCGCCGCGGTGTTCTCGCAGCTCACCAAGTACGGCTACGAGGGCTGGGCGGTGCTGGAGTGGGAGTGCTGCTTCAAGGACGGCCAGCAGGGCGCCGAGGAGGGCGCGCCGTTCATCGCCGCGCACATGATCACGCCGCCGGCGCGGGCCTTCGACGACTTCGCCACCGGCAAGGTCGACAAGGCGGCGATCCGGCGGGTCCTGGGGCTCGAATGAGGGCAAAAACGGCATAAAGCCTTATGATATAGTTTGTTACGGATGCGCCGCGACTACGGCCAGTTTGTACAGGAGGGTGAAATGGCCGCGGACGTCTTGTAGTCTGGTACAAATCCGCCGTGGCTGATCGCTACCTCCGCCGTCAGGTCGAGTCCGACCTGGAGAAGAAGATGGTCTTCGTCGCCGGCCCGCGTCAGGTCGGCAAGACCACGCTCAGCAAGACCCTGCCGCACGCCGCCGAGGGCTACCGCAACTGGGACGTCCCCAGGGACCGGGCCGCGCTGCTGGCGGGCGCCCTGCCCGACGCGCCCCTCTGGATCTTTGACGAGATCCACAAGTACCGCTCGTGGCGCAACTGGTTGAAGGGGCTCTGGGACGGTCGCCGCCCCGGTCAGCGCATCCTGGTCACCGGCAGCGCCCGCCTCGACTACTACCGCCACTCCGGCGACTCGTTGCAGGGCCGCTATCACCTGCTGCGCCTGCACCCGCTGTCGTGCGCAGAGCTCGACGGCGACGGCGGCGTGGTCGAGGACCTGTACCGGTTGGGCGGCTTCCCGGAGCCCTTCTTCAGCGGCTCGGAGACCGCCGCGCGGCGCTGGTCGCGCGAGTATCGCAGCCGGCTCGTGCGCGAGGATGCGCGGGATCTCGAGCGGATCCAGGACGTGGGCAACCTCGAACTGCTGCTGCAGCGCCTCCCCGAACTGGTCGGCTCGCCGTTGTCGGTGAACGCGCTGCGCGAGGACCTGCAGGTCAACCATCGGACCATCGCCCGCTGGCTGCTGGTGCTGGAACGGCTCTACGCCGTGTTCCGGCTGTCGCCGTTCGGCACTGCCAAGGTGCGGGCGATCAAGAAGGCGCAGAAGCACTACCACTGGGACTGGACGGTGGTGGCGGATCCG
This sequence comes from uncultured candidatus Brocadiaceae bacterium, assembly GCA_964565715.1. Lineage (GTDB taxonomy): Bacteria > Planctomycetota > UBA1135 > UBA1135 > UBA2386 > CAZMGG01. Next base: position 9,763 of record CAZMGG010000013.1, on the reverse strand, counting down.
GGGGCCAGGTTCGAGAACCTGATCGCCAGCCACCTGCTGAAGTGGGTGCACTGGCAGCAGGACACCGAGGGCCTGGACCTGGAACTGCGCTACTTCCGCGACAAGGACGGGCGCGAGGTCGACTTCGTGGTCTGCGAGCGACGCCGGCCGGTGCTGATGGTGGAGTGCAAGATCGGCGACGACGAGGTGGATCGGAGCCTGCGCTACCTGCGGCAGCGATTCCCGCAGGTGCCCTGCTGGCAGGTGTCGTTGCGCGGCCAGCAGGATCACGTCACGGCCGACGGCATCCGCGTGGCGCCCGCTGCACGGTTGCTGGCGGGACTGGTCTAGGCCGGGTCCGTCGTCGGCCCGCTACCAGAGCAGGGCGCGGGCCGGACGCAGCCCGACCAGCCGGTCGCGGACCTCGGGCCGCAGGCCGGTGCGGGCGGAACTGCGCGAGGCGGTGAGGTCGGTGGCACAGGCGCCGCCGCGCAGGACCCGCAGTTCGCCCTCGCCCTCGCGCAGGCCGTCGCCCCGACGGGGCACCACGCCGCGGTAGTCGAGCTTCCAGTCGCGGCACCACTCGGCGACGTTGCCGTGCAGGTCGAACAGGCCGAAGCCGTTGGGCGGGAACAGCATCACGGTCTGCGGGCCCGGGCCGAACCAGCCGAACATGCGCGCCTCGGCCCGTTCGTTGCCGAAGTGCCATGGCGTGGTCGTCCCGGCCCGGCAGGCGTACTCCCACTGCGCCTCGGTGGGCAGCGCCATGCCGTGCTGTCCCAGCACCTCGCCGGCGCGGTTCCAGTCGACGCTGTCCACCGGCAGCATCGGCCCGGCGTGGCGGCTCGGCCGGTCGCCGCCGCTGAGCCGGGCCCACTGCGCCTGGGTCAGCTCGGTGCGGGCCAGCAGGAAGGCCTGCAGGGTCACCGGCGTCACCGGCAGTTCGTCGTCCTGGGCCAGCGGGTCGTTCTGCTCCATGCCGGGTTCGCCGCGGCGCGCGCCCATCCAGAACTCGCCGGGCGGCAGCAGCACGAACACCACGCCGGTGCCATCCTGCACCCGCAGCGCACCGGTCTGCGCGTCGCGGTCGGGCGGCGGCAGCTCGGGATCGTGGCTGTGCAGGTCGAGGAACTCCATCAGCATGGTCACCGGATTGGCGCCGAGCGGCACCAGGCCGGTCTGCGGCGGGATCTGCAGGCCGCGGTAGCGGGTGCTGGCGCGGACGCCGTCGGCGGCCTTCAGCGCCGAACGGCACTGCCGCCAGGCCTCGGCGTGGGCGCTCACCGAACGCCGCTCGATGGTCTCGGCGAAGCGCAGCCGGGCGCGCACCTCCTCGCGCAGGCCGGTGGGGCCGGTGAAGTCCGCCACCTCGGCCGCCAGGCGATGCAGCGCCTCGTCGAGCTGCCGCGCATCGCCGCCGGCCGGCCCGGCGGTGGCCCGGTCCGCCAGTTCGCGCAACCGGCGGCGGACCTCGGCCAGGTCGGCGACCAGGGGGTCGGCCAGCTCGCGCAGCCAGGCCCGCATGGCCGGGGCCTGCTCGGGCCATGCCGGCCACAGCCGCGGCGCGTGTTCGCGCGCCTCGCGCAGGCGGTTCTGCGCCGCGAACAGCCGGAAGCCGGCGTCGGCGCGCTCGTCGGCACGCTGGCCGTCGGCGCGGGCGGCGGCCTCGGCGTCCCGGGCCCGGTCCAGCGCCGTCATCGTCACCAGCAGCGCCGCCAGCAGGCCGGTGACCATCACCAGCATCGCGGTGGCGGCCACCGCGTTCCGCCGGGCGAAGCGGCGCAGCCGTTCCCAGCCCGCCGGCGGCCGCGCCGCGATCGGTTCGTCGCGCAGCCAGGCGCGCAGGTCGTCGGCGAAGTCGCCCACCGTCGGGTAGCGCTGGTCGGGTTCCTTGTGCAGCGCCTTCAGGGCGATCCAGTCGAGGTCGCCGCGGAGTTGCGCCCGCAGCCCGGCCGGCGCCGCCTGGCTCGGCAGCGGCGGCTGGTGCTCCTGGATCAGGCGCACCATGCCGGTGACGCCCTGGTTGCGCAGCATCACCGATGGGATCGGCAGGGTGTCGGTGAGCAGCTCGTAGAGCAGCACGCCGAGTGCGTAGATGTCGGTGCGGGTGTCGATGTCCTGCACCCGGCCGCGCGCCTGCTCCGGGCTCATGAACTCCGGCGTGCCCATCAGGGTGTTCTGCAGCGTGCCGAACGAGCCCTCGGTGAGCGGCGAGGCCAGCGACTTGGCGATGCCGAAGTCGATCACCTTCGGCCGGCTCTGGCCGTCGACCTCGGCGACCAGCACGTTGTTGGTGCTGAGGTCGCGGTGGATCACCGCCCGCTGATGGGCGTGCTGCACCGCGTCGAGCACCTGCACGAACAGCTCCAGCCGGGCCCGCAGCGGCAGGCCCTGCTGGCGGCAGTGCCGCGCCAGCGGCGCGCCGGGCACGTACTCCATGACGAAGAACGGCCGGCCGGCGGTGGTGGTGCCGGCGTCCAGCAGGCGGGCGATGCCGGGGTGGTCCATCCGGTTGAGCGCCTCGCGTTCGGCGGCGAAGCGGGCCAGCACGTCGCGGGTGTCCATGCCCGGGTTGAGCACCTTCACCGCCACCTGCCGGCGGAACGGCGCCTCCTGCTCGGCGAGGAACACCGAGCCGAAGTGGCCGCGGCCCAGCCGGCGCAGGATGCGGTAGGGGCCCAGCAGGGTGGGCAGATCGGGCTCGGCCGGGCGTTCCGGCGGCGCGTCGGGTTCGCCGGTCCAGGTGCCGGGCACGCCGGCGTCCCGCAGCCAGCGCCGGATCGCCGGGGCGTGGGTCGGCTCCTGCGCCAGCAGTTCGCCCAGGGCGGCGGCGGCGTCCCCGTCGGGCAGTTCGAGGGCCGCCAGCACGCGCTGCTCCAGGTGATCCGGCAGTTCGGCCACGGCGCGGGCGTGCGGGTCGGGGCTGGACTGGGACTGGGTCACCACGCCGATCATGGCCGGCGGCTCCGGGGTCGGGCAACCTGGGTGTATCCTGCGCCACCCGATGACCTCGCCAACGTTCGTCCCCTACACCGGGCAGCACGTGCCCGGCGGCTCGCCGGAACAGGCCGCCGAGGCCTTCCATCAGGTGATGCGAAAGCGGCGCAGCATCCGTCACTTCTCCGACCGGCCGGTCTCGCGCGCCACCATCGAGTGGATCGTGCGGACGGCGCACAGCGCGCCGAGCGGGGCCAACAAGCAGCCCTGGCGCTTCCTGTGCGTGCAGGATCCGGCGCTGAAGCGGGCGATCCGCGTCGCGGCGGAGCAGGAGGAGCACGAGTTCTACACGCGCCGCGCCACGCCGGAGTGGCTGCGCGACCTCGAGCCGCTCGGCACCGACGAGCACAAGGAGTTCCTGGAGGTGGCGCCGTGGCTGATCGTGGTGTCACAGCTCACGCAGATGGACGACGGCAGCAAGGTCTACTACCTGAAGGAGTCGGTGGGCATCGCCAGCGGCTTCCTGATCGCCGCGATCCATCACGCCGGGTTGTGCACGCTGACCCACACGCCGAGTCCGATGGGTTTCCTCAACGAGGTGCTCGGCCGGCCGGCCAACGAGCGGCCGTTCCTGCTGCTGCCGGTGGGCCATCCGGCCGACGACTGCACGGTGCCGCAGAAGGCGCTGGAGCGGCGGCCGCTGGATCAGGTCATGGTGGTGCGATGAGGCGGCCCGTCGTGGCCGGTCTGTTCGGCGTGCTGGCGGTGCCCTTGGCGGCGCCGGCGCAGGACCTGCGGTGGAGCGTGGCCGAGCGGGGCGCCCTGCTCTATCGCCGGGAGCTGAAGATCGGGCAGCAGAAGAAGCCCGAATCGGCGCAGTACTCGCTGCCCTGGTACGGCGACCCCGACGCCAGCGCGGTGCTGGCCGGGGAACTGGACGAACGGCGCCAGGCGACGACCGAGCCGCTCAACGATGTCCGCGGGCTGTTCGCGTTCGCCTGCCTCGACCTGACGCGGTCGAAGGGCGGCCGGCTGCAATGGGATGTCGCGGGCATCGGCCAGGTCGCGCCGTGCCGGATCGAGGCGACCTACGGGCCGCCCGGCGACGACGGCAGCCAGACCGTCGAGGTGCGGGTGTCGGCCGAGGCGGCGGCGGCGAAGGGGCGGCCGGCGCCGCCGGTGTCGGCCTGGCAGCCGCGGCTGCAGGGCACCGCCACCGGCACCCGCGTGCTGGACCGCGCAGCGGGCCGGGTGGCGTCGCTGCGCGGCAGCATGACGCTGACGCTGGACTACGCCGCGTCGGGCGAGGGCGCCCATGCGCAGCCCGCCCGCAGCCTCGAGCTGCGGATCGACGACGAGTGGACCTTCGACCTGGAGCTGACGCCCGGCTCGCCGGAGTTCCGCAGCCGTGTGGCCCAGGCGATCCGCGATTCCACCGCATCGCTGGTGCGCGGGCTCGATCGGCGGCCGGCGCCCCGGGACGTGCCCGCCGAGCAGCAGTACCACGACAGCCAGCCGGGCGAACTGGCCCTGCGGCTGCTGGCGGCGGTGAAGGGCGGCGCCGACCCGAGGGGCGAGGAACTGGGGCCGGCCTTCGCCGACCTGCGGACCATGCCGATCTACGGCACCTATTCGCTGGCGGTGGCGATCCTGGCCATCGAGGCGCTCTACACGCCGCCCACCGAGTGGGTGGATCTGCGCGAGGGGCGCCTGAAGGCGCCGGCGCCGCGGCAGCTCACCGACGGCGACCGGGCCCTGGTGCAGAAGTGGACCGGGGCGCTGCTCGACAACATCGACCAGACCGTCGATCAGGCCTATCTGCGGCGCTGGCACTACGGGCCCTCGCAGCACTTCGACAACAGCAACACCCAGTACGCCCTGCTCGGCCTCTACGCCGCCCAGCTCTGCGGGGTCGAGGTCTCGCCGCAGGTGTGGACGGCGGCGGCCAACCACTGGCTCGACTGCTTGATCCGGGCCGGCGAGCCGGGCCAGCCCCTGCTGCCGAGCTACGCCGACGTCGAGCGGGAGGAGAAGGGCGGCCGCGGCACCCGGGCGCGGGGGCCGAAGGTGCCGTGCGTGGGCTGGGCCTACGGCAAGGGCGGCGAACCGACGGGCTCGATGACCAGCGCCGGGGTCACCGGGCTGACCCTCTGCGCGGCGGCGCTGCGCGGGCAGAAGAAGGGCGCGCCGAAGCTGCTGCGCGAGATCGACGAGGCCGCCCGCGGTGGCTTCCTCTGGCTCGAGCGCAACCTCAGCGTGCGGCGCAACCCCGGGCCCACGGGGAGCTGGAACAACTGGGTCTTCTACTGGCTCTACGGCCTGGAGCGGACCTGCGAGTTCAGCCAGGTGGCGCGGCTGGGCGAGCGCGACTGGTACTTCGAGGGCGCCATCCAGCTGCTGGGCCAGCAGCGGGCCGACGGCTCCTGGGGCTCGGCCACTGACACCTGCTTCGGGCTCCTGTTCCTGAAGAAGTCGGCGCTGCCGCCGGTGACCGGCCGCTGAGGGGCGGCGCCGCCGGAAATGCGCGCGGCCGCCCGATCGGGCGGCCGCACGTGACGATCACTCATCCGTCGGCGGACTAGCCGTCGCTGGACTGCTGATCGACGCCACCGACGAAGCGCGGCGGCGTGGTGACCGTCGGCTTGCCGCCGATCGCCGGGTCCTGATAGAGACCGGCGGTGGGCGCGGCGATGTTGGTGGAGAGGTCGAAGCCCTCCTGGGTCATGATCGTGTTCGGGTTGTTGACCGCGATCATGATCTGCTCACCCTCGAGCTGCTTCACCTTGTAGCTCGTCTCGCCGGCGGTGACGACCGTGCCCGACGGGATGTTGAACAGCGGGTACCAGCGGCCCTCGCCGGTGTTCTCCTCGTGCGGGATGCCGCCGAGGTGATCGCCGTTCCACTCCAGGTTGAACACGCGGCCGTTGAAGGGGCTGCCCTGTTCGCTGTGGGTGTAGTCGAAGCGCAGCGGCGGGTCGAACCGCACGATGACGTTGTTGCTGTCCTTCAGCATCCGCAGCTGGTTCCAGTCCTGGCTGCCGGTGTTCCAGTTGTAGGTCACCGTCTGCTGGCTCATCTCGCTGAAGTTGGCGATCTGGGCAGTCAGCAGCGGGCCGCAGTGGAAGCCGTTGGCGCCGGGACCGCTGCTCACGGTCACGCCGTTGGCCAGCGTGCACGGGTTGCCGTCCAGGGTGAGCAGCAGGGTGGTGGCGTTGAACACGTAGTTCTTGCCGTCGTTCACCGAGTTCGGCCACGGGAAGTAGGGCGACTCGTTGTTCTGGAAGTTGGCCTGGTTCTGCGTGATGTTCGACCGCAGCATGTTGTTGTAGCACCACAGGCTGAGATCACCGTTCGCCAGCTCCAGGGAGTCGGCGCTGATCGTGCTGTGGGTCCACCGGTAGGCCGGGGTGCTGGTGGCCGGCGACGTGGTCCAGGTCAGCTCGATCTGGCCGCGGTGCGGGCTCCACAGGTTGGTCCACTGGCCGTTGGCGAACGTGTTGTTGGCGTTGGTCGGGTTCTGCAGGCGGTTCCAGCCGTTGCCGCTCCGGGTACCCAGGTTCATCCAGTTGGTGCCGTCGAACTTGACCAGGATCTGCTGCTGGTTCTGGAAGTCCCAGCACTCCATCTCCTCGTCGACGATGTCGGCCAGCGTGATCGAGGCGCGGGTGCGCTTCTCGAGCTTGCCCGGCACCACGACGGCCGTGTAGCTGGTCGTGGTGTTGTTCTGGTGCGAACGGCGGATGAGGGTCATGCCGTTGGTCAGCGTCGTGCCACGGTCCATCCAGATGCCGTGGTGGCTGGCCCAGCCGCGCTTGCCGTCCTGGGTCTCGACCGGGAAGCCGCCGAAGTTCTTGATGCGCGCCTCGGTGGTGGAGTTGTAGACGCCGTAGCGCCAGACGTGGGTCTCGAAGTCGTTGCGGTCCAGCACCGTCAGCACGTTGTTGCGGTCCTTGCGGGCCACGTAGTTGCCGTTGAACTGGACCTGGTACTCCTGCTGTTCCTGGTGGTTCTGGCCCTGGAAGTTCTTCTCGGTGTAGGCGCGGCCGGTGCGGCTGGCCGGATCGCCGACCACGCGGGCGCGTTCGCGCATGGCGAAGCCCGAGGGCGGCACGCCCTGGTCGGGGTCACCGTGGCCGTTGAAGAACATGAACTCGGCCTGACCGTCGTTGCGGGCGACGGTGGCGAGATAGCCCTGGAACACCGTGCTGGTGCTGTTCGGTTGCTCGGTGTCGGCCAGGAACTTGAAGTAGAGGGTGAAGTCGCCGTAGGGCTTGGTGCTGGTGGGCGCCTCGTTGATCACGACGCGGACATAGATGTGGCCGTTGATCGGCGAGTTGCCGTCCATGTTCTCCTCGCCCTTGATCCACAGCTTGACGATGTGGGGGGCGCTGTCGCTGGCGCGGGAGGAGTCGACGACCCATTCCTCGTACTGGGGCGCGCTGCGGTCGCCGCCCTGCTCGCCGCCGTTGTCGAACGCGTTGATCAGGGCGATGTAGGGACCGGCGTTGATGACGGTCGGATCGTCGTAGTTGGTCTGGTCGAGGGCTTCGAGGATGTCGTTGATGGTGTCGAGCGGGCCCATCGATTCGTCATGGATCCAGAACTGGGTGCGATCGTTCTGGTAGTCGGTCAGCGTGCTGCCGGCCAGCCCGCGCGGCAGCCGCACGGTGTTGTTGTTGGTGCTGGATTCGACGATGTTGACCTGGGACGGGAGCGAGAGACCGCTGACCGTGCCGCCGCCGCCGCCGCCGCCGCAGCCGGCCAGCACGAGCGCGCAGCCGGCGAGAGAGAGAACGCGAGTCGAACGCATGAGGGTTGCCTCCGGATTGCCTGCGAGAAGGGCCGGCGCGTGCCGGCGTCGTTCGCTCCGCATCGGCAATCCGCCGTCGCGACTTGAGACAGGGCGCGCCGGATGCCCCCATGGCAGGGGCGGCAGGGCTACGGCAACGCCGGAGGCGAGGCCTGCCGGCGGCGTCAGGAGCCCGCGGGGGCGGGGACTTCCTGGTAGGTCGTCGTCCGCTGCACCGGCACGAAGCCGGCCTCGGCGATCAGCTGGCGGAGCTGGACCTCGGTCAGCGACTCCGGCTCGGTCGTGCCGGCGTCGTGGGTGATCTTCTCCTCGGTCACCGTGCCGTCCATGTCGTTGGCGCCGAAGCTCAGCGCCGTCTGCGCCGATTCCCGGGTCAGCATGATCCAGTAGGCCTTCACGTGGGGGAAGTTGTCGAGCATCAGCCGGCCGACGGCGATGCTGCGCAGGTCGAGGTGACCGGTGGTGACGTGGCCGTAGTTCTGCAGGTCGGTGTGGTAGGGCCAGAACGCCAGCGGGATGTAGGCCATGAAGCCGCCGCACTCGTCCTGCAGCTCGCGCAGCCGGATCAGATGGGTGACCCGCTCGTCGACCCGCTCGATGTGGCCGTACAGCATGGTGGCGTTCATCTGGAAGCCGTGCTGCTGCACCTTGCGGGCGGTGGCGAGCCAGCGGTCCGGGCCCATCTTCTCGCGGAACACCGCCTTGTGGACCCGGTCCACCAGCACCTCGGCGCCGCCGCCGGGGCAGGAGCCGAGCCCCGCCTCCCGCAGGTCCTGGAACACCTCCGCCTCGCTCCGGCCCGAGATGTTGAGCATGTGCTCGATCTCGACCATGGTGAACGCCTTGACGTGGATGTCCGGCCGGCCGCGCTTCGCCGCCCGCACCACGTCGAGGTAGTACTCGTACGGCATCGTCGGATGGATGCCCGCCACCATGTGCACCTCGGTCACCGGCCGGTGCAACTGCTCCCGCACCTTCTGCTCGACGATCTGCGGCGTCATCAGGTAGGCGCGCTCCTCGCCCTCCTTGGCGGCGAACGCGCAGAACTTGCACGAGTACACGCAGATGTTCGTGTAGTTGACGTGCTGGTTGATGTTGAAGTACGTGCGGCGGCCGTGCCGGGCCATGCGCACGCGATGGGCCATCAGCCCGACGGCGGCGAGGTGCGGCGTCTCGTAGAGCCGCACGCCGTCCTCGAAGGACAGCCGTTCGCCCTCACGGACCTTCCGGTCGATGTCGCCGAGCCCGGCCCGCTCGATCAGGCGGGCGGCCAGGCCGTCGTCGAGGTGGGCGTCACGGCTGACGGGTGCCGGTGCCGGGTTCATGCGCGCACCTCCGACACCACGGCCTTCTTCTCCCCCTTGGGCCGGCCGAACTTGTCGGTCTCCGGGGTCGCCACGGGCTGATACAGCATGTTCCGCCGCTGCGGCACGAAGCCGGCGTCCTTGATGTGCCGCTCGATCTCCGGGATCGAGGTCGGATGCGAGCAGCCGGCGGAACTCACCACGTTCTCCTCCAGCATCGCCGAGCCGAAGTCGTCGGCGCCCATCGCCAGGCCGACCTGGCACGTCTTCATGCCCTGGGTGACGAAGCTCGACTGCACGTGCGGCACGTTCTGCAGGTAGAGCCGGCAGAACGACAGCATGCGCAGGTACTCGGCGACGGTGGCCTTCTGGCCGCCTCGCGGCAGCAGGAACGCCTCGCCCTGCGGCGTGTTCTCGGGCTGGAAGGTCCAGGGGATGAACGCCGTGAACGGCGCGCACTCGGCCTGCAGCTCGCGGATCCGGGTCAGGTGCTCGATCCGCTCGGCGTCGGTCTCGACGTGGCCGAACATCATGGTGGCGCTGCCCTTGCCGCCGAGGCCGGCCCACTGCCGCATCACGTCGAGCCACTCGGCGGTGGTCGCCTTCTTCGGCGCGATGATGCCGCGCACCCGTTCCACCAGGATCTCGGCGCCGCCGCCCGGGATCGAGTCGAGGCCGGCCGCCTTCAGGTCCACCAGCACCTCGCGCACGCGGCGCTTCTCCAGGTGCGCCA
>CAZMGG010000012.1:0-74455 GCA_964565715.1 uncultured candidatus Brocadiaceae bacterium | reverse complement strand
CCAGGACCAGAACCTGCACGACAGCGCGACGGAGAACCGGCGGACGTTCTACCGGCAGGCGTTCGAAGCGTGCTTCGTGAGGCGGGCGAAGTGATCCGCGCCGAGGTCCGCCTCTACGTGCTGGCCCGCCAGCTCGGCCGCTCGACCCGCGTGCTCGCGCGCGAACTGGAGGCGGCCGGCATCCCGGTCATGGGCACCGGCAAGGCGCGCACCGTGTTCGTCGAGGACGTCACGCGCTACCAGCAGCAGCGGGCGGAGGCGGCGTCGGCTGAGCAGTCTGAGCTTCGGGCGGACTGGGTTCGCCGAGCTGTATCCGCCCGGCGGCATCCAGTCGCTGCTGATCGACGACGTGCAGGTACTTCTCCGTCTCCCGGATAGACGCATGGCCCATCAACACCTTCAGCACGTGCAGCGGAGTGCCACGGTTGACCTGCTCGGTCCCGTAGCTGTGCCGCATCACGTGCGGCGAGAGGCGCGGCTCGCCCAGCCGCTTCCGCCAGCGGAGGAACAGGGCCTCGACGGTGCGCCACGACCGCACCAGCGGGCCGCCGCCCGATCGCAGGAGCAGGCGCGCCAGGATGGGGCGAAGCGGCTCCCCGATGGGGAGCACGCGGTTACCGGTCTTGCCCTCGACGGCGATCGTGCCGGCCTGCATGTCGATGCTGTCGGCGCGGAGTCGGCCCAACTCGGCGCGACGAACTCCGGTGAGGTAGAGCAGGGCGACGAGGTCGGCGTCGCGCTCCGCGGTCCGCACCAAGCCGCCGGTGCCACGGATCTTGGCGATCAGGGACACCAGCTCGGCGTGGGGGATCCAGGCGAAGTGGCTCTGGCGGAGCCTCGGCTTGCGGACCTCGGCGAAGGGGTCGGTCGGGACGCATGCCCGGCACGCGGGGAGGCGGAGGATCCGCTGCAGCACCTGCAGTTCCTTGCTCCAGATCGTCTCCCTGCTGACGCCATCGGCCTGGCGCTGGGCGGCGTAGGCGGCGATCCCCTTCGCGCTGACCCGGTGCAGGGGAGTGTCCTCGGCCCAGGCCTGGGTGATCCTCGCCCAGCCCTTGGCGTAGTAGGCGAGCGTCGCCGGTCTCGCGCTAGCAGCCAGCTCGGCCTGCAGCAGGGCGTAGCCGTCGCGCAGGGTCAGGATGCGGGGCGGGGGAGCGCTGCGGCGGCGCAGCAGGTCGGCGGCGTCGACGGCCGCCTCGGCCGCCGTGGGGCGGAGCGGGCCGACGATGCGCCTGCCCTCGAGGGTGATCACGGCGCGGAACCGGTCGCGGTGGCGGCGGACGTGACGCGGCAACTTCGTGCGCTTCATGGCGCGCGAAGGGAACACCAGAGGGAACACGGATTCCAGAGGACCCGCGCCGTTCCTGGGCTAGCGGGAAGGTGGCGGTGGGAGTGGGATTCGAACCCACGGTCGGCGTGAACCGACTCCAGTTTTCAAGACTGGCGCAATCGGCCGCTCTGCCATCCCACCGGGGGGCCGGGGCGCACTCTAGTCGCCGGGCCGGGACGCGCAACGATCCAGCGGCGTTCCAGTGGCGTTCGAGTGGGTCAGGTGCCGATCAGGTCCAGGATCTCGGCGGCCACGTAGATCGGCGCGCCGGTCTGCAGCGCGATCGCCACCGCGTCGCTGGGCCGGCAGTCCACCGGCCGCTCCTCGGCGTCCTCGCCGTCGTCGTCGGGCACCAGCACCAGGTTGGCGTAGAACGTGTTCTCGCGCAGCTCGGTGATCACCGCCCGCGCCACCTCGAAGCCGAGCGTGTGGATGACCAGCCCGACCAGGTCGTGGGTCATCGGCCGCGGCGGCTCGATGCCGCTGAGCTTGCGATTGATCTCCTCGACCTCGTTGAAGCCGATCACGATCGGGAAGCCGCGGCTGCCGTGGCGTTCCTTCAGGTGGATGAACTGCTGGTCGCCCTTCTGCTGCATGACGACGCGACTGATCTGCACTTCGACTAGGTCCATGGGGGAAGGCACCGGCGGCGCCGCACGTTTATAACCACCGCGCCCACCCATGCCGAGCTTCGAGCCCGACCCCATCCTGGCCACGGTGACCCGCTCTGGCCGCGTCGAGTCCTGGCACCGCGGCGCGGTGGCGGTGGTGCACGAGGGGGACGTCCTGCTGGCACTGGGCGACGTGGCGCGAGAGGTGTTCTGCCGGTCGGCGGTGAAGCCCTTCCAGGCCCTGCCGCTGCTCGAACGGGGCCTGCACCGGCGGTACGGCCTCGAGGCGGGCGAGATCGCCCTGCTGGCGGCGAGCCACGACGGCAGCGACGCCCACGTGGCCGGTGTCCGCGCCATCCTGGGCCGGGCCGGGCTCGCCGAGGACCTGCTCGGCTGCGGTGCGCACGCGCCGTTCGACCAGGCGGCGCGGCAGGCGATGGCCCGCGCCGGCGAACGGGCCGGCAAGGTGCACAACAACTGCTCGGGCAAGCACACCGGCTTCCTGTTGCTGGCGCGGGAACTCGGCCAGGATCTCGCCACCTATCTGGACCCGGAGGGGCCGGCGCAGCAGGAGGTCCACGCCGCGGTGGCGGCGATGGCCGGCGTGCCGATGCCGGTGCCGCGCGGGATCGACGGTTGCGCCGCGCCGACGTTCGTGCTGCCGCTCCTGGCGCTGGCCACGGCGTTCGCACGGCTGGCGAACCCCGATGGCCTTGGCTCCGTTCGCCGTGCGGCATGCACCACCCTCCTGCGGGCCGCCGGGGCCGCGCCGGTCCTGTTGTCGGGCCGCGAACGCCTCTGCGCGCACCTGCTCGCCGCCCTGCCGTGCGCCGCCTTCCCGAAGAACGGCGCCGAGGGCGTGTACGCGGTGGCGCTGGCGCCGGACCCGGCGCGGCGGCGCTGTCCCGGCGGCGTCGGCATCGCCATCAAGGTTGCCGATGGGGCCGAACGGGGCTACCAGCCGGTGGTGGTGGACCTGTTGCGGCACCTGGGCGCGTTCGCGGGGGACGTTCCTGCGGCGCTGGCGGACTGGCATCGCCTGCCGGTGAGGAACACCCGCAAGGAGAGGGTGGGCGAGGTCGCCTGCGCGGTGGATTGGGCCACCCCGGGAGCGCGGTCGTGAGCGGCGCATGGCCACGACCCACCCGGGTGACGCGGGTGCCGGCGCGGCCCGCACGGGCCACGGACGGCCACAAGGGCACGTTCGGCACGGTGCTGGTCGTGGCGGGCAGCGAAGGCATGCTCGGGGCGGCGATCCTGTGCGCTCGTGGCGCCCTGCGCGGCGGTGCCGGGCTGGTGCGGGCGGCGCTGCCGGGATCGTTGCAGGCGCCGTTCACGGTGGCGGTGCCGTGCGCCACGACGGTGGCGCGCGAGGCCGTGCTCCGCCGCCCAGGTGCGCGCGACTGGCTCGACGGGGTCACCGCGGTGGTGGTCGGGCCCGGTCTCGGCCAGGCCGCGCCGTCGGGCCGGCTGCTGCGGACGGTGCTGCGGGTCTCGGCGCGGCCGATCGTGCTCGACGCCGATGCGCTCAACCTGCTGGCGCCGTTGCGTGGCACGTTGCCGGTCGCCGCACCGGTGGTGCTGACGCCGCATCCCGGCGAGGCGGCGCGCCTGCTCGGCAGCAGCACCACGGCCGTCCAGGCCGATCGGCCGGCGGCCGCGCTCGAACTGGCGCGCCGTTCGGGCCAGATCGCCGTGCTGAAGGGGGCCGGGACCGTCGTCACCGACGGCCGGCGCCTCTACAAGAACCGCACCGGCAACCCGGGCATGGCCACGGGCGGCAGCGGCGACGTGCTGGCCGGGCTGCTGGGCGCGTTGCTGGCCCAGGGGATGGCGCCCTTCGACGCCGCCTGCCTCGCGGTGCACGTCCACGGCCGGGCCGGCGACCGCGTGGCGGCCCGACTCGGCCAGATGGGGCTGTGCGCCGACGACCTGCCGCTGGCGATCGCCGAGGAACTGCGATGAGGTCGCCGGCGATGGTGGGACTGCTGGCCCTGATGGCGGCCGCCGCGGCGCAGGAGCCGGCGTCGTTCCAGGGGTTCGATCCCGATCCGGTGCAGCGCGAACTGCAGCTGCGCGAGCTGTGCGCGCTGCCCGCCGAACAGGTGCCGGTGGCGGCGTTGCAGGCCCTTTTGCGGCAGCAGGAGCAGCACCAGCACGCCGTGCTGTGCCTCGCGCACCACGGCCTGCTGCGCCCGGAAGACATCTGGCCATCGGATGCCGACGACGAGGTGCTGGGCCGGGCGGCGCTGGGCTGCCAGCCCAGCGCGGCGGTGCGTGCGCTGCTGGCGGACAGCCAGGCGCCGGGCCATCGTCGCCGCCTCGCCCTCGAAACCCTGCAGGATCGCGGCGAACTGGCCGACGAGGACCTGCTGCGGGCGGTGCTGGACGACGACGAGTCGCTGTCCCTGGCGGCGTTGCAGGTCCTGCGGTGGGAACGCGCGACGGTGCCGGCGGCGACCCTGGTGGCGCTGCGCTCTCGCCACGAGCCGCGGCGCCGCTGGCTGCATCTGCTCACCGTCAGTCCGCGGCCGAGCCTGCGGCCGTGGCTGCAGGAGTGCAGCGCCGACGACGGGCTGCCGGCGCTGGACCGGATGCTGGCGCTGGCGGCCGTCGGCCAGGATCTCGAGCCGCCGGCCGCGCGGCTGGCGATGCAGCTGCTGCGCGAGCACGGCGACAGCCACGCGCTCTCGGCGGCGTTCCGCCTGGTCTGCGGGCGGATCCCGCAGGCGGTGGCGGACGGCCTGGTCGGGCTATGCCACCAGCGCTGCACCGAGGGCCTCGATCCGAACGTGCTGCAGCCGCTGCTCGACCGCCTGACGGTGGTCGGCGAACGGCAGCTGCTCGGCCTGATGGTGGCCCTCGACCAGCCGGTGCGCGAACTGCTGGCCTCGTTCCTGGCCCAGCGCGACGCGCCGGGGCTGCGCGAGCGGGCCCGGGCGGCGCTGGACGGCGAGACGCCGCTGGAGCCCTACCTGCTGCTGGCGGCGGGTTCCCTGCTCGACGTGCCGGCGCGGCAGCAGCGCCTGCTGGAGGTGGTGGCCGACACCGGGCGTCCCGAGGCGTTGCGGCTGCGGGCCTACGAGCTGCTGCTGGCCGCCGGCGTCGACGATCCACGCCTCGCCGACTTCGCCGATGCCGACGGCAACGGCAGCCGCTGGCTGCAGTACCTGGGCGTTGCGCGGCGGCTGCCGGCCAGGACCCTGGATCGCGCGCTGGCGTTCGCCGGCGAGGCCACCTACCCCGACGGCGCGGCGCCGCGCCTCGAGCGCTGGACGGCGGAACGGCTGCGGCAGGTGCGGCTCGCGACGTTCGCCGCCATGGAGCGCACCGGCGTCCCGCCCGAACTCGAAGCCCTGCTCCTGCAGAAGCTGCAGGAATCCCGGCGGGCAGCGCCCGACGGCACCCTGCTGCGCGACCTGGAGGGCATCTGCCGGGCCCTGGTGGTGGGCGGCAGCGAGTCCGCCCTGCAACAGACCTGGCGCGAGGTGCGGGACCGGGCGCCGCTGTCGGAGTCGGCGCTGGAGTGGGTGAGCCTGGCGCGCCGGCCCTGGGCCCACGCGCTGCTGCTGGAGGAACTGCAGCGGCCGGATGTGCCCACCGAGACGCTGCGGGCGCGGATCCGCTGCGCGCTGGTGGAACTGGGCGACCGGCGGGAGCTGTCCCGGGCGATCGCCGACGCCCGGTTGCTGGAGGCGCGCTGGTTGCGTCGCCTCCGCACCGCTGCGCCGGCGCTGCTCCTGGACCAGGCGATGACGCTGCTGGCCGCCGTTCCGGCCGCCGCCGGCGAGGACGTCGACCAGGCGGTGGAGATGGTGCTGTGGGCCGCCGGTTGCGCCGAGCCGCCGGTGCAGCAGGCCCTGCAGGAGCTCTGGCGGGACAGCGAGGAGCCGGAACTGCAGGAGGCCGCCCTGCGCGGCCTGCTGGCCGGGCCGCGGCGCGCGGAACTGCTGGCCGGACTGGATCGCGCGGCGCTGGCCGGGCCCCTGCCGGGCCGCTTCGAGACCATGGCCTTCGAGGCGGTGGCGACCCTGCCCGACGGCGATGCCGCCGAGGCGGAACGCGCGGCGCGCCTCTACCTGGAGCAGCCGCTGCGCGATCCGGCGGCCGAACTGGCGCGGGCCCTGGACTTCCCCGAGGGTCGCACCGGCTACCCGATGGCGCAGACGATCGCGCACCGGCTGCGGCAGGGCGGGGATCCCGGCCTGGTGGCGGCCTTCGGCGTCGTCGCCGGCCGTCTGGCCGCCGCGCCGGCGGTCCGCCATCTGGCGCCGCAGCGCTTGCTCTGCCTGTGGACCGCCCTGGCGTTCGATCCGACCCAGCAGGCGGCGCTCGGCGAGGCCACCGCCGGCCTGCTGCTGGCGATCCCCGATCCGCGCCGCACCGGCACCGAGGTGGCGGCGTTCTACGCGGCCACCGCGGCCCTGGCCGCCGGGCGCCCCGCCGAAGCCGAAGAGCTGGCCCGCACCGCGGTGCGGGGCCTGCTGCGCGGCGACGGTGAGGAGGCCGCCCGCATCTTCCTCGGCGTGGCCGACTCGGTGGCCGACCGGGATCCGCGGGCCGCCCTGGCGGCGCTGCCGTTCCGCTGCCGCGCCGACGTGCACCGCCGCGCCGGTCAGGAGCCCGAGGCCATGGCGGCCCTGGCCATCGCCTACGATCTCGGCGCCGCCGACGGCCCGACCCGCACCAGCCTCACCGCCCTGATGGAGCAGAACCGATGATGCGATCCCCCTGCCGCCTGTTCGTCACCGCCCTGCTGGTGGTCTCCGCCTGCGCCCAGGAGCGCACGCCGCCGGAGCGGCCGCCGCAGGACCCGGAACTGCGCGCCGCCGCCGAGAAGCTGCTGGCCGAGACCCTGGAAACGTTCCGCAAGGAGGGCATCACCTGGGACCAGAAGGCGCAGACCGTGGCGATCCAGGCCGAGTTCATCCAACCGCCGGATCCGCTGGAGTACCTGCTGATCCACCGACGCGGCAAGCGGCACGAGGCGTTGATGATCACCGACGCCAAGCCGAGCGTGCTCAACGGCGCGCTGCTGCTGATCGGGCTGCAACCCGGCGAGAACGCCGACTACAAGGAGAAGCAGCCGCCGCCGACCCTGGAGGAGATCGAGAAGGGCGCCGACCCGGTCATCGTCACGCCGCCGAAGGGCGCGCCGATGTGGATGACCGTGCGCTGGAAGGACAAGGACGGCAAGGACCGCGAACTGGCGGTGGAAGACCTGCTGCTCGAGCTGTCCACCGGCAAGCCGATGGGCGCGGCGAAGTGGGTCTACCTCGGCGGGCGGATGGCGCCCCTCTACAAGGGCGATCCGCCGGTGTTCGTCGGCGACTACGAGGGCAACCTCATCAGCGTGTGCTACATGCACCCGCACAACCACCTGGTGACGATGAGCCACGAGCGGGCCCGCGACGACCAGAACTGGTGGGTGACCGAGCAGGCCCCGGAGCCCGGCACGAAGGTCGAGTTCGTGTTCCACCGGATCCAGCCGCAGGTCTGCATCGACCGCGACGCTCGCCTGGCGAAGGCGGCGAAGGCCGCCGCCGAGGATGGCGGCAAGGCGCCGGCCAAGGACGGCGACAAGTAGGCGCGTTGCCCCGGCCGACTACGGCTGGCCGGCGAACATCGCCGCGAGGCTGTTGGCGGTGATCAGGGCATCGCCCCAGGCGTCCAGTTCGGGAATCGAGGCGGCGCGGATCCGGGCCTCGATGGGCGCCGGCACCGGGCCGAACCGGCGGGCGAGCAGGCGCAGCAGCAGCTCCGCGCGGCCGCGAGCCTCGCCACGAGCCTCGCCGCGAGCCTCGCCGCGAGCCTCGCCGCGAGCCTCGCCCTCCTTGCGCAACCGTTCCGCAGTGGTCATCAGGGTTTCCTCCGACATGGATGGCAGTGCCTTGGCCAACCCCGCAACCAGCAGTTCCGGGTCGACCTCGGTGGTCTGGTAGAGGTAGGAGGATACCGCCAGCACCCGGTCCTGTCCGTGCCGCAGCAGGACCGCCTGCAGGAGGTGCTGCCAGCGTTGCAGGGCAGCCAGGACTTCGGCGGGGGATCGGCCGCGGGCGTGCTGCAGGAGCAGCGCGGTGAGCCAGGCGATCGCGGACAGCGAACGGGCTGCCAAGTCGGCTTCGCTCTGCGTGGCGAGATCGTCCAGCACCAGCCCCATGTCCGGCATGATCCGGCGCAACGTGGCGGCGACTGCGGGTGGCAGGTCACCGAGGCCGATGGTCTCCTGCAGGCGCAGTGGGCCGCTCCACGGACGGTCGCCGTGGTGCAGCAGGCACGGCAGGATGGGCGGCAAGGGGCCCGTGGGGTTGCTGCGGCGCCATTCACGCCAGATGCGGACGCAGTAGTCCAGCAGGCTCAACAGGACGTCAGGGTCGGCGTAGGACTTGTGCTCGCACAGCAGGTAGAGGAGGACGGTCTGCTCGCCGATCCGGGCCCGGAACAGCAGGTCCGAGAAGTGCGGTCGCAGCGCGGCGTCGATCCAGCTGCCTTCCTCGCGGGTCAGCGAGTCCCAGTCGATGGCGGCGACCAGGGCCGGATCCAGAGCGGTCTGCAACAGTCCGCGCATGTCCGCGGGGTCCTTCAGGTTGTCACGGAACAGCGAGTCGTTGGGCCCCGTCACGGCGGCGGGCCTCAGTTGACGCCGATGACCGGGTCGCTGGCGCCGCCGATGCGGATCACCAGGGGCAGGATCGCCAGGACGCCCCAGCCCGGCCGCTGCAGTTCGCGGAAGCGCGCGCCGATCCTGCGGACCAGGCGCACGGTCTCCCGCTCGTCGATCGGGCGGGAGCCGTCATCCAGCCGGAGCAGGAGCAGGAAGGGCGTCGGGCAATCCTGGGCACGTATCGTGAACAGCAGGTCGCCGGCGCCGAGCGGCAGCTCGCGCACCAGGTCCTCCGGGGCCCTGGTCAGGCTGGTCCAGTCGAAGGTCCGGACGAACTCCGGCGGCAGCGCCGCCCGCAGCAATGGCATGGCCTGGGTCGGATCACCGAAGACGGCGGCGAACAGGCGGTTCGAGGGATGGTCCATCAGCGCCTCCACCTACCTGTGGGGCGCACCCGGGGTTTGGTTACATCCGGCGCCGGAAAACCAGCGGCGCGCCCCGGTCCGGCAGCGGGTTGCCAACCCTGCGTGACGATGGTCCGCTGTGGCGATGGGCCACCCGCTGCTTCCGTTCTTCCTCGGCGTGACCGCCATCACGCTGGCGCTGCCGGCCCAGGAGGGCCTGCGTGCCTGGGGTGCCAACACCTTCGACAGCGCCGACGCGGTCGCCACCGACTACGTCGCCGTGGCCGCCGGCGAGGGCCACAGCCTGGCGTTGCGGCAGGGCGGTGCGATCGCCGCCTGGGGTTGGAACAGCGCCGGCCAGTGCCAGGTGCCGGCCCTGCCGCCGGGGCTGGCGTTCACCGCGGTCGCCGCCGGCGGCCAGCACACCGTGGCGCGGCGCGGCGATGGCAGCGTGGTGGCCTGGGGCCGCAACGACCGGGGCCAGGGCAACGTGCCGGCGTTGCCCCTGGGCATGACCTGGCTGGCCGTTGCCGCCGGCCACTCGCACTCCGCGGCGGTGCGTTCCGACGGCGCGCTGCTGGCCTGGGGCTGGAACGGGTCCGGCCAGTGCGCCGTCCCGGCGCTGCCCGCGGGCGTCACCTACGTCGGCGTCGCCGCCGGCGAGAACCACACCGTGGCGCTGCGCAGCGATGGCACCGTGGTGGCGTTCGGCGACAACACCTGGGGCCAGCGCACGGTGCCAGCGCTGCCACCGGGGATCGGCTACCGGCAGGTGTCGGCGGGTCGCTATCACAGCGCGGCGGTGCGCAGCGACGGCCAGCTCGCGGTGTGGGGCAACAACGCCTTCCGCGTGCTGGACGTGCTGCCGTTGCCCGCCGGGCTCGCCTACGTCGAGGTTGCCTGCGGCACCTACCACACGGTGGCGCGCCGTTCCGACGGCTCGGTGGTGGCGTGGGGCTACAACTACTACGGCGAGATCCTGGTGCCGGCGCTGCCGCCGGGGACGAGCTACACGCGCATCGCCGCGGGCTTCTACCACTCGCTGGCGGTGCGCTCGGACGGCGCGGTGGTGGCCTGGGGCTACAACTACTACGGCCAGCTGCAGGCGCCGCCGCCGCCGCCTGGCGGCCGCTTCACCGCGGTGGCCGCCGGCGGCGGCTACACGCTGCTGCTGCGCGACGACGGCCGCATCGTCGCGTTCGGCGACAACTTCCACGGCCAGCTGGCGGTGCCGGCGTTGCCGCCGGGGCTGCGCTACACGCAGGTGGCGGCCGGCTACGTGCACGCCGCCGCCGTGCGCAGCGACGGCAGCGCGGTGGCGTGGGGCTACAACTTCAGCGGCACCACCGACGTGCCGCCGCTGCCGGCGGGCCTGACCTGGCTCGGGGTGAGCGCCGGCGGCGAACACACGCTGGGGCTCCGTTCCGACGGCGAGGTGCTGGCCTGGGGCTTCAACGGCTACAACCAGAACGACGTGGTGCCGCTGCCGGCGGGGCTGCGCTACACGCGGATCGCGGCGGGCGGCGAACACAGTCTGGCGCTGCGCTCGGACGGCGCGGTGATCGCCTGGGGGCGCAACTTCGAAGGGCAGTGCAACGTGCCGCCGCCGCCGCCCGGCGTCGGCTACACCGACATCGCCGCCGGCACCGGCCACTCGGTGGCGCGCCGTTCCGACGGCGTGGTGGTGGCCTGGGGCAGCAACCTGTGGGGGCAGTGCAACGTGCCGCCGCTGCCGCCGGGCACGGTGTACGTCGCGATCACCGCCGGCAGCGGCCACAGCGTGGCGCGCCGCTCGGACGGCGCCCTGGTGGCGTGGGGCAGCGACTTCGAGCATCAGACGACGATCCCGCCGCCGCCGGCGGGCCGCGGCTACATCGAGGTGCAGGCCGGCTTCGCCCACACCGTCGCGCGGATCGGCCAGCCGGGCACCTACGCCACGTTCGGCGCGGGCTGCGCCGGCTCGCAGGCCAGCGCCGGGCTGCTGCCGCTGGACACGCCGCGCATCGGCCACGCGCTGCCGGTGCTGCTGGCGCCGCTGCCGCAGGACGTGGCCTTCGTGTTCACCGGGCTCAGCAACACCACCGGCGTGTCGGGTCCGTTGCCGCTCGACCTGTCCGGCTTCGGCATGCCGGGTTGCTTCGTCCGCGTGCGCGCCGACGCGGCCAGCCTGGTGATCGGCGGCGGCGGCCGGGCGACGTTCGCGCTGTCGCTGCCGCCGGCGCTGCCCCTGGTCGGGCTGCCGTTCTACCAGCAGGCGATGGTGCTGGACACCGGCGCGAACCAGCTCGGCGCGGTGATGTCGGCGGCGACCGCGGGCGTGATCGGTCACTGATCGGCGGGATCGCTTGATTCCGCCGCCGGCTGTCGGAGGATCGCGGCCATGAAGATCCCCGAGAACTGGGGCGAGTTCGAGCGCGGCGTGCGCCGGGCCGGCGGACGCGTGCGGATCCGGCCGGGGTTCGTGCTGGGCGCGATCGCCGCGGTGCTGCTGCTGATCGCCGTGTTCTCCAGCTGGTACACCGTCGAGCCGGAAGGGCGCGCGGTGGTGAAGCGCTTCGGCCGGGTGATCGACATCGCCGGCCCGGGACTGCACTTCAAGCTGCCGTTCGGCATCGACACCACGGTGTTCGTGCAGACCGAACGCGTGCTGAAGGAGGAGTTCGGCTTCCGCACCGAGCGGGCGGGCGTGCGCACGCAGTACTCGAACGCCAGCTTCGCCGACGAGTCGCTGATGCTGACCGGCGACCTCAACGTGGTGGACGTGGACTGGGTCGTGCAGTACCGGATCCGCGATCCGGAACGCTGGCTGCACGCGGTGAAGGACAACCAGCGCACCATCCGCGACGTCGGCGAGTCGGTGATGCGACGCATCGTCGGCAACCGGCTCGGCAGCGACGTGCTGACCATCGGCCGCGTCGATGTGGCGATGCGGGCCCGCGACGAGATGCAGCGGATCCTCGACCTCTACCAGATCGGCGTGCACGTCAGCAGCGTCGAGCTGCAGGACGTGACGCCGCCGGGGCCGGTCAAGCCGGCCTTCAACGAGGTCAACGAGGCGCGCCAGGAGAAGGAGCGGCTGGTCAACCTGGCGGAGAAGGAGCGCAACCAGGTGATGCCGCGGGCGCAGGGCGAGGCGGCGCAGACCCTGTCGGAGGCGCAGGCCTACGCCGTCGAACGCACCAACACGGCGAAGGGCGAGGCGGCGCGGTTCACCGCCATCCTCGCCGAGTACCAGAAGCAGAAGGAGGTCACCCGGCAGCGGCTCTACCTGGAGATGCAGGATCGGGTGCTGAAGCGGGTCGCCGGGGTCTACGTGATCGACGAGGGCACAGCCGGGCCGCTGCCCTTGCTCGACCTGACCCGCAGGGCGGGAGGCGGGAAGTGACGCCGCGCGCGATGATCGTGCGGCTGCTGCTGGGCGTGCTGGCCCTGGCGGCCCTGGTGGTGCTGAGCAGCGGCCTGTTCACCGTCGACCAGGGCGAGCAGGCCGTCGTGCTGCAGTTCGGCCGGCCGGTGGGCGAGCCGATCACCGAGCCGGGCCTGCACTGGAAGCAGCCGTTCGTGCAGGAGGTGCGGCGCTTCGACCGGCGCATCCTGTCCTGGGACGGCGACCCCAACCAGATCCCGACCCGCGGCCGCGAGTTCATCTCGGTGGACACCACCGCCCGCTGGCGGATCGTCGATGCGCTGCAGTTCCTGCGCTCGGTGCGCGACGAGTCCGGCGCGCAGTCGCGGCTGGACGACATCATCGACTCGGTGGTCCGCGACACCATTTCCGCCACCGAACTGGTCGAGATCGTCCGTTCGGCGGACTGGCAGGTCTCGCAGAAGGACCTGGAGCGGGCCGCGGTGATCGCCGAGAACCAGGGCGATCTCACCGCGCCGATCAAGGTCGGCCGCGAGCGCCTGGAGTCGATGGTGCTGGCCGAGGCCGGCAAGTCGATGGCCCAGTACGGCATCGAGCTGGTCGACGTGCGCATCAAGCGCCTCAACTACATCGAGTCGGTGCAGCAGCAGGTGTTCACCCGGATGATCGCCGAACGGCAGCGCATCGCCGAGCAGTTCCGTTCCGAGGGCGAGGGCGAGGCGTCGCGGATCCGCGGCGACACCGCCCGCGAACTGGCCAAGGTGCGTTCCGAGGCCAAACGGCTGGCCGAGGTGACCCGCGGCGAGGCCGACGCCGAGGCCACCCGCATCTACAGCGAGGCCTATGCCGCCGACCCGGAGTTCTTCGCCTTCCTGCGCACGCTGCAGAGCTACGAGACGTCGCTGGGCGAGCAGGTCACCTTCGTGTTGGGCGCCGGCAGCGACTACTTCCGCTTCCTGCGCGCCATCGACGGCAGGCAGACGGCGCCGAAGTGAGGTCGCGGGCGGCCCGCGCCGCTAGCATGGCCCGCCATGCGTCCCCGGCCGCGCTGGCTTCTGCCGTTCCCGTCCTGCGGTGCCATCCTGCTCGCCACCGCCCTCGCGGCCCAGGAGCCGGTGCCGCCGCCGGTGGCCGCCCCGGCGCCGCCGCCCAACGTCGTCGTGATCTTCATCGACGACATGGGCTACGCCGACATCGGCCCGTTCGGCGGCAAGGTGCCGACCCCGAACCTCGACCGGCTGGCCCGTGAGGGCCGCCGCTTCACCGATTTCCTGGTCTCGTCGGCGGTGTGCTCGGCCTCGCGGGCGGCACTGCTGACCGGCTGCTATCACCGCCGCGTCGGCATCGCCGGCGCGCTGGGGCCCAAGGCCGAGATCGGGCTCGCCGACGCGGAGGTCACCCTGGCCGAACTCTGTCGTGCGCACGGCTACGCCACCGCCTGCTTCGGCAAGTGGCATCTCGGCCATCACCCCCGCTTCCTGCCGCAGGCCCACGGCCTCGACGAGTTCTTCGGCCTGCCCTACTCCAACGACATGTGGCCGCTGCACCTGGCCTACGCCGATCTGCCGCCGGCGGCGCAGAAGCGCAAGGAGGGCTACCCGAGCCTGCCGTTGATCGAGGGCGACAAGGTCGTGAAGGCCGAGGTCGACGGCGCCGACCAGGCCATGCTCACGACCTGGTACACCGAGCGCGCCGTCGACTTCATCGGCCGCCGCCACGCGCGGCCGTTCTTCCTCTACGTGCCGCACAGCATGGTGCACGTGCCGTTGTTCGTCTCCGAGAAGTTCCGGGGCAAGAGCGGTCAGGGGCTCTACGGCGACGTGGTGATGGAGGTCGACTGGTCGGTGGGGGAGATCCTCGGCGCGTTGGACCGGCATGGCATCGCCGACCGCACGCTGGTGGTGTTCACCTCGGACAACGGGCCCTGGCTGAGCTACGGCGACCACGCCGGCTCGGCGGGGCCACTGCGCGAGGGCAAGGGCACCATGTTCGAGGGCGGCTGCCGGGTGCCGACGCTGATGCGCTGGCCGGGTCGCATCCCGGCGGGCACCACCTGCGACGAGCTGGCCAGCACCATCGACCTGCTGCCGACGGTGGCGTCGTTGATCGGAGCGCCGCTGCCGAAGCACAGGATCGACGGCAAGGACATCGGACCGCTGCTGGCCGGCGCGCCCGACGCGCGTTCGCCGCACGAGGCGTTCTGCTGCTGGTACGGCGGCGGCCAGCTGCAGGCCGTGCGCGATCGCCGCTGGAAGCTGCACCTGCCGCACGGCTACCAGACCCTGGCTGGCAGGCCCGGCGGCAGCGGCGGCCGGCCGGTGCCCTATGCGCAGGCGCAGATCGGCCAGGCGCTCTACGACCTGCAGGCGGACCCGGGTGAGACCACCGACGTGCAGGAGCAGCATCCCGAGGTGGTGGCGCGGCTGCTGGCGGCGGCGGCGGCGGCGCGGCAGGACCTCGGCGACACGCTGACCAAGCAGAACGGCGAGGGCGCCCGGCCCGCCGGCCGTCTCGGTCCCGATGACGCCCGCCTCACCTGGTGACCCGCCATGACCCGATCGTCCGCCGTTGTCCTCTGCCTGCCGGCCATCCTGGCTGGCTGCGCCGCGCCGTCGCCGATGCCGGCCCTGAACGCCACCGCCTGGGCGCAGACTGCCGCCGAGCACGGCGCGCTGTGCCAACAGGTCTTCCGGGCCGCCACGCAGGCGGCGCTGGCGGCGCCGGCGACGGCAGGGCTGTCGCGCGCGGTGATCGTCGACGTCGACGAGACCGTGCTGGACAACGGGCCGTACCAGGCGCGGCTGCTGCTCGACGGCGAGGAGTACGCACCGGTGAGCTGGGCGGCCTGGTGCCGGGAGGCGCAGGCCGTGGCGCTGCCCGGCGCCGCCGCGTTCGCCACGGCCTGCCAGCAAGCCGGCATCACGGTGTTCTACGTCACCAACCGGGACCAGGCCCTGGAGGAACCGACCCGGCGCAACCTGGCCGCCCAGGGGTTCCCGCTGGCCGACCGCGACGGCATCGACGTCGTGCTCTGCCGCGGCGAGGTCGGCGGCGGCGGCAACAAGCAGCCTCGCCGCGAGCACGTGGCGCGGTCGTTCACGGTGGTGGCGATGCTGGGCGACGACCTCGGCGACTTCGTCGAGCCGGCGGCGACCGTGGCGGAGCGTCGGACCCAGGTGGCCGGGCACGCCGCCGAGTGGGGCGCGCGCTGGTTCGTGCTGCCGAACGCGATGTACGGCAGCTGGGAGCGCGCGCTCACCGGCGGCGGAACGTCCCTGGCGGCGAAGCGGATGGCGCTCGAGCCGCGGCGCTGAGCCGCGGGGGCATCAGTAGAGCACCGTCTTGCCGGCCTGCGACAGGGTGAAGCCGTTCGGCGCCGTCGGGTCGAACAGCACCCACTGCCAGAAGGTCGGCTGGTAGCTCCAGATCGGCGAGCCCGGCAGCGAGATGCCGTGGAACGCCGAGCCGTTGACCACCGGCCGGCTGACGACGTGGATGTCGAGCGCCACCGACACCGCCGACTCCGGCATGCCGAGGCCCGACAGGTAGAACGGCAGCGGCGTGCCGAGGTGGCTCTGGTTGCTGAAGCCGAGGTAGAGCGTGGCGAAGGTCGCGTTGGGCACGCCGTCCAGAGTGATGCGGAAGCCGGTGTTGCCGCGATAGCTCGGGCCACCGCTCACGCCGATGCGGCCCAGCAGGCTGTGGCCGTAGCGGAACGGGCCGCGCAGCTCGTAGAGCACCGGCCGGGCGCCGCGGGCGACGCAGACGAGGCGCATGTTGCCGTTGCGCAGGCGCACCACCTCCATGCCCTGGGCCACGCCGCCGGGGCTGCCGCCGGGGCCCGGCGCCACCGCCAGGTTGCCGTAGAAGTGCACGCCGGTCGGCTGGTCGTCGTAGGCGCTGAACTCGGTGCCGACGACCTGGATGTTGCGCGGGTCCTGGGAGCCGCCGGTGCCGAACCAGTAGAACATGCCGGTGGCGGCGTCGTAGCCCGCGCCGGTCACGCCGGGCGCGCCGGTGGGGAAGCTGCGCAGGAGCTGGCCGTTGCGGGCGATCTCGTGGGCGAGGCCCGCGGCCGGATCGGTCACGACGAAGGTGCCGCTGCCGCGACCGCCGTGCGGGAAGTAGGTGAGCCCGACCGGCAGGGTGCCGGGCGGCAGGGCGCTCAGCGTGATGGTGCGGGCCGGGTCGAAGGCGCCGGTCTGCTCGTCGAACGCCAGCAGCAGCGGCGGCGACGCCGCGGCGGCCTGCAGGGCCAGCCCGTAGATGAAGGTGCCGGCGGGATCGACGACCACGGTCAGATCGCTCATGCCGCTCTGCGAGGTCACCGGCGACAGCGGCTGGGCGAACGTCGCCTGCAGCTGGCCCGCCCCGGAGATCTGGTAGAGCAGGTGCGGCGTGGCCGCGCCGGTGCTACGGCCCGACACCCAGAACCGGCGCACGCCGAGCTGGTTCTCGGTGGCGGCGACGCCGAGGCAGTCGGGGTTGGCGGTGGCCGCCAGCAGGTCGACGTTGACCGTGCCCTCGGGCTGGCCCAGCGCGTCGCCGGTCTCGTCGCGCCAGGGCTTGATGCACTTGCTGTTGACGAACAGGTTGTCGATGGCGGCGGTGGCGACGGCGTTGTCGGTCAGGGTGAAGTCGATGTCCTCGTCGATCGGCTGCGGGATCAGCAGGGCGTCGATGGTGGTGCGATACCAGTTGTTGCCGAGCGCCACGGTCTTCTCGGTGATGTTGGCGCGCTTGTAGCGGGTCAGGTCCTGGCGGATCGCGGCGCTGACCTTGCCGCTCGAACTCTCGTGTTCGTCGAACTGGAACCAGAACACCTTGTTCCAGAACGGCCGCGGGTCGTTGTCCACCAGCAGCGAGATCGTCGCCGTGCCGGGACCGGTGAAGCCGAGCACGCCCTGGTGGCCGGCCAGGTTGGGGAGCCAGGTGACGTTGGGCGAGTTGGTGAAGGTCGCCGCCGTGAACCAGGCCGGCGCGATCTGCACGGTCGGCAGCAGCGGCGCCGCCTGGTTGTCGAAGTTCCAGCCGAGGCTGACGGTGTCGTTGTCCTGGATGCCCCACCACGGCGGCGGGTCCTCCTGGGCCGGCAGGGCCGCGGCCAGCAGGGCCGCCAGGGCGGCGGGTGCGGCGGGAGCGAGCAAGGGGTGGCGGTTCATGGCGGGAAGTGGTGCGAGGGTGGTGGTGGGGCGGCAGGGATGCGGATCAGCGGCCCGCGCGGGCCGACGGCAGGTCCAGGCTGGTGCGTTCGGCGTCGGTGAGGGGCCGCAGGGATAGACGGCGCGCCACGGCCACGGGATCCGTCGGCCAGATCCTCGCCGTGCGGTCCATCGAAGCGGAGATCGCCCAGGCGCCATCGGGGCTGAACGCTGCCTGCGCGATCCGCCCATGGTGTCCGGCGTAGCGCAGCAGCGGCACGCCGGTCCGGGCATCCCACAGCTGCACGAGGTGGTCGACGGCGGAACTGCCGCAGGTCAGCACGGCGCTGCCGTCGGCCGAAAACGCCGCGCGCCGCAGCGGCCGGTCGGCGGTGAGGACGCGCACGACCTCGCCATCGGCGGCCCGGGTGATGCGCGCGGTGTTGTCCTCCGAGGCGCTGAGCACCAGTTCGCCGGTCGGATCGAACACCGCGCTGGCGATCGGACCGGTGTGCCCGCGCAGCGTGCCGAGCGGCCTGCCGTCGGGCACCGACCACAGCTGGATCTCGGTGGCCTTGTCGTCGACGGTGAGCAGACGCCGGCCGTCGGCGCCCAGATCGGCGGCCAGCACCGAGGTGCCGCGGTCGATGCGAGCCAGGGAGGCGCGATCGTTGGCGTTCCAGACGATGGCGGCACCGTCCTGGCCGCAGGTGACCAGCCGGTTGCCGGCGGCGGCGAAGCGGGCGCAGTTCACCTTGCCGCGGTGGCCCTGCAGGCGGAACAGCTGCTGGCCGTCCCAGACCGACGAGACGATCACCTCGCCGCCGCTGGTGCCGGCCACCAGCCGCTCGCCGGCGGGGTCCATCGCGCCGCACAGCACCGGGTCGCCGAAGCCGGTGATCGTACGGACCAGCTGACCGGAGCGGGCGTTCCACAGGCGCACGATCTCGTCGTCGCACAACGTCGCGACGTGCTCGCCGTCCTTGCCGAAGAACGCGTCGCGCACGTAGGAGGGATGCCGCAGGGTGATGGTGCCGTGGGTGTCGGTGAGGTCCCACAGCAGCGCCCGCTGGCCGCCGGCCACCAGCAGGGCGCGCCGCGCGTCCGGGTCCAGCGTCGCGTCCTTGACGGCCTGGCCGACCTCGTAGCGGGCCAGCTCGGCGCCGGTGGCCGGGTCGAACAGCCGCACCTTGCGGTCGTCGCTGCCGGTCACCACGTAACGGCCGCCGGCGCCGAAGGCGGCGCTGCCCACCGGGCCGCCGTGGCCGGTGAGCGTGCTCGACTCGACGCCGCCGCGCTCGAGGCTCCACAGCCGGGCGGTGTGATCGGCGCCGGCGGTGAGCAGGCCGCCGCCCTCCTGGAACGCCACCGCCTCGACCCGCCGGCTGTGACGCACCTCGGCCACCAGGCTGCCGTCGGGCACCGCGAACACCCGCACGGCGCCGTTCTCGCTGGCCACCGCCACGCGCGCGCCGTCGGCGGCGAAGGCCAGCGCGGTGACCCGCCGATCGTGCGGCAGCCGCGCCAGTTCGACGCCGTCGTCGGCGCGCCACAGGCGCACGAAGCCCGGATCGCCGTAGCTGGCCACGGTGGCGCCGTCCGGCGCCAGCGCGCTCGGTCCCACCAGCCGGGAGTGCGCCGGGCAGGCGCCGAGCCGGCGCGGCTGCGCCGGATCGCGCAGGTCCCAGACCTGGGCGGTGAACGGGCCGTTCTCGTAGCGGTTGCTGGTGGTCAGCAGCCGCTGCCCGGACTGGTCCCACTGCACGAGGTCGACGGTGCCCTCGTGCGCGAGCACCGACACGCAGCGGCCGGTGCTGGTGTCCCACAGCCGCGCCGAGCGGTCCTGGCCGGCGGTGGCCAGCAGGCCGCCGGCGGGCTGGAACGCGACGCCGACCACCCAGCCCTCGTGGCCGTGCAACCGTTGCAGCACCTGGCCCGACGCCACGTCCCAGACGATCGCCACGCCGTCGGTGCCGGCGGTGGCGCAGCGGCGGCCCAGCCCGTCGAAGCGGGCCATGTAGATGCTGCCCTGGTGGCCGTCCAGCGTGGTGACGTGGTAGCCCGAACCCAGCGCCTGCAGCACCGCCGAACGGGCCTCGGGCGAGTCGCGGAGCTGCACCGCCTCCAGGGCCAGCAGCAGCGCCAGCTCCCGGTCGGTCTCCTGGGCCTCCTTGCTCTTGGCCAGCAGGCGGTTGGCCTCGGCCACGTCGCGCTGCTCCCGCACCGCGCGGGTGGTGCGCTTCTCCTGGATCAGCTCCAGGCGCGGCGGGATGGTCGGGTCGTCGGGCTGCAGCGCCAGGGCCTCGGTGGCCCGCTGGATCGCCGTCTCGAAGTCCTCGCCGTCGGCGGCCCGTTCGGCCTGCTGCAGCAGTTCGCCGCTGCGGCGGCGGTCCTCGGCGCCCCGGTACATCTGCACCGCCAGCACGCCCACCAGCACCGCGGTGCCGATGCCGATCGCCGCCGACTCGGCCCGATGCCGCCGGATCCACTTGCCGATGCGCGACAGCGTGCCCGCCGGGCGGGCCAGGATCGGCTCCCAGCCCAGGAACCGGCGCAGGTCCTCGGCCATCGCCGCGGCGGTCTGGTAGCGGCGGTTCGGATCCTTCTCCATCGCCTTCATGCAGATGGTGATGAGGTCCCGCGGCACCTTCGGATTCTGCCGGTGGATCGGGGTCGGCTCGGCGAAGCAGATCTCGTAGACGATCTGCTGCAGGTTCCTGCCGTCGAACGGCCGCCGCAGGGTCAGCAGCTCGTACAGGATCACGCCCAGCGAGAAGATGTCGGTGCGGTGGTCCAGGCTGACCCGCTTGGCCAGGGTCTGCTCCGGACTCATGTAGTGGGCGGTGCCGGTGATCTCGCCGGACATCGAGATGCTGCCCTCGCCGAGGCTCTTGGCCAGGCCGAAGTCCAGCAGCCGCGCCTGCCGCGCGTCGTCGACCATCAGGTTGCGCGGCTTCAGGTCGCGGTGGGCGATGCCGGCCTGGTGGGCCGCCGCCAGGGCATCGGCGACCTGCGCGCACAGGAGCGCGCACTCGGCGACGTAGCCCTGCTCGGGCTGGATGCCGAGCGAGCCCTCGATCGGCCCCGGCTGCTGGCCGTTGCGCAGGCGCAGGTCGTCGAGGATGTCGGCCAGGTTGCGGCCGGCGACGTAGTCCATCGCCAGGGCCAGGGTGCCGTCCACCTCGCAGAAGCTGTGCACCGGCACGATGCCCGGATGGCGGAGCTGCGCCGCCGCGCTGGCCTCGCGGCGGAAGCGTTCGACGTGCCGCTTGCTCAGGCTCAGTCCGCTCTGCATCACCTTCAGCGCCACCCGCCGGCGCAGCGAACTCTGGTGCGCGAGGTAGACGATGCCCATGCCGCCGCGGCCGAGTTCCTCCTGGATCACGAAGTCGCCGAACTGCCGGCCCTGGGGCGCCTGCAGCTCCGCGGTCGAGTAGTTCTGCTCGCCGACGAAGCCGTCGAACTGCAGGAACTGCCGGATCTGGCCCAGGATCCGCGCCCGCAGCGGCCCCTGCTGCCGCGCGGCGAACTCGGCGGGATCGGGTCGTTCGCCAGCGGCGTGCCGGTCGATGAACTCCTCGAGGGCCGCCTGCACCGCCTCGCTGTCGTCGCCGGGCATCGCCACGGCGTCGCCGGTCGGCCGTCGGGGCTCGGGCGGGCTCACCACCCGCTCACTCCCCGTCCGTGCGCGACAGCAGGCCGGCCAGCCGCGCCTGCGCCCGCGACAGCAGCGCCCGCACGGCGCCCGCGGTCGGCAGGCCCATCTCCTCGCAGATCTCGTCGGACTCCAGCTCGAGGAAGCGGCGCAGCACGATCACCTCGCGCTCGCGGTCCGGCAGCTGCTGCAGGGCCTCGCGCACCCGCTCCGCCATCTCCTGCTCGTCGAAGTGCTGGGAGGGCGTGTGGTCCTCGCCGGGGATGACGCGCATGACCGCGGTGTCCAGCGCCACCAGGCCGCCCTCGGGGCTGCGCTTCTTCGCCTCCAGCTCACGGATGCGCCGCACGATCTCGTACTCGGCGCCCTTCAGCAGCCAGGCCAGGAAGCTGCCGTCGCCCCGGTACTCGAACTGGTGCAGGCGCTTCAGCGCCGACAGGATCGCGTCCTGGGTGGCGTCCTCGCTGTCCTGCAGCAGCGCGCGGTACTTGGGACCGATCAGCTTGCGCAGGGCGGCGCGCAGCCGGTCGCGGTAGCGCCGGAACAGGTCGTCGATGGCGGTCTGATCCTGCTCGAGGGCGCGGCTGATCAGGCTGCGGGTGTTTTCGTCCAAGGGGAATCCTGCGCGGACGCGGGCCGGCCGATTCTCGCCGCCGGGGCGTCGCGCACAAGCACCGGCCGCGCGCGTGGGGGTCTGGACGAAGGTGAGCACGATGGGCCTCGTCCCTGGAAGAGCAGGATCGGGCCGGGGCGCACGCCCGATTTCCCGGAAAGCGACGCGCTGCCGTCGCGGCCCACCGGAAGTCGGGTCCGTCAGCCCAGCAGCACCAGCAGGATGCCGGTCAGCACCAGCAGCAGGGCCGGCAGCCGCCGGCGCAGGCCGGTCTCGCCCAGCCGCAGCCGGCCGAGCGCCGCCGCGGCGAGCAGTTCGACCTGGCCGACGGCCTTGACGTAGGCGACCAGCGCCAGCGCGTAGGCCCAGAACCAGCAGAGCGAACACGCGGCGCTGGCCAGCATCAGCCGCAGCACCGCCCGCGACTGGCCGCGGAGCGGCCGGAACGCCGCCGGGCCGCGCCGCAGCAGGAACGCGCCGAGCACCGCGGCCTGCAGCAGGGCGGCGTGCACCAGCGTGTGCAGCGCCGCCAGGAAGTGGCCGCGGCCCGCGGGGACCTCCGGGTTGGCCAGGAGCCACGCCTCGGTGGCCTGCTTCAGGAAGAACGAGGCCAGCACCACGCCGGCGGCGGAGCCGAGCGCGCAGCACGAGCCGCGGTCGAAGCGCCACAGGGTCGAGAGCGGCTCACCGGGCAGCCTGGCCGCCGCGTTCAGCGCGATGGCGCCGAGCGCGCACAGACCGATGCCGGCGAGCCCGAGCGCGCTGGGCAGTTCGGCGAACAACGCCATGCCGACGATCGGCGTCAGCGCCACTTCCAGCTTGTGCAGCGTGACCGCGCGGCTGAACGGCACCGCCCGCAGCGCGGCGACGAGGCACAGGTTGGCGAGCGACTGGCAGCAGGCGCACGCGGCGGTCCAGGCCCAGAACGCAGCCGGCAGCCGCGGCCAGCCCCAGGCCACGGTGGCGGGCAGCAGCACGATGCCGCACAGGAGGCCGCTGCCCGCGAACCGCACCCAGGTGTTGAGCGCGTGCGGCACGGTGCGGCCGAGCGAGCGGCTGCTCGCGTTGCGCAGGACCTGCAGCAGGCCCGCCAGGACGGCCAGGACCACCCACACCGGCCCGAGAGGCTAGCGCGGGCCCCGGCCGGCGCCTGCTCAGAAGCCGATCACGCCGTCGCCGGCGTTGCTGACGATCATCCCGGCGGCGTTCCAGCCCGGTTCCAGGCCGATGCCCTGCTGGTAGAGGTGGGTGCCGACCAGCACCGGGTTGACCGGCACCTGCCAGCTCCAGGTGGCGGTCCCGGCGGTCACCGGCAGCACCTGGAACAGGTCGGAGCTGGTGTAGACCCGGCAGTTGGGCATGCCGAACGAGGTGAGCAGCGCCGGCAGGTTGCCGAACGCCCAGGTGCGGTTGGTGACGCCGGTCACCATCAACGCCGCGCCGCTGCCGGCGGGCAGGTTGCCGAGCCGCACGTCGCAGACGGCGCCGAGCTTCGGCGGGGTCAGCGCCCGCAGGGTCGGCGCGCCGCCGGCGCCCGGGCAGCCGTTGCCGAAGGTCGAGTGGCTGGCGCCGTATTCCCAGGTGTCGTCCTGCACCGAGTTGTTGGCCAGCCGCCCGCCGAAGATCACCATGCGGCCGCGCCAGAAGTCCATCGCCATGCTGAAGTCGATGCGGGCCGGCGCCAGGCCGGAGTCGACGCGGCGCCACTGCGTGCCGTCGAACTCCCAGGTGTCGTTGTGGATGGCCCAGGTCACCGGATCGCGGCCGCCGAACACCACGGCCACCTGGCGCAGGTTGTCGTAGACCATGCGGGCGGCGATGCGCGGCCCGGGCCGCGGGCCAGTGGGCTGCAGCAGGGTCCAGGTGGCGCCGTCGTAGGACCAGAGATCGTTGACCACCGCGTTGGTCTGCGGATCGATGCCGCCGAACAGGAGGCTCTGGCCCATGCCGAGGTGGAAGCACATCGCCGCCTCCTCGATGGCGCCGGGGCTGTTGGTGGTGGAGATCTGCAGCCAGCGGTTCTGCACCGGATCGAATTCCCAGGTCTCGTTCACCGCCGCCGGGATCCAGGCGTTGCGGCGGCCGCCGTGGATGACGATCCGCTGGCGCACCAGGTCATAGGCGCCGGCGTAGTAGCCGAGCCCGCCGGGCGTGCTGGTCGGCTGCAGCAGCGTCCAGGTGGTGCCGTTCCATTCCCAGTGGTCGTCGCTGCACTGGCCGGCCTGCGGGTTGCCGGTGAGCCCGCCGTAGAGCACCGCGACGTTGCGGGCGAGGTCGTAGATGAGGTGGTTGCGGCGGGCGAGCGGCGGCGAGGTGGCCGGGAACTGCTGCACCCACTGCACGCCGTCGTAGGTCCAGGTGTCGTTGGCCGGACCGCCGGTGCCGCCGAACATCAGCACCTTGCCGGTGATCAGGTCGAAGGTCATCGCCGCGTCGGTGCGGCCGGGCGGCGGGTTGGTCGGCACGTAGGCCCACTGCGCGGGTGCGATCGCGGCCAGGGCGAGCGCGGCGGACGGGAGCAGCGGCGAAGGGTGGCGACGTTCCATCGGCGGGTTCCTGGTGGGCGCGCGGGCGGGAGAAAGGGGCGGCGCCGGCCCGATGCCGGCGCCACCTGCAACCATCACTGCGGATTCCGGGTGGCGCGGTCGGTCAGTTGCCGATCACGCCGGTGCGGGCGGCCGACACCGCGATGCCCGCCGCGTTGGCGGTGGCGTCGAGGGAGCCGGCCTGATTGTGGAAGGTGGCGCCGACCAGGGCGCCGATCGGCGGCAGCACGAAGCTCCAGGTGGCGGTGCCGCCGCTCGCGGCGACCACGTTGAGCAGCTCGGCGCTGGTGTAGCCGGTGCAGCCCGGCATGCCGAAGCCGCTGAGGTCGGCGGGCAGGGCGCCGAGCGCCCAGCTGCTGTTGGAGAGGCCGGTGAACATCAGCGCGAAGCTGCTGCCGGTGGCCAGGTTGGTCAGGCTGACCTGGAAGGTGCTGCCGACCCGCGGCGCGCCGTTCTGGGCGGCGATCGCCGGCACGCCGTTGCTGCCCGCGCAGCCGCTGCCGAAGGCGGTGTAGGCCGGGCCGTAGAGCCAGGTCTGGTTGATCGCGTTGCCGGTGAGCGGGTCACCGCCGCCGAACAGCACCGTGCGGGCGCGGGCCGTGTCGTAGACCATGGCGGCGTCCAGGCGGCCGCCGGGGCCGGGGACCGTGATCGGCGTCCACGAGGTGCCGTTGAACTCCCAGGTGTCGGTGAACGGCGTGCCGGTCATCGGGTCCATGCCGCCCTGCATCACGCAGACGTTGCGGGCGGCGTCGTAGACCATCTTCGGGCCGGTGCGCGCCGACGGCCGCGCACCGGTCACCGGCACGACGGTCCAGTTGACGCCGTCATAGGTCCAGGTGTCGTTGGTGCCGCCGATCTGCACGTCGATGCCGCCGAACAGCACGATCTTGTTCATGCCGCCGTGGAAGCACATGGCCGGGCGCTCGAGCGGGCCGGGGTTGTTGGCCGGGCTCATCAGGTTCCAGTTGAACCCGTCGAACTCCCAGGTCTGGTTGCTGTCGATCGGGAAGAAGTTGTCGGGCAGGCCGCCGTAGACGACGGTGCGGTTGCGGACCGGGTCGTGGGCCATGCCGAACAGGGCGAGGCCGCCCGGCGTCGTGGTCGGGAACAGCCGGGTCCAGGTGGTGCCGTTGAACTCCCAGGTCTGATCCACCGACGGGCCGCCGAAGAAGCTGGTGTTGGCGCCGCCGTAGAGCAGGGCCACGCCGCGGTTCGTGTCCCAGACCATGCCGCCCTGGTGCTGGCGGTGGGCGTTGGCCGTGGTCGTCACCTGCGTCCAGGTGCTGCCGTCCCAGGACCAGGTCGTGTTGGCGGGGCTGCCGAAGCCGCCGGGGTGGCCGCCGTACATCAGCACGCGGCTGTTGACCGGGTCGAAGCACAGCGAGGGGCCGGAGCGGCCGCCGGGGGTGTTGGCGGGGGTCGTCTGGACCCATTGGGCGGAGGCGGTGGCGGCGAGCCAGAGCAGGCTGACGGTGAGGAACGTGCGATTCATGGGTGGTTGCGGAGGAAGGGGAACGGGGAACTCGCCGGGAAGGCGCCGTTCGTGGGCGTGCCGGCCAACTCGTCCCGAAAAAGGCTCGCCTAGGGACGATCGATGGGCACGGTGACGAACAACACCCGGCCGAACAGCCCTTGCCGCGGGCACGAGACCAGCAATTGCGCCCTGCCGTGGTCGGGGTGGCAGGTCATGGCGCCGCCGAACAGGGAGTGCGAGAACGGGCCGTGGATGCCACCGAGGGCCTCGCCGGTGCTTCCGCTCCGCAGCCACACCGAGCCGCGGCGCAGGGGGCCACCGTAGGGAGCGCCCACCGCGACGTCGCGGATGCCGTCGCCGTCGGCATCGGGGATCGACGCGAGCGCCCGGCCGAAGCCGTCGTCGGGAGCCGCGGTGCGGGCCCGCCACAGCACCCCGCCATCGGCGCCCCGCAGGGCGATCACCGCCCCCTCGCGCTGGCCGCCGCAGCCGTCGGCGGAGACCAGCAGGTCGGCGCGACCGTCGCCGTCGAGATCGCCGCCGCCGGCCACGGCGCGGCCGAAGCCGGTGTCGGCGGCCTCGTCCAGCCAGCCCAGCAGGACGCGGCCGTCCCGCCCGGCGAGGACCTTCACCAGGCCCGGGGCGCCGCCGTGGTTGCCGCCGACGATGAGGTCGTCGCGGCCGTCGCCGTCGACGTCGCCGGCGTTGCCGACGGCCGACCCGAACCAGACGCCGGCGTGGTCGCTGTGCACCTCGTAGAGCCGCTGCCCGGTGCGGGTCGAGAACACCTGTACCGAACCCTGCGCCGTGCTGTTGCGCAGATCGGGTGACGTGCCGACCGCCAGCTCGGGGGCGCCGTCGTCGTCGACGTCGCCGAGCCCGGCGATGGCGACGCCGAAGCCCGGGTGGTCGCCGCGCCAGGTGCGCAGCACCGCGCCGGTCCGCCCCGAGCGCAGTTCCACCAGGCCCGGGCCGAAGTGGCCCTCGCGGCCCACCGGCGCGCCGATCGCCCAGTCGGGCACGCCATCGCCGTCGGCGTCGGCGAGCCCGGTCACCGCGAAACCGAACAGGTGGTTGCCCGCGTCGGGCTCCAGCAGGGCCCGGTGCAGCACGCGCCCGGTCCGTCCCGACAGCGCATGCACCGTGCCGGGCCCCTGCTCGGCCTTCTCCGGCGGCGAGCCGCACAGCAGGTCCGCGACGCCGTCGCCGTCCAGGTCGCCGGCGGTGGCCAGCACCCCGCCGAGCGTGAGCCCCTGGTTCGCCTCGCGCACGGCGCCGGGATCCAGCGGCGACGCGGTCCGCCAGGCGCGCGGATCGAACGCGTCGTGCAGCGCGTAGCCGGCGTAGCCCACCGGCACCGTCAGCAGGTCCGCCGCCAGCGGGGACGCCGCGGCCAGCAGCGTCCAGCGCGGGCCGAGCGCGAGCGGCAGGCCGGGCACGCCCAGCACCAGGGCCCGCAGCGCCCTCGCGCTCCGGGCCAGCACGCCGGTGGGGCCGCTGTCGGCCGGCAGGTCGCGCAGCGTCTCGTCGAGGCGGGCCCACGCCAGCAGGTGATCGTCGAGGCAGGCGGCGATCGGTGCGGGGGCCCACTGCCGTGCCGGCCGTTCGAAGCCCGTCCAACGACTGCCGCCAGGCTCGCCGGTGGTCCGCGCCGCCCGATCGTGCAACTGCCGCAGCCCGCCGATGCGCAGGATCTCGAGCAGGTCGGTCACGGTGCCGCGGGACCGCCGGCCGAAGTCGTGGGTGAGCACGTAGCGGACCTGCGCCAGGTAGCCTGGCACGTCAGAGCCCTGCAGCGACAGCCGCGCGACATCCAGCCGGAAGCGCGCCACGTCGGGCCAGTTCGCCAGCAGCTCGCGGCCCACCGCGCGGGCCTCCCGCAGGTCGCCCCGGTTCATGGCCAGCTGCAGCAGGCGATGCCGCGCGATCGGGTCGGTGGGATCGTCGGCGCAGAGCCGGCGGATGGCGGCGGTGGCGGCGGCGGCGTCGCCCTCGGCGGCGAGCAGGTCCGCCTGCAGACGGCGCCGGCTGGTGGTCGCGTCCCCTGGTCGCTCCACGAGCCAGTTCCGCGCGGGCTGCAGGTCGCCCAACGCCAGCGCCGCGTCCGCCAGTTCGAAGCGCAGCACCTCCGCCTGCGGGAATGCCCGCACCGCGTGGAACAGCCGGACGTAGGCCCGGTCCGAGCGGCCGTCGGACTGGTAGAGGATGCCGAGCCCTGCGTCGAGCAGCGGCGACGACGCGCTCCCCTGTTCGCCGAGGTCGGCCCAGCTCCGCTCGCACACGGCGAAGTCGCCGAGCAGGAACGCCAGCAGGCCGAGCGCCAGGCGATCCGGCGGCGCGGCGTCGGTCAGCGCCGCCAGCGTCGCGTCCGCCTCGCCGCCGCCGACCAGGGCGCGGGCCCAGGCCTTGGTCAGGGGCGGCACGCCCGCGGTGGCGCGGGCGAAGCCCGGCCCCGCCAGCACCTCCTCGATGCGGTCGCCCCGCTGCGGCGACTCGGTGCGCAGCCACAACGCCAGCCGCACCACGTCGTGCTCCACCCGCAGGCCGGGCTGCTCGGGCTCGAGGGCCAGCGCCGCCGCATAGTCGTGCAACGCCGCGGTGAGCGATTCCACCGGCCCGGTGGCGCCCGGCACCAGCCGGCGCAGCCGCGGGCCGCGGCCCCACACCGCCTCGTGCCAGCCGATGTGCCGCGTGTCCGGCGACAGCAGCCGCAGCCGCGCCTGCCGGCTCAGCGCCGCCACCCGTTCCTTCGCCGTGCCCGCCGCCATCACGTGGTCCAGCACCGGCACCATGGCGGCCATCACCAGCGCGGCGCCCACCGCGAAGGCGCAGAGGCTGCGCCGCTGCCGGTGCGCGAACTTCGCCGTGCGCCGCAGCAGCCCCACCGGCCGGGCGTGGATCGGCTGCAGCTGCAGCAGCCGTTCGAGGTCGTCGGCGAACGCGCCCGCCGAGGCGTAGCGGTCCTTCGGCAGCCGCTCCAGCGCCTTCTGCAGGATCGTCTCCAGGTCGCGGGCGACGTGCGGCGCGTGCCGTCGCAGCGGCGGCACCAGCCCGTCCTCGATCCGCCGCAGCATGTCCGACGTGCTGCGGCCCGACAGCGGCGGCACCAGCGCGATCGCCTCGTAGAGCGTGATCGCCAGGCTGTAGACGTCGGCCCGCGGATCGAGCTGCTCGCCGCGCAGCTGCTCGGGCGAGCTGTAGACCGGCGTGCCGGCGAACGAGCCCGCCCGCGTCACCGACAGGTCCAGGTCGCGGGCCAGCCCGAAGTCGGCCAGCAGCGGCCGGCCGTCCCGCCGCAGCAGGATGTTGCTCGGCTTGACGTCGCGGTGGATCAGCCCGTTGCGATGCACCTCGTCCAGCGCCCGCGCGATCCGGATGCCGAGCAGCACCCAGTACTCCACCAGCGTCCGGGCGCCGAGCGTGCCCACCTCGGTGCCCAGCGCCGCCGCCAGGTGGCCGAGCCCGGCGTTGCGGCCGTGCGGCCGGAGCGCGTCCAGCGCCTGCGTCAGGCTCGGGCCGTCCACGTACTCCATCTCGAACGCCAGCATCTCCTGGTGATCGATCACCCGGTGGATGCGGACGATGTGGTCGTTGTGCAGCCGCGCCAGCGCCCGCGCCTCCTCCAGGAAGCGGCGCTTGGCCTTGCCCGACAGGCCCAGCGAGTGCGGCAGCACCTTGATCGCCACCTCGCGATCCAGCGCCTCCTGCCGCGCCAGGTAGACGGTGCCCATGCCGCCGCGGCCCAGTTCGCGCAGGATCTCGTAGCCGCCCAGCGTCGGCCGCCCGGGCTCCCGCCGCCCGGCCACCGAACACGCCAGCGCCCACGCCCGGTCGAGCCGCTCGGCGATCTCCGGCCGTTCCGCCGCCATCGCCTGCAGGTCCGGCTGCCGGCCCTCCAGCACCTCTTCCAGCAGCGCGTCGAACAGGTCGGCGAACTGGCTGTCGGCGTCGGTGGCGTCGCTCACGCCGGCTCCGAACTGCTCTCGCTGCCGCCGCCGAGCCGCGTGCGCAGGTGCTCGCGATACCGCGTCACGCCGCGCAGGAGGCGTTCCTTGGCGGTGGACAGGGGGATGCCCAGCTGCGCGGCGGCCTCGCGCACCGGGATCTCCTCGAACAGCCGCAGCCGCACCAGATCACGCAGGTCCTCGGGCAGCGCGTCGAGGGCCTGCTGCATGAGCTGGGCCCGTTCGCGATGCCCGGCGATCCGGCTCGGCGTGGTCGAGCCCGGCGGCAGGAAGCCGCTGACCGAGTCGCCGCCGGCCAGATCGCTGAACGGCGCCGTCTCGTGGTCGCCGCCGCGCTTCTTGCGGCCGAGGCTGCGCGCCGCGTCGGCCACCCGGTGCCGCGCGATCGACAGGAGCCAGGCCCGGTAGGCGCCGAGTCCGCGCCATTCGTGCTGCTCGCGGTCGCGCCAGGACAGCCACAGGGTCTCCTGCCAGATGTCCTCGACGGCCACCAGGCGCTCCAGGCGCGTGCCGATCGAGTTCTGGATCACCACGAAGATGCTGGCGGCGTCCAGGCTGTCGATCAGCCGTCCCCAGGAGGTGGGGTCGCGGTGGGGAGGCTGCTCGGGGGGCGGGGAGGGGTCCATCGCTCGGGGCGCAGGGCCGCGAAAGTGTAGCGCAGCCCCTGTCCCGGGCGGCGCCGGCCCGGCTTCTGCCCGCCGCCGCCCGCCTGCCGCGGATCCGTCCATGCCATGGGCACTTCGGCCCATGCCCGGCCCTGCCCTACAGCGCCACCGTCCGCCCGGTCCGGATCGACTCGTCGGCCGCCAGCACGATGCGCAGGCTGTCCACCGCGTCGCGCAGATGGTCGCCCAGGTCCAGGTCCTCGCGGATCGCCCGCAGGAACAGCTCCTGCTCCCGCCGGCACAGCCCGTCGTGGTCGGGCTCGTCGTGCGTGTCGATCCACTGGTCTTGCCGCGCGAACGAACCGTCGGCGCGCCGTTCGGCGTGGTGCAGCAGCAGGCTGTTGGTCTTGGTGTGCGAGTCGACGTCGGCCGACCCGCCGCCGCGCTCGCCCTGCCGATCGAGGATGCTGACCGAGCCCTTGGGGCCGACCACGTCCTTCACGAAGAACGCCACCTCGCTCATCATCGGGCCCCAGCCGGCCTCGTACCAGCCCACCGATCCGTCGGCGAACGTCACCTGCAGCATGCCGTAGTTCTGCATCGACGGCGCGATCTCGTCGGACAGGCGCGCGCCGATCGCCGACACCCGCACCGGCCGGCTGCGCGTCATCTGGCACATCACATCGACGTAGTGCACGCCGCAGTCGACGATCGGCGACATCGACTGCATCAGCGCCTTGTGGGTCTGCCAGTCCTTGCCGCGGGACTGCTGGTTGAGGTTCATCCGCATCACCAGCGGCTTGCCCAGCGTCCGCGCCACCTCGATGAACTTCGTCCACGCCGGGTG
This sequence comes from uncultured candidatus Brocadiaceae bacterium, assembly GCA_964565715.1. GTDB lineage: Bacteria > Planctomycetota > UBA1135 > UBA1135 > UBA2386 > CAZMGG01. The sequence goes on along the minus strand of CAZMGG010000012.1, from coordinate 43,290 downwards.
CACGCGCAGGATGTAGCCGACCACCAGCTTGCGCCGCTGCCGCTGCGCCAGGTCCACCACCGCCTGCGCCTCGGCCACCGTCGGCGCGATCGGCTTCTCCAGGAACACGTGGCAACCGGCCTGCAGGGCCTCCCGGGCCAGGGCGGCGTGGCTGTCGGGGTAGGTGTTGATCGACACCGCGTCGGGCCGGGTGGCCTCGAGGGCCTCGGTCAGCGTCGCGAAGGTGCGATGGCCACCGCCCAGTTCCCGGTCGAGCGCCTCCCGCGAGGCCGGCTGCCGCGAGACCAGGCCGGCGATGTGGAAGTCCGGCATGGCGCGGTAGGCGCGGGCGTGGGAGCGGCCCATGTTGCCGCAGCCGACGACGACGACGTTGAGGGGTGTCATGGGGGGGACCTTGTAGCAGGCCGGGCCCCGGCGGGTCGACAGCCGTGGCGCGGCTCCTAGGATTGAGGGCTCGCCCTGGCTTGTCTTCGGAGGACACCGTGATCCGCATGTCGCTCGCATCCTTCGTCGTCGCCGCGGCCTCGCTCGGGGCCCAGAGCCCGCGCATGGTGGCCGACGTCAACGCCGTGCCGCATCCGGGCATCGTCGTCGAGGAACGGCAGACCGTGACCTTGGGCGGTTGGGTCTACTTCGTCCGCGACGATCCGCTGTTCGGCAGCGAGCTGTTCCGCATGGACCCGAACGGCATCGGCCAGCTGGTCAGGGACCTCGCGCCGGGTGAAGCCAGCGCGACGCCGTCGGCGCTGACGGTCGTGGGCAGCACGCTCTTCTTCTCCGCCGACGACGGCGTGCATGGCCGCGAGCTGTGGCGCACCGACGGCACGCCCGCCGGCACCGCGCTGGTGCTGGACGCCAACCCCGGCCCTGGCAGCGGAGTCCCGGCCGATGCCTGGTGGCACCGGCCCTTCGGCGTGCTCGGTGCCCTGGTCGTCTTCCCGGGCAGCGCCACCGGCGGAGAGGCGGTCCTCTGGCGGAGCGACGGCACCGCCACCGGCACCTTCCCGCTGGCCACCGGTGCCCTGCGGCCCGCCGAGTTCACCACCGCCGGCGGCCGCGTCTTCTGCCGCGCCGGCGCCGACCTGTGGGTCACCGACGGCACGGTCGCGGGCACGCGTTCGCTCTTCACGTTCTACGGCGGCTGCAACGACCTCGCCGCCGTCGGCGGCACGCTGTTCTTCACCGCCGCCGGCTCGTGGAGCCGGGGCTACGAGCTGTGGAAGAGCGACGGCACCGTGGCCGGCACGGTGGAGGTCAAGGACATCCATCCGGGCACCAGCGTGGGCGAGAGCAGCTATCCCGCGGCCCTCACCGACCTCGGCGGCGTGCTGCTGTTCTCCGCCAACGATGGCGTGCACGGCCGCGAACTGTGGCGCAGCGACGGCACCGCGGCCGGCACCGTGCTCGTGCGCGATGTGCGGCCCGGCTCCGCCGACGGCCTGCCGTGGTACGGCCGGCGGCCGATGGCGGTGCAGAACGGCCGCGTGCTGTTCGCCGCCGACGATGGGATCAGCGGCTCCGAGCCGTGGCTCAGCGACGGCACGACCGCCGGCACCGTCCAACTCGCCGATCTCGTGCCCGGCCCGGCACCGGGACTCACCCATCGCGCCATCGAAACCGGCGCCGGCATCGGCGGCCGCTTCTGGTTCGCCGCGCAGACCGCCGGCCTCGGCGCCGAACTGCACGTGAGCGATGGCACCCTGGCCGGCACCAGGCGGGTCGCCGACCTCTGGCCGGGCGCCGGCGGCTCCCTGCCGCGCGCGTTCGCGCCGCTGCCCGGCGGCGGCATCGCGTTCGCCGCCGATGCGGTGGGCCAGGGGCCTGCCGTGTTCACCAGCCAGGGGACGCTCACGACCACGCTGCAGCGCGCCGATCGCTTTCTCACCGCCATCGACTACACCGGCTCGGCCGCGCCGCTGGGCCTCGCCGAACTGGACGGCCGCCTGCTGTTCGCCGCCAACGACGGCGTCACCGGCCACGAGCCCTGGGTCAGCGACGGCACCGCCGCCGGCACCTCGCGGATCGCCGATCTGAAACCGGGCCCCCTGCCGTCCATCTGGAATGGCGATCCGGTGGCCGCCTACACCCATGACTGGGTCACCCTGCGCCACGGCCGGCACCTCTACTTCATGGCCGATCCGGGCAACGTGCCGGTCCACCTGCATCGCACCGACGGCACGCCGGCAGGCACCTCGCTGGTGCAGAGCTTCCAGCCTTATCCCAGTGGCGGCGCCAACATGGGCTATCAGCTCCGCGGCATCGTGCACCGCGGCGCCATCTACCTGATGGCGTTCGGCCCGGGCGGCTGGGGACTGTACCGGGGCTACGGCGAGCCGCCGCAGTTCGCACGGCTCCGACCGATCGCCGGCAACTACGAGGCCTTCCAGTTCGCCGGCGCCGGCGACCTGGTCTACCTCGTGGCGGGCTGGTCGGGCAGTGGCCTCTGGCGCAGTGACGGCACCCAGGCCGGCACGTTCTGGCTGAACCCGAGCCAGGTGATGGAGCTGGCGCCGCTCGGTCGCCGTCTCGTCTTCGTCGGCCGCGACACGACGCGCGGCGAGGAGCTGTGGATCACCGACGGCACCGCTGCCGGCACGGTGCCGCTGGCCGACGTGCGGCCCGGGACCGCGGGTTCGTCGCCGCGCGCGCTGACTTCCTTCGGCGACCTGGTGCTGTTCCGCGCCGACGACGGCACCTCGGGCGAGGAACCCTGGGTCACCGACGGCACCGCCGCGGGCACGCGCCGTCTCGCCGATGCCTGGCCCGGCAGCACCGGCAGCGTGCCCCGCGAGTTCACCGTGCAGGGTGCGCGCGCGTTCTTCACGGCGTTGACGCCCGCCGGCGACGCGCTGTTCCGCACCGATGGCACCGTCGCGGCGACGGTGGCGGTGGCGACGTTCGCGCGACCCTCGACCAATGCCCGCGGCATCGGCGCCCTGGCGGCGATCGGCAGCCGCCAGGTCCTGTTCGGCGGCTATCAGCTGGCGACCGGCCTGGAACCGTGGGTCAGCGACGGCACGGCCGCCGGCACTCGGCCGCTCGGGGATCTGTATCCGGGTTCGAATTGGAGCCAGCCGCAGCGGGCGGTGCTGGTGGACGGCGACGCGTACTTCACCGCCGAGGATGGCCGCCACGGCTTCGAGGTGTGGAAGGTCCACCTCGGCGCCTCGAGCCAGGTCACAGGCGTCGGCTGCGCGCCGCGCGGGCAGATGCCGCCGCGGCTGTGGGTCGGCGATCCGGTGCTCGGCGGCACCGCCGACCTGCTGCTGCGCGACGCCGCACCGATGACCACCGGCGTGCTGGCGTTCGGACCGGCGGCGGGTCCGCCCCTGGATCTCGGCGAGGGCTGCGAGGTGTGGGTGCAGGTCCCGGTGCCGGTTCAGTCGGTGTTCCAGACCGATGCGCAGGGCCGCTGGTCGCTGCCGGCCCTGCCGGTGCCCAACACGCCGGGTCTGTTGGGCATACGCATGTCGGTGCAGGCGCTGACGGTGGCGGCGGGGCCTGCCTTCGCGCTCTCGCTCAGCAACGGCGTGCGGCTGGTGTTCGGGCGCTAGCTCACGGCCCGCAGCCGCAGGCCCCGCCGCGACGGGCCCAGGCGCCGGTCGGCTGGCCGCGGCGGTCCAGTTCGACCTCGCAGCACGCCTCGACGATCGCCCGCAGCCGCGCCCGCGCCCGCTGCACCCGTGACTTGACGGTCGACGGCGCCACGCCGTCGCGGCGCGCCAGCTCGGCCTGGGACAGCCCGTCCAGATCCACCGCCTGCAGCAGTGCCCGGTCGTCGGCGGGCAGATCGGCCAGCAACGGCTCCAGGCAGCGCGCCAGTTCGCCGCGTTCGTCCGCCAGCGGACCGGCAGACACCGGCTCGGCGTCCAGTGCCGCCGGCGCCCGCCGGCGGGCGCGGTGCCAGTCGATCACCGCGGATCGCGCCACCTGGAACAGCCAGGCCGGCACCGCGCCGGGCTGCACCGTCGCGCCGTGCTGCGCCAGCTTCAGCAGCACGGTCTGCAGGACGTCGTCGGCGTCGGTCGCCGACGGCAGCCGCCGGCGCACGAACGCGCGCAGGCGGTCGAGGAAGTCCGTGCCCAGGTCCGGCACCATGGCGATGTTCTACCGGGAAGGGCGGGCCACCGCGCAGCAGGCGCCGGGGCTGGCGGCGACGGTGCAGCAGCCGGGTGGGCAGCAGTCCGGGTCACCGCCGCCGGGCGCGCAGCAGTTCGGGCCGCAGCAGTCGGGATCGCAACAGCCGGTGGCAGCGGCGGGGTCGGTGGCGCGGTCGGCGGGGGGGCGGGAGCCGGTCGTGCCGCAGCAGGCGAACAGGATCGGCAGGCAGAGGGTGACGATGCGTCGTGCGTTCATGCCCCCGGAGACGTCGGGGTCGGCCGATGGACGCATCCGGCCGCGGAATTCCAAGGCGCGGACAGCGGGGGCTGCTGGTGCTATGGTCCTGCCCGTTCCAGGCCTGGCCCTGGGGCCCGTCATGGCATCGCACCGCTGATGTCCGACCCGCGCACCATCCTGCACGCCGACATGGACGCGTTCTACGCGGCCATCGAGCAGCGCGACCGGCCGGAGCTGCGGGGCAAGCCGGTGATCGTCGGCGGCAGCACGCCGCGGTCGGTGGTGGCCACCGCCAGCTACGAGGCCCGCCGGTTCGGCGTGCACTCGGCGATGCCCGGCGTGCGGGCGAAGCAGCTCTGTCCGCAGGCGATCTTCGTGCCGCCACGGATGGAAGCGTACGCCGCGGTGGCCGACCAGATCCGGGAGGTGTTCGAGCGCTACACCGACCAGGTGGAGCCGTTGTCGCTGGACGAGGCGTTCCTCGACGTCACCGGCTCGCGGGCGCTGTTCGGCGACGGGCCGACGATCGCCCGGCGCATCAAGGACGACGTGCGTGCGGCGACGCAGCTGACGGTGTCGGTCGGCGTCGCCGCCAGCAAGTACGTGGCGAAGGTGGCGTCGGATCTGCAGAAGCCCGACGGCCTGGTGGTGGTGGCGCCGGGCACCGAGCGCGCGTTCCTGCGGCCGTTGCCGGTGGGGCGCCTGTGGGGTGCGGGCCCGAAGGCGGTGGAACGGCTGCACCGGCACGGGCTCGTCACCATCGGCGACGTGCAGGCGCTCCAGCGGGAGCAGCTCGTGGCGGCGTTCGGCGAGCACATGGGCGAGCACTTCTGGGCGCTGGCCAACGGCATCGACGACCGGCCGGTGGAGGGCGATCACGCGGCGAAGTCGATCGGCCATGAGCTGACCTTCGCCGAGGACCTGGTCACCGAGGACGAGTGCCGCGGTGTGCTGCTGCAGCTCAGCGAGCAGGTCGGTCGCCGCCTGCGCCGGCAGGGGGTGGCCGCGGCGTGCGTGCGGCTGAAGGTGCGCCATCCGGACTTCACGACCTTCACGCGGCAGCGCAAGGTCGTGGCCACGCAGGACGATCTGGTGCTGTTCCGCACGGCGTGGGACCTGTTCACCGCGGCGTGGCCGGGCACGCCGGGCATCCGCCTGCTCGGCGTGACCGGGGCCGACCTGGGCCCACCGACGACGGTGGCGCAGGGCGACCTGTTCGCGCCGGGCGCGAGCCGGCCCGGCAAGGGCCGGAAGGTCACCGAGGCGATGGATGCGATCCGCGACCGGTTCGGCGAGGACGCGATCCGGCGCGGCGGCGAACGGCGCGGCACGACGCCCTGGGGGCCGATCCAGGGCGGCGCCGATCAGAAGCCATAAGAGTCTTTCTAAAAGATACTCATGTCTTGTCAGGGCCGGCCACCGGATGGTCGGCGTCGCCGGGACCGCGCAGGAAGCACGTGCCCGCCGCCAGCAGCCGGTGGCCCACGGCCGGCTGCGCCAGCGCCGCCTCTTCGAGCAGCGCCGCCGCGAACTTGTAGTCGTGGTGCTCCGCCACCTTGCGCACGAGCCAGTGCCGCACCTGCTGGCCGAAGGTTGCACCGCCGTCGGGCTGCACCGAAGCCAGCGCCAGGGGCAACGCCGCGCCGCGCGCCCGACCCTCCATGCGCAACACGTCGGCGGCGTCCGCCAGGGTGTCCGCGGGCTGCAGTTCCACCAGCCCCGGAGCGTCCTGCCGGTAGCCCGAGCGGGCGGCGAAGACGTCGCGGAACGCTGCGAGCCAGCTCGCCGCCTGCAGCGTCAGCGTGACGCGGTCGGTGGGCTCGTGCACCCGGTTGCCGGCAAACAGCAGCGCGCTGGTGACCGTCAGCGGATGTACGCCGACGATGCCGGGCAGCCGCAGCAGCAGTTCCATCGCCCAGAGCCGCAGGCCGTCGTGCACGGCCTGGAGGTCGGCGCCGTCCCGCAGTGCGGCCACCACCGCCTCGGCGGCCTGGTCCGGATCGGCGGTGCGCAGGTGCCGGCAGAGGTCGTCTGCCAGCGCGACCGACAGCCGGCCGCGGCGGCCGTCCCAGGAGAGGCGCGCCGCCCGTTCGCGGTTCGGCGGGAAGTGCTGGTCGGCGGCACCGGGCCGGCCTTCCAGCAGGCCCCAGGCGAGCGAGCGCAGGACCTCCTCGCCGAAGCGCCAGCCGATCTGCTGCAGGGTGCGGAAGGCCTGCACGACGAAGATGGCCTTGTGACCGATGTTGGTGAAGTCGCGGCCGGCGCGCAGCCAGAGGGGCTGGAAGGCCTCGTCCAGCGAGGCGCAGCGGGCCAGCGCGGTGGCGGCGCGGTCGGCGCCGTCCTCGTGCCAGCCGTCCAGGCTGGCAGCGAGGTCGCGGGCGGCGCGGGCGGCGTCGATGGCGGCGTCCACCGTCGGCGCGGGCGGCAGCGTCCAGTCGCCGTTGCGCTGCTCGCGCACCTGGCTTTCCTTCAGGTCGTCGAGGTTGTAGAGCGCGACCCGGAGACGGTCTTCGGGCGGCACTGCGAAGCCGATCTGGTAGCCCGACCAGGTCATCAGGACGCAGTGGAAGGCGAAGCCCACCGGCCGGGGCTGCACGTCGCGGATACCGGCCAGGAACGCCGCGCCCAGCAGATCCCGCCAGTCGACGCCCTGTGCGTGCAGTTGGCGGCAGGTCTTCGGCAGGTCGCGCCGCGGCGTCCGGCGGGCCAGTTCGGCCAGGGCGTGCAGGTCGGTGCGGCTCGCGGGGTTGTCGGCGGGAGGCGGGTCCTGCGGGCGCAACACGGCGCCGGCGCCGAGGCAACCGAGGAACTGGCGACGATCGGGCATGCTCATGACAGTTCTCCTGGTGGCGATCATCGCATCGCGGCCCCGGCGTTGCCCGGGATCGGGGAACTCTCCCGAAACCGGCGGCGGCCGGTGACGTTGGCGCCCAGCCCTTCCCTGCCCATGGCCCAGCCGACCCATCCGTTCGTCCGTTCCGGCCTCGCCGTTGCCTGGCTCCTGCTGTCCGCCTGCTGCGGCACCGGCGACGCCGGGCCAGGGACCGCGGCCAGCACCCAGGACGCGGAGCCGGCCCGGACCGTGCTGCGCGCGATCTACGGCGAGCGGCTGTCGGAGCACCAGACCGCGCAGCCCCTGCCCGCGCCGTTCTGGCAGAAGCACCGCCTGTTCCTGGTGACCAACTACACCTGGCCGCACACGCCCGGCGCGGTGGTGGCGCTCACGCCGGACGGCCGCGCCGTGACGGTCAGCGCCGTCACCGCCGGCCTCAGCGATCAGCACGCGCCGGCCCTGTTCAACGCCATCGCCCGGGCCGAGCAGCGCGTCATCGCGCCGCACGAAGCCGCCGACTACCTGCACTTCGCCCTGCAGTGCTGGTTCGGGCCGCTCGACGACCTGCGCTGGTGGCCGGACGAGGCCTCGGCGCGGGACGGCACCGGCGAACGGAGCACGCTGGACCCGGCCTGGATCGCCACCGAGGCCGCCGGCCATCGGCTGACGGTCTTCGGCGCGCGCCACGGCCGGCTGTTCCGCCTCGTGGCCACGGCGAGTGCCAGGGACGGCAGCGTGGCGATCGCCATGAACGAGCTTGGGGAACTGTCGCGGCATCGCCGATGATGCCGGCGATGCCCGGTGCGAAGGTCCTGCTCCTGTCCGCGCTCGCGTTCCTGGCGCCGGACGTGCTGCCGCCCGGTCACAAGTCCGTGCGGCACGAGATGGCGGTGGAGGGCACGGTGCCGGCGGGCTTCCGCCTGGTGGCCTCGCCGGTGCGCGGCTTCGGCGGCGTCCACGAGGTGCAGTCGGGGCAGCCGTTCTCCTTCTCCAGCAAGTACGGCACGCGGCTCTACCTGCTGCCCCTGGACCAGCCCCTGCCGAGCCAGTGGTCCGAGGCGTGGCTGGAGCAGCATCCGCACAGCGACACGTTCGCCGAGGTGGCCAGCGTGCCGGCCGGCACGCCGCTCGCCCGCGTGCTCACCACGTGGCGGATCGATGGCGTCGACGGCCAGGCGATCCGGCTGGAACGGCTGGGCGAGGAGCGCTTCGACGGCTTCGGCGCCCGGCTGCCCGCCGGCGGCGAGTGGTGGTGGCTGCTGGTGGTGGCCGCCGGCGGCGCGGTGCTGGCCGTGCGGCTCTGGCGCTCGCGGCCTGCCGGAGGTGTGACGTGCTGAGCGGCCTGCTGGCGTACCTGCCGTGGCTGCTGCTGACGCTGGTGGTGGAGGTGCTCCTCGTGCGCATGCTGCTGCGACGGCAGGAGCACGCGGTGCAGGTTCGCGGACTGCGGGCCTGCATCGCGTTGAACCTGGTGACGCACCCGCTGGCGACGCTGCTGCTCTGGAACTTCTGGCACGAGTTCCTCTCGCTGGAGGCGTTGGTGTTGCTGGGCGAGATGCTCGGCTATCGGCTGCTGGTGCCGTTGCCGCCGGGGCGCGCGTTCCTGCTGGCGACGGTGGCCAACGTCTGCACCGGGCTGCTGAGCCTGGTGGCGACGGCGCTGGCGATGTAATCCGGCGGCGGGCCGCCTATCCGCGCAGGGAGCGGAACACGCGGGCGAAGTCCGGCTCGTGCACCGCCTGCACCGTCACCGTCGCCCCCGAGGCCGGCTGCGGGAACTCCAGCCTTGTGCCGTGCAGCAGCACGCGTTGCACGCCCCAGGTGTCGTGGGCCTTGCGGTTCCGCACCGGCTCGCCGTAGCGATCGTCGCCCAGCAGCGGATGGCCCACCGCCGCCAGGTGCGCGCGGATCTGGTGGGTGCGGCCGGTGGCCAGGGACACCGCCACCAGGGCCAGATCGGCCTTGCGATCGAGGACCACCACGTGGCTCACCGCCGCCTGGCCGCCTTCGCGATCCACCACCGCCTTCGGCTGGTTGCCGCGCGGCTCGTCGACGATGCGGAGCGGCAGATCCACCGTGAAGCGATCCTCGGCGGGCGTGCCGAGCACGATGGCCAGGTAGTCGCGTTCGATCTGGCCGCGCTCCATCGCCTCGCCGAGCGACTGCAGCGCCGCCCTGTGCATGCCGACCAGCAGCAGCCCCGACGCGCCGCGATCGAGCCGGTGGGCGAGGCCGGCGCCCTCGCCGGGGAACGCCGCCGCCAGCCGTTCCGCCACCGAGTCGTCCACCAGCGGGCCGCCGTGCACCGCCAGGCCCGGCGGCTTGTGCAGCACCAGTGTGTCGTCGTCCTGGTGCACGACCGGCATGCCGAGCGCCAGCGTCGCCGGGGCGGTGGCCGGGTCGAAGGCGAACGAGAGTCCCGCGCGCACGCGGTCGGTGGGGTTGGGGCAACGCACCCCCGCCAGGCTCGCCGCGCCGAGCTCGCAGAGCTGACGCACCTGGGTGCGCGACAGCTCGGGGTGGAAGTGGCGCAGGACCGCGTCGAGGCGGGCGCCGTCCAGGTCGACGGGGATGGTCGCGGTGGGCAAGGTGGCGCCCTGCATAGCCGGCCACGGGGTTCCGGGCCAACGTTCTGCCGGATGGCGTGTAACCCCGGGCGATCGCGGGCCACAGGTGGAAGGAGGCCCTGTTGCCGAATCCGCACGACAGCCTGTTCCGCGAGGTGTTCGCCGATCCCCACGAGATGGCGGGGGTGCTGCGTTCGGCCCTGCCGGCCGCGGCCGCCGCGGCCATCGACTGGTCGACGCTGCGCCGGCTGCCCGGCTCGTTCATCGACGAGCAGTTGCGGGCGCACTACGCCGACCTGCTGTTCGCAGTGCAGGTCCGCGGGCAGCCGGTGCTGTTGCCGGTGTTGTGCGAGCACAAGTCGCGCACCGACCCGGACATCGCCTTCCAACTGCTTCGCTACGTGGTCCGCATCTGGCAGGAATGGCGGCGTGACAATCCGGTGGGCCTGCTGCCGCCGGTGCTGCCGTTCGTCCTGCACCACGGGGATACGCCATGGACGGGGCCGCTGCGGCTGCGGGAGCGGATCCGGTGGGCGGGCCTGCCGGGGCCCCTGCGGGACCTGCTGGCCGGGCTGATGCCGGACCTCTCCTTCGTGCTCGACGATCTCGCGGCGCAGTCGGAGGCGGACCTGGAGGATCGGACGCTGGGGGCGGTCGCCTGGCTGAGCTTGCTCTTCCTGCGGCACGCCCGTGGGCAACCGGCCGCGGTCGTCGAGGCCGCCATTCACCGGTGGCAGGGCATCGTCGCACGGGTGCTCGGCGAGCGCGGACAGGGGGGCTTGCTGGTGCTATGGTCCTACCTGTTCCAGACCACCCCGGTGCAGGCCTCGGGTGTGCTGGAGGCCCTGGGCGATCTGGGGCGCGACCTGGAGGAAACGTTGATCACCACCGCCGATCTGTTGCGTCAGGAAGGCCACCGCCGCGGCCGTATCCAGGGTCATGCCGAGGGTCATGCCGAGGGTCATGCCGAGGGTCACTCCGAGGGGCAGGCGGCGATCCTCCTGCGCCTGCTGGCCCGCCGCTTCGGCGTCCTGCCCGAAGCCACCGCGCGTAGGGTCCGCGATGCCGGGCCCGCCGATCTGGAGCGCTGGGCCGACCGTCTGCTCGACGCGCCGACCCTGACGGCCGTGTTCGGCGAGCCGGCGACGGATCGCTAACAGCCGGCGGGTTGCCCACGTCCGTGGTCGCGTCCTGGAGACCCACATGCCGAACCTCAAGTCCGTCCTCCCCGCTCCCGTGCTCCTCGCGCTTGGCCTGTGGGCCGCGCCGCCGGCCGCGCCGACGCCGGTGCCCGGGCCGGGCGCCGTGATCCAGGCCATCGAGGGCCTGGTCAAGGCCGTCGACGCCGGCGATCAGCAAGCCCTCGACAAGGCGTTCCTGCCGATGCACCGCGCCGAGGGCGTGCAGTGCGAACTGGACCCCGCCACCGGCAAGCTCGAGTACCAGGAACAGGGCGGCGACCCCGACCTGGCCGGCATCGTCTTCCGCGACGTCGGCGCCGATGGCGCGCCCCTGCAGGCCCGGACCGTCGCCGAGGCCTCGACGCTGCTGCGGGAGAAGGTGGGCGGCAAGGAGAGCGAACTCAGCACCCGGATCCTGGCGGTGCGGGCCGACTGCCCCGGGCCGCACTGCAGCTGGGCCAGCGTGACCTTCGAGCGCACCTTCCGGCGGCCCGACGGCCAGCGGGTGATGGTGCCGATGCACGCCACGGCGCTGGTGCGCTACCAGAGCGAGGCGCCGACCATGCGGCTGTTCCTGTGGCATGCCTCGCCGACCGGGCCGGAACAGCTGCTGAAGAAGTGAGACTGCCGATCGCCCGGCGCGGGTGATTCGACACGCCGGGGTCGGTCCCTTACAACCGGCGGGTCATGTTCCTGTCCCGCAAGATCGGCAGCGTGCTGCGCGGCAAGGCCACACCGCCGCAGGTGATGATGGCTACCATCCTCGCCGGCATGCTGGGTTTCGTCCCCGGCTTCTTCCTGGTGAAGGACCTCGGCGGCGGCTTCCTGCAAGCGCCCGGCCTGATCCTGGCCCTGCTGTTCCTGGTCCTGATCCTGAACGCCAACCTGGCGGTGTTCGGGCTGGCGCTGCTGGTGAGCAAGCTGTGCTCGCTGCTGCTGGTGCCGCTCAGCTTCACCGTCGGCCGCTGGCTGCTGGACGGGCCGCTGCAGGGCCTGTTCGCCTGGGCGGTGAATGCGCCGGTGCTGGCGTGGTTCGGGCTCGAGCGCTACGCGACCACCGGCGGCCTGCTGGTCGGGCTCCTGTTCGGCATCGGCCTGGGGCTGCTCACCCTGCGTGGCCTGCGCACGTTCCGGGCGCGGATGGCCGAGGCCGAGGAGAACAGCGAGCGCTACCAGAAGTGGTCGCGCCGGCGGTCCGCCCGGGTGCTGGCCTGGGTGTTCCTCGGCAAGGGCAAGGGCAAGCGCACCTATCGCGAACTGCTGGAGAGCGACAAGAAGGGCCTGCCGGTGCGGATCACCGGCCTGCTGGCTGTAGTTCTGGTCGGCGTCGGGTTGTGGCTCGGCAACGCCTGGCTCGGCGGGACGGGCCTGCGCAATGCCCTGCGCTCGGGCCTGGAGCAGTGGAACGGCGCCACCGTCGATCTCGCCGAGGCGGGGGTCGACCTGGCGGCGGGTCGGGCCACGTTCCGCGGGCTGGCGGTGGCCGACCCGGAGCAGTTGGACCAGGATCACTTCCGCGCCCGTTCCCTGGAGATGCGGCTCGGCACCTCGGATCTGCTCAGCAAGCGACTGGTGATCGATTCGATCGTCTCGAGCGAGGCGCAGAGCGGCACGCGCCGGGAGGTGCCCGGCGTGCGCATCGCCGAGGACGAACCGCCACCGCCACCGCCGGCGGGCGAGGGCAAGACGCTGGACGACTACCTGAAGGAAGCCAGGGTCTGGCAGGAACGGCTGCAGAAGGTCGGTGAATGGCTGGAGAAGGTCGCTGGCGGCGACGAGGTCAGCGACGAGGCCAGCCAGGAGGAACGGGATCGGCGGATCCGCGAACAGGCCGAGCGGCTGGGCCGCATCCAGGTGGTGGCGGATCATCTGCTGCGGGAGGCGCCCCTGGTCCTGGTGCGCAACGTCGTGCTGGACGGGGTCACCGTGGCGTCGCTGGGCGAGGATCTGCTGGACATCAAGGCCACCAACCTGTCGTCGCAGCCGAGCCTGGTGGACGGCCCGATCGGCATCCGCATCGCGTCGCGCAGCGGCGTCTTCGCCTTCTCCTTCGAGGTGGCGCCGGGCAAGCCGCAGGCGGCGCGTACGGCCTTCACCTGGAAGGGGCTGCCGGTGGACACGGTGGCGGGCCAGCTGGCGGCGGCGCCGATCCAGGGCGGCACCGTGGACCTCGGCCTGGAGGGCGTCCTCGACTGCGGCAGCGCCGACGGCGTCCGCGTCGACGTGCCCTTGCGGGTGACGCTGCGCAACACCACCCTGAGCCTGCCAGGGCTGCCGCCGACGGCGGTGGAGCAGTTCACGCTGCCGGTGGGGTTGCGGGGACCGCTGGCGGCGCCGCGGGTGACGATCGACGACCAGCAGGTGGTGGATGCGCTGGTCCAGGCTGGCCGGCAGGAACTGGCCAACCAGTTCAAGGTGCGGGCGGCGGCGCTGCTCGACGGCAAGCTGCCCGGCGTCGTCGACCAGGTGGGCGGCGTGCTGGATGGCAGCAAGACGCCGCAGGACGTGCTGGACGCGGCGAAGAAGAAGGCCGAGGCGGAGGCGCAAAAGGCCAGGGACGCCGCCGCCGAGGCGGCGCGCAAGAAGGCCGAGGAGGAGGCGAAGAAGCTCCTGCCCGGTGGTCTGCCGGGCGGCCTGTTCGGCGGCAAGAAGGGCTGATTGAGGCTTCCCGCGCAGCTCCGGCCCATTGCCGGCGTCGCCGATGTGATCCTGCTGCGCGGCGCCGCGGCGGTGCCCGAGGCACAGCCGACGCTGCTGTGCGAGGTGGCGCACGGCGCCACCGAGGCGGGTCACTACGCCTCGCTGCGCGCGGCCTTGCGCGGCGACTACCCCGACGAGCTGCGCGACTTCTTCTTCGTCAACACCGACGTCGGAGCGCCGGAACTGGCGCTGGCCACCGCGCGGGCGTTCGTTCTGCGGGTCCCCGATCGGTGCGCGCTGGTGGTGCGCTGCCTCGTGCCGCGCACCTTCATCGACTGCAACCGCAACATCGACGACGATGCCCTGGCCGGCGGCGGCGGCGCCGGCGCCATCACGCCGGGCCTGCAGGCCTGGGTGCGCGAGTCCGCCGACCGGGCGCTGCTGCTGGAGCGGCATCGTCGCTACCGCGAACTGGCGAGGGCGGCGTTCGCTGCGGTCTGCGGCCAGGGCGGTACCGGGTTGATGGTGCACAGCTACGCACCGCGCAGCCTCGACGTGCCGGTGGACGATCGCATCGTCGAACGGCTGCGCGCGGAGTACGCCCCGGACCGGATCGGGACCTGGCCGTTGCGGCCGATGGTGGACCTGATCGCCCGCGACCCGGACGGCGCCGAACCGGGCGATGCGGCGTTGCGGGCGCGCGTGCAGGCGGCGTTCACCGGTGCCGGGATCGAGTGCACGGTGAACGGCACCTACCCGCTGCATCCGGTGACGCTGGCCCACCGCTTCGCGGTGGCGCATCCGGGCCGCACGCTGTGCCTCGAGGTGCGGCGCGACCTGCTGGTGCCGGAGTTCCGGCCGTTCGTGCCGCTGGCGGCGGACCCGGTCCGGATCGCGCCGCTGGCGGAACTGCTGGCGGGCGCCGTGGCGGCGCCCGCCGACGTCACTGGCCGATGATGCCGGCGGCGGCGTCGCTGGTGACCGCGCCCAGCGAGTTGATGCCGACGTCGAACACCAGGCCCTGGGTGTAGAACTGCATGCACAGGAGGGCCGGGTTGTTGGGCAGCGAGAGCCCGAACGTGGCGGTGTTGCCGGCGCCGAGCACCAGCACCACCGTGTCCGGACTGACGCGGCCGAGGCAGCCCGGTGCGCCGAAGATGCCAAGGTCGAGGGGCAGCGCGCCGAACGACGACGCGGTGTTGCTGAAGCCGAGCATCATCATCGCCGCGTTGAGCGGCAGGTGGGTCAGGTCGGCCCGCATCGTCTGGCCGAGTCGGGGCAGCGCCATCGGCACGTTGCCCGGAATGCCCAGCGACCCGCTGCAACCCGGCGCGAAGAAGCCGTAACCGGCGTCACCGGTGGCGCCGCAGGTGCCGTAGTGGAGGGTGCCGTTCCAGATGCGCGGATTGAGCAGGCCGCCGCCGAACAGGCCGGTGCGGATCATGCCGGGCGCCACCGCGGGGTTGGGGAACAGCGTCAGGTCGGCGTTGCTGATCGGGCCCGGGTGGCCGGTGGTGGGCACGCTGTTGTAGGTGAGGCTGGTGCTGATGCCGCCCGGCTGCGAGACATACACCGCCATGCCGTAGTTGCCCGGCGGCAGGTAGCAGGGCGGGTAGAGGGCGACCGGCAGGGGGCTGGTGCCCGGGAAGCCGGTGCCGGAGGCCACCTTGCGCCAGGCGGCGATGTTGGTGTCCTTGCCCAGGTAGGTGTCGGGCGTGATGTAGACCTCGCAGGAGAACGGACCGACGACGCTGGGGCGGACCGACACGGCGCAGATGCTGACGCCCTGCGGATTGGTCACCTGCACGTCGAACAGGCCGCCCACCCAGGTGGTGGAGCTGGTGCTGGTGCTGCCGGTGAGGTAGCTGATCGAGTTGGGCGCGAAGATGACGTTGCGGAGCGTGGTGTACGGGCCGCGGCAGTTGCGGGTGACGGTCAGCCGGGCCGGCGCGCCGACGCAACCGCTGCCGTAGACGAACACCGGGTTCTGCGCCGTCGAGTCGGTCAGGCCGTCGCCGTCGAGGTCCCAGTCCCAGGTGGACGGCGTGGGCACCGTGGTGTCGGTGAACTGCACGACGTTGCCGGCCAGCACCGCGCTGGTGAAGGAAGGCGTCAACTCGTCGGTGGCGATGAAGTTGGCCCGGGTCAGCGTGCGTGGACCGTTCGCCGCATCGGTGACGGTCAGCGACACGGTGTAGTTGCCGCAGCCGGTGTAGGTGTGCGACGGGTTCTGCACCGTGTAGTCGACGACGTTGTCGCCGTCCACGTCCCAGGCCCACGCCAGGATGCCGGCCGGATCCGAGGTGAAGCTGGAGTCGGAGAACTGCACCGTCAGCGGCGAGGCGCCGCTGCGCGGCGTGGCGCCGAACGACGGGAACAGGCCCACCGCCGGCACGTGACTCACTTCCACCACCGCGCCGTAGCTGGTGCCGACGGTGCCGGTGGGGCTGGTCAGCCCGCTGGTGTTGTAGACGCGGGCGGCCATGGAACCGGTGGATTGGTGGTCGGCGGCCCGCGACGCGCCGGTCCAGCCGGTACCGTCCAGGTGGATGTCGATCAGCAGGTTGCCGCCGGTGGTGGGGTTGTAGACGAACGGCGTGGTGGCGACGTCGATGTACCACGGACCGACCGTGCTGGCGGGCACCGTGCCGCCGATCACCGTCACCGGGCCCTGGTAGACCGTGCTGACGTCGGCGCCGAGATTGCTGGCGAACGTGGTGCTGGGCGCCGACCAGGTGGTCGCCGCGGTGGAGAGGTCGATGCGAACGTTGGGCCAGGTGCCGCCGGCCCAGGTGCCCGCCGTGGTCGACGAGTACGGCCGCCAGCGCAGCCGCGAGATCACGATCGGCCCGTTGACGCCCTGCAGGGTGAAGTGCGAGGGGTCGTAGAGGAACTGGATCCGCATGCTGGCGGTGCCGCGGCTCCAGGGAAAGGCGTTGTTGGTGTTGCCGGGAGTGGCGGCGAGTCCGTTCGGGATCACCAGGGTGCTCTGCGCCACCATGGGAAGAGCCAGCGCCGCGAGGAGCGGCAGCCGGGAGAGCAGGGAAGCCATGCAGGGGTGCGTTTCCGGGCCTGGGTCGTGGCCCAATCGCGGGCAGGCGCGGGGGAGCATAGCCGTCGCCCTGGGCCCGACAACGGGGGTGATCGGCGGAGGCGGGGGCCCTATCCTTGGCCCGCTCCTCCTTCCCGAGGCAACCATGACCCTACGCGCCTTCTTCCTGTTCGCCGTGTCGCTGCTGGTGGCCGGCCTCGCTCCCCGCGATGCCAACGCGCAGGTGCCGAAGGTCGAGATCAAGTACCTGGTGCCCGATGTCTGGGAACGGCCGACCAAGGACGACGACCAGGGCCTGAAGCAGTGGGACGAGTTCCACCAGAACTGCCCGACCTGCGTTGCCACCAAGACCACCATCTGCGTGCACTGCAACGGCATGGACGGGCACACGAAGTGCCTGGAGTGCAACATGACCAAGAAGGCGCCGTGCCGGGCCTGCGCCGGCGAGGGGCAGCTGCTCGATCCGCTGCAGTGGTCGCTGTGCCCGGGTTGCTTCGGCGCCGGCGTGTTTCCCTGCGACGTCTGCGGCGGCCGCGGCGGCAGCAAGGTCGAGGGCGGCGGCGACAAGATCAAGGACTGCGTCGCCTGCAAGGGTGACGGCGGCTGGCGCTGCGGCGTCTGCAAGGGGGCCCGCAAGGTGCCGGCGCCGAAGCTCAAGCCGAGCGTCGGCGAGGCCGACAGTGCGACGCTGAAGAAGGCGCGCGAGGACGTCGCCGAGGTGCTGGCGGCGGTGTCGGCCTGGGAGCCGTCGCCGAAGGCCCGCAAGGACGTCAAGGACTACCCCAAGCTGCTGCAGAAGGCGACCGGGGTGCTGCCGGCCCTCAAGCTGTGCCAGAAGGACCTCGACGACCGCATGAAGGCCATCTTCAAGGGCGAGGTCTGGGTCGGCCACGAGGAGCGCGAGGCCAACTCGCTGAAGCGCACCAAGCAGTGCCACGAGTACTACCTGAAGTTCCAGCTCCGCCTGCTGGACCTTTGCATCGCCAGGGCCGAGCACAACGAGAAGGTGCTGGCCGAGAAGAAGGACAAGTAGGGGTGCGGCTGCTCCTGTGGCTCGGCTGTGCCGGCGCGCTGCTGCCGGCGCAGGGTCCCGTGCACCCTTCGCTGCTGACGCCGCCGCCGGCCGCGGCCGCCGCCGACGTCGGTCGCACCGTCGTGCAGCAGGCGGGGAAGGGCGTGGTCCGGGTCTACGTCGAGGTGACCGGCGCCCGCACGCCGTTCGCGATCGAGCGGCCGGGCACCGGTGCCCTGATCGATGCCTCGGGGCTGGTGGTGACCTGGCATGCCCTGGTGGCCGAGGCCATCGGCGCCAGCGACAAGCGCATCGTCGTGGAACGTGACGGCAAGGCGCAGCCCGCCGAACTGGTGGCCACCGACGAGCCCACCGGCCTGTGCCTGCTGCGGCTGCCGCTGCAGGAGGGCGGCGTCGGTGGGAGCCTCGGCTTCGCCCGGGAGGCGCCGCGCCCCGGCACGCCGGCCTTCGTGCTGGCGCGGCCCGGCCAGGGCGAGTTCTTCGCCTTCGCCGGCGTGCTGGCCGAGGCCGGCTGTGACGTGCGGGTCGGCACGCGGACACTGCCGCGCGCGGACCTGGTGCTGTGCGATGCCCGGATGGACGCCCGGGCCGACGGTGGCGTGCTGGTGGACAGCCAGGGCCGGTTCGCCGGCCTGTGCAGCAGCGCCAACGTCGCTCGTGAGGTCAGCGAGCCGACCCTGCAGGAACTGCAGACCACCAGCTATGGCTGCGCGGTCGCCGGCCACGCGATCCGGCGCGCCTTCGCGGCGCACCTGCGGGCCGTCGCCGACCTCGGCATGCCGCAGCCGCCGCCGCAGGCGCAGCTCGCGGCCATGGCGGCGCCGGGCATCGTCGGGGTCTGGGCCGGCGACGACGCGCCGCCGATGCCGCGGGAGCCCGAGGGCAAGGCGCGCCGCCCCGGCGTCGGTTCCGGCGTCGTCTTGTCGGCGGATGGGCTGGTCGTGACGAATGCCCACGTGCTGCGCGGTCGCGACGCCGCCAAGGTGCGCCTTCACGACGGCCGTGTGCTGCCGGCGAAGCTGCTGCGCGCCGATGCGCCCACCAACCTGGCCCTGCTCCGCTGCGAGCTGCCCGCGGAGCTGGAGCTGCAGCCGCTCCGTCTCGGCCGGTCGGCGGCGGCGCGGCCGGGGGAGACCGTGCTCGCGTTCGGCCGGCCCGACGGGGTGCTGACCGTGCGGCAGGGCGTGCTGTCGGCGCATCGGCGCGGCGGCCGGGTGCAGGCCGACGCCGACCTCGGCAACCAGAACGCCGGCGGCGCCCTGGTCGACCTGGCCGGCGCGGTCCTCGGCATCGTCGACGGCGGCGCCCTCGATCCGATCGAGGTGGCGTTCGCCATGCGCGGATCCGAGGCGAAGACCGAGAGCAACCTGTCCACCGCCATCGGCAGCGATGCGCTGCGCGGCATCTTCCGCGCCGAGTTGGGCGAGCTGCCGGCGGCAGGAGGCGAGCGGCCGGCGGCCTCGGCGGTGCAGGCGGTGGTGGCGCGCAGCGGACCGGCGATGCTGAACGTCTACGTCAGCCGCACGTCGGCGCAGAAGGACCTCGAGCAGAACCCGTTCGCCGACGTCGCCACCGCCGAGATCCGCGGCGAGAGCCTGGGCTCCGGCGTGATCATCACGCCCGGCGGGCTCGCCATCACCAACTGGCACGTGGTCGGCGACGCGGTGGGCCACGACGGCGCGGCGAAGCCCGACCACGTCGTGCACGTGCGCCACTTCGACGGCCGCCAGCGCGCCTGCCGGGTGCTGTCGATCAGCCGGGAGGACGACCTGGCCCTGCTGCAGCTCGAGGTGGCGCCCGGCGAGACGCTGCCGGCGGTCGAACTCGGTCACTCGGCGGCGTTGCAGGTCGGCAGCGGCGCCGTGGCGATCGGCAACCCGCATGGTCTCGCCAACACGGTGACCGCCGGCGTGGTCTGCGGCGTCGACCAGGGCATCAAGGTGCGCGGCCGCTGGGCGAAGCTGGAGAACCTGATCGAGACCGATGCGGCGATCAACGGTGGCAACAGCGGCGGCGCCCTGCTCGACCTGGACGGCCGCCTGATCGGCATCAACTCGGCGGGCAGCTCCGGGCTCGGCTCGCGCGGCTACGCGATCCCCGTCGACCACGTGCGCCGGCAGGTACTCGGGCTCCTGCTCACCGCCGAGAAGCTCCGTTCGCCGAATCTCGGGCTGCGCGTGATCGACGCCGATGGCGCGGTCGGCGTCCTGTCGGTGGACGCCGAGGGTCCCGCCGGTCGCGCCGGCGTGCAGGCGGGCGACCGCCTGCTGGCCCTGGATGGCACGGAGCTGTCCTGGAGCCCGGCCTTCGCCCTCGCCCTGCTGCGGGCCGAGCCCGGCCGCGACCTGGATCTGCGCCTGCGGCGCGGTGACGAGGAACGGACCGTGCGGGTGGCCCCCCTGCCGGCCAGCGTCTGGGCGGTGATCCGCCACGCCGGCCTGCAGCTCGAGGAGATCCCGTTCGCCGCCGAGCCGGATCTGCTGCGGACGGCGGCCCGGGCCCTGCACCGTCGCTTCACCGGTCGGGCCGACGCCGAGCCGGCCGGCGTGCCGGAGTCGGTGTTGCGGGTGACCGCGGTGTGGGCCGGCCGCCAGCCCGAGGGCACGGACGTGCGGCCCGGCGACCTGCTGCTCGCCTGCGAGCTGGCCGGCGAAGGCGGCGGGCGCAGCGCGCTGCGTCGCTTCGCCACGGCCCGCGAGGTCCAGGACCTGTTCCAGGACCAGCAGCTCGGCTCCTACGAGGGGACCAGGTTCCGCTGCTGGCTGCACCGCGACTCGGCGATCGTGGTGGTGGACCTCCTGGCGAAGCGGTTGTTCTGGTGACGGCCCATCCGGTGGAACGGCTGCGCCGCGTGGCGCTGGCCGAGGCGGTGAGCTACCTGCTGCTGCTGGGCGTCGCCATGCCGCTCAAGTACCTGGCCGGCATGCCGCGGGCGGTGACCGTGGTGGGCCTGGTGCACGGCGTGCTGTTCGTCGCGTTCGCCTGGGCGCTGTTCGCGGTCTGGCGGCAGGGGCGCTGGCCGTTGCAGCGCCTGCTGGCGGTGTTCGTCGCGTCGCTGCTGCCGGTGGTGCCGTTCGTCATGGACCGCCGCATGCGGTCCTGGCGGGCGACCTGGCCCGAGTGACCGCGGCGAGCGCGTTGCTCAGCGGTAGCGCGCGGCCCGCTGCAGCAGCGGCCGTTCGATCGCGAGGTAGGAGATCGTGGCGATCAGGATGGTGGTCCCGGCGGCCTGCGCCACCTGCCACGCCGTCGGCGCCGGCGGCAGCAGCCAGTGGTAGACCGGGAAGTGGTACAGGTACACCCCGTACGAGATGCGGCCGAGCCCGCGCAGGGGGGCGGTGGCCAGCAGCCGGAACGGCGACCAGCGGCCGGCGAAGGTCACCACCAGCAGCAGCACGCCGGTGCTGCAGAGGCACGACGCCACCAGCCCCAGCACCGGCGCCCAGATCGGCGACAGCAGCGGCGGCACCGCGGTGTGGTCGAAGACCAGCGTGTAGCGGGTCGGCAGCAGCAGGTAGACGTGGTTCTGCGAGACCAGGTAGGCGGCGCCGAGCAGCCCCAGGGCCAGCGCCAGGAGCTGGCCGCGGCCGAACCGGACCGACGTGAACGGGCCGGTGGCGCCCTCCCGGGCCCGCGCCGCCTCGGCGAAGGCCAGCACGCAGCCGGCACCCAGCGACAGGAAGCGGAAGCAGGAGGCGTACTGCACGAAGGTCGGCGTCACCGCCGGATCCATGGTGGCGCAGGCCAGCACCGCCGCGCCGACCGCGCCGGGCAGCACCAGCCACAGCAGCACGCGCCGGGCCGCCGCTCCGGGCAGGAACGCCACGCACAGCGGCCACAGCAGGTAGAAGTGCTCTTCGACGCAGAGGGACCAGGTGTGCTGCAGCGGCGTGTGGACCTGCTGGAACGGCAGCCAGAAGTTGGCCAGGTACAGCGCGCACCACGGCAGCTCCGGACCCGGCCGCACCACCGACATCACCAGCAGCAGCAGGTAGTAGATCGGGAAGATGCGCAGCAACCGCCGCAGCAGGAACCAGCGCAGCGGCCGCCCGGCGTCGCGTTCCACCAGCAGGATGCGGGTGATCAGGAAGCCGCTCAGCACGAAGAACAGGTCGACGCCGAGGTAGCCCGGCGCGATCGCCGCCTGCGCCGTGATCAGCCAGCCAGGGTAGCCCTGGGTGGTGATCGGCACGTGGCTCCACATCACCAGCAGCACCGCCACCGCCCGCAGGCCGTCGAGGGTCGGCAGGTAGACGCGCCGTTCCACCGCCGGGCCCCCCGGCGCCGGCTGCGTCATCGGCGCAGCGCCGCCCAGGCGTCGGCCATGGCGCGACCGAGGTCGATCGCGCCCCGCGCGTTGTAGTGGTAGATGTCGGCGCCGTCGGCGCCGCCGTAGGGGTAGGCCGAGCCGTCGATCGCGACGACGTTGGGCATCGACGCCGCCATCCGGCGGAAGCCGGCGTTGGCCTCCGCGGCGTACTGCCAGGTGGCGATCTCCTTCAACTGCACGACCACCACCGGCAGCTCGTTGGCCTGGAGCGTCGTGCGACCGTCGCGCACCAGTTGCTCGCGCATCCAGGTGATGCAGTCGCCGAGGTAGCCGCCGGCCAGTAGCGCGGTGTCGAGCTGGGTGGCGTCGGACTCGCCGATGGCGATGAACACGCCGCGCACGTCGATCGGCTCGAGCGCCGCGGCCGCCCCGACGTAGTCCTCGATCATGGTCCGCAGCAGCGAGGCCGGCTCGAAGGTGCGCTGCTCGATGACGTACGGGCCTGGCGGCGGCTCCACCGGCATCCAGATCGGCACCTGCAGGGCGTTGCCGCTGTTGCCGGCGATCAGGCCGAAGCTGCCGCCGGACGTGACGAACCGCAGGCGGTGGGCGTTCGGCGCCCAGTTCTTGGCCGGGTCGTACATCAGACCGGCGCCGAGCAGCAGGCTGGTGCCGCCGTCCACCGGCGCGGCGGTGAACGGCGCCGTCGACTTCGGCAGCGACGGGTGCCAGCTCTTGTGGGCGCACACCCAGTACCAGTCGCCGGGGTAGTCGGGCTGCGACACCGGCCGCGGCGCGACGGTGGTGCCGCCGACCGCCAGCTTGATGTGCAGGGCGGGCCCCTGCAGCAGCTCCGCCAGGCGGTACACCGTGCCGAGTTCGAGGCCGAACCGCCGCAGCCGCGCGCCGTAGCCCGGCGTGCTGAGGTGGATCGGCATCGCGTAGGGCGTCAGCAGCAGGTTCTCGTAGCGCTCCGGCGCGAAGTCCAGCGGGACGATGCGGCCGACGTCCGGCCGGAAGTCGGTGAGGTTGTTCTGGTAGAAGCGCAGCCAGCCGGGGTCGACGGCGTTGACGTCGAGGATGCCGGGCAGGTCGTCGAGGGCGGCGCTGCCCTCCATGTTGGACTGGCCCCAGAACAGGAACGTCGGCGTGCGCTTCGGCGTCGGCGGCGGCACCACGACGTCGCGCGGAACCGTGCCGCCGCCGGAGCAGGCGCCGAGCGCGAGGGTCACGAGGACGCAGAGGGTGCGGGACGACACGGGTGGGAGGCGACGCCGGCGACGCGGAACGGCGCAGAAACGATCCCCCGTGTTCGGGCCTTCGTCAACCGGCAAGAGCCAGGCGATGCGGCAGGAGCCGCTGGCATGGGTCGCTCCGGGCCACCATCCCCAGGGTCGGCGAGGTGATAGCCTTCTCCGCCGTCTGCCCGGGCGGCTGTCGCACATGCGCCGCCTCCCCTTCTCGTCACCGGTGTCCGTGCTCGGGGTCCTCTGGGCCCTGGGGACCTCCACCGCCGCAGCCCAGCAGCCCCCGGCGCGGCCGTTGCCGCCGCCGGCCTCGGCGCAGGCGCAGTTCGCCTGCGTGGCGCCGGGCACCGACGAGATCCTGGCGATCGGTCACGGCTGGCGCGCGACGTTCCAGGGCGAGCGGCTGACGTTCCTGCCGGCCCTGGGCCAGGCGGCGCCGGTGACCTGCCCGCTGTCCCTGGAACTGATCGGCATCGATCGTGGCACCGACGTGTGGCTGCGGGCGGCGGCGGCGCCCGCCGCGGTGCGCACCGACCGGCGTACAGTCACCCTCGACCGCGGGCTGGTGGTGGAGCGCTACGAGGCGCGGCCCGAAGGGCTGGAGCAGACCTTCACCTTCGGCCAGCGGCCGCCGGGCACCGGCGACCTGGTCGTGCGGCTGCGGCTCGCCACCGACCTGGTGCCCGCACCCACCGGCGACGGCACCCTGCGCTGGCGGCGGCCGGGGCTCGGTGGCGTGACCATCGGCGCGGTCACCGGCATCGACGCCCGGGGCCTGCGCACCAGGGGCATGCTGCGCCACGCCGGGGACGAGCTCGAACTGTCGCTGCCGGGCTGGTTCGTCGACGCGGCCGCCTACCCGCTGGTGCTGGACCCGCTGATCGGCCCGGCCTTCGAGGCGCTGCCCGGCTACGACAGTGACTTTCCCGACGTCGCCTACGAGGGCTGGAGCGACCGCTTCTGCATCGTCTGGACCCAGTTCAGCGGCGGCGGCGTGTCCGACGTGGTCGGTTCGGTGTGGGACGGGCCGGGGCTGACGCTGCAGTACGCGTTCGCGATCAACCAGGCGGGCAACGAGGACAGCATCCGCGTCGGCGCGGTGAACGGCGTGGGCGCGTTCGTGCTGGCCTGGTGCAACCAGGCGCAGGCGAACGGGCCGATCACCATCAGCGGCATGCTGCTGGAACCCCTGCAGGCCCAGGCCAGCCAGCCGTTCACCATCGCCGGGCCGGGGCCGGTGGACGCGCCGGTGGTGAGCAGCGAGGCCACGGCGTTCGACGACGACTGTCTGGTGATCTGGCAGGACGCGCAGTACGGCATCTGCGGCAGCACGGTGGCGGTGCAGCAGGGGCTGCAGCCGGGGCTGGGGCCGATCGTGACCATCGGCGGCGGCAGCAGCGCCACCGAACCGGCGATCAGCCGGTCCGGCGGCAATCCCGGCCTGCACGTGGTCACCTGGGTGGACCGGCCCGTGGGCTACAACGGCTGGGTGCGGGCCCAGGTGGTCGATCACGACCTCAACCTGCTGGGTCCGGGCGTGTGGCTGCACAACGGCAGCCTGGACGCGGCCAGCCCGGCGCTGGACGGCGACGGCTTCCTGTTCCTTGTGGCGTGGGAGGAGCAGGAAGCCGGCAATCCCAGCGCCACCGACATCCGCGGCAGGACCTTCACCGTCGGGCCCGCCGGCGTCACCAGCCTCGGGCCGGTGCAGACCCTGGCCGGCACCGCCGGCCGGCTCGATCTGGCGCCGGACGTGGCGCTGCTCGGCACGAAGTTCGGGCTGTGCTGGCAGGCCGGCGATCCGCTGCCGTTCCGCGACGACGTGCGCGCGGCGATCCTGCAGCGCAGCGGCGCGCCCGCCGGCGGTTCGTTCCGCATCGACCTGAACGGGCGCGCCGGCTACGTCTACGAGCACACGCCGCGGCTGGTCGGCCGCGTCGCCGGCGACGCGACGCTGACCGCCGACGACGGGCTGCTGGTGTTCGGCGACCAGAGCATCACCACCTTCGACAGCGACATCGGCGTGCAGGCGATCGAGAGCCTCGGGCCCGGCGGGCCGGTGCAGGACCTCGGCGGCGGCTGCGGCCCGGCCGGGCTGGCGGTGCTGTCCGGCCCGTTCGCGCTCGGCAACGACCGGCTGGAGCTGCAGCTGTTCGGTGCCGATCCCCTGGCGATCCCGTTCGCCGCCATCGGCTTCCCCGGCCCGGGGCTCGCCTGCGGCGTCTGCGCGATGGTGACGCCGGTGGTGTTCGAGTTCGCGCCGAGCACCGCCGGCCAGGCGGTGAAGGTGGTGGTGCTGCCGTCGGATCCGCGCTTCCTGGGCGTCACCGTCGAGCTGCAGTGGGCGACCTTCCAGAACGCCTACGTCGGCTGCCCGCTGGCGCCGGGGCTGGCGGTGAGCAACCGGCTGCGGGCGACGCTGGACTGGTAGCCGGTGAATGGCGGCGATCGCCAGCGCTAGCCGGGCGTCTGCAGCCGGCTGAGCATCCGCTGCACGAGTTGCTCGAAGTCCTGGCGACACCGGGCCACCGATTGGATCTGGCCACCGCCGATGCCATCGCTCTGTTTCAGGTCGAACATGGGCTTCCTCGCCTGTTGGGCAATGGGCACCAGGCTGGCGTAGTGCCGGATCAAGGCCAGGCAGAAGGGGTCCTCATCGACGCTGGATGTCGTCGCGACCTGCCTCTCGCCGAGAACCTCCTCGTGGAAGGTGCTGGGGATTGCTTCGGCCCATCGTGCGTAGCCCTTCACCGCCTGGTCCCTGCGTGCCAGATGCTGTTGGACGACGTAGCCGATCGGTTGGAAATCATGCGGTGGAAGGACGAGTTGCTCGCGGCCGACCATGTGCCGATCACGGACCGTCTTCCAGTCATCCCGCCATTCCCGCAGGGTCGGCCCGACGTTGCGCATTCCCTGGAGGCTGAAGAGGTCCGGGGCCAATGGCAGTACGATGGCATCGCATGCCAACAGCGCCGCCCGATTGAGGGCGCCGAGGCTCGGTCCGACGTCGATGAAGACCAGGTCCGCACGCGCCACTTCGGCAGCCCGATTGGACAGCACGTCGAGGGCGGTGGTCACATCCAAGGCCCGCTCGTTGGCGGACGACATGGTTTTGGGCCATTCCTCAGCCAGGGTCTGCTCGAAGCGACTGAGATCGAGGTGGCCGGGCAGAACCCACAGCAGGTCCGCTGCCTTCCTGAGCCTTGGTTCACGGACGCCGCCCTTGCCCCGGCGAACTGGCTCGATGCAACTCGCCACCGTCTCGCTGCTCTCCGGGCCCTGGGTCACCCAGAGGTCGAACAGCTCGTCGTCGCCCAGCAGCAGCGATGACAGGTTGCACTGGGGGTCGTAGTCCAGGACGACGACTCGTTGGCCCAGGCGTGCACACATGTGGGCCAGATGGAAGGTCAACGTCGTCTTGCCGACGCCACCCTTGTTGTTGAAGAGGGTCAGGGACCTCATGGCCGCCTATGCACGATCACGCGGGTGAAGCCATCGGTCTGCACCGCCATTGGCGGATTGCCGTTGGCGTGCAGTTGCTGTCTGGCGCGCCGGATTCCGCGGCCCAGCTGCTGGACATGCCCCGAGGCCACCAGACCGGCCGTGACCAGCGGATTCCGGTAGTCGGAATGGGTGCCGAACTCGCCCTCACTGGCGCGACCGAAGGGCCCGCCCGGATTGCTCAGCTCGATCCGATCGTCGAACCACTCGATCCGGCTGGGTGCATTGGTTCCCTCGTACAGTCGATGCTGCACGACGTTGCGTACCAGCTCCTTCAGGGCCTCCACGGGGTAGGTGGGGACGAACGCCTCCCGGATCCCTTCGGGCTCGGCTGGGACGGTGGCGACATGCAGTGACACCCAGGCCCAGGCGATCTCGAGCTGGTCGGCCAGGGTGCCAGTCGCGAGTTTCCGTGATGCCACTGGTGCATCGACATCCCCCCCGGCGTACCGGACGAGGTCGATCCGGGCTCCCGGCATGTGATCCTGTGGGCTCTTCCCGAAGAGCAGTACCGCAGCCGCGTTTGGCGTCCACGTGCCAGCGACCGGCCTCCCGAGCTGTCGCTGGGTCAGCCAGGGCTGCAACTCGGGAAAGGACGAGGGGTCACCGTCTGCATCCCTGGCGGCCTGCCAGAGCCTCTGCAGGACATCCGCACGAAGATCGTCGAGGCCGGCACCCGCCAGCGGGCGCGTGTCGAAGGGGAGGGACCGCTCGGGGCGTCGTTCACTCAGCCGCTGCAGATCGGCTTGGCTTGCCCGGCGCGTCGTCGTGCCGACGCGAACCCATGCCATGCCATCCACCTCCACGATCGGCGGGACCGGGTAGGGCGTCACCTCGACGACGAGCAGTGCATGGGACCCATGCAGCACCATTTGGATCGATGTGCTGGGAATGGGCTGGATCTTGCCCGACCGCACACGGTCGGCGAGGTCGCGTTGCTGGTCATCCAGCGATCCAGCCTGGTCGACCCCGATGACTGTGCCCGCCTTGTCGACCCCGATGACGACGAAACCGGGCTGGCCGCTGCCGCCGAGGTCGTTGGCCAGGGCGCCAACGGCGCGCAGGATGCCTTCGCGGTTGTTGGTCGAGCCCTTCCACTCGACGCGATCGGTTTCAGTGGTCAGCAGGTTGGCCAGATCTTGGGGCTGGGGCATGGTCGGCGCCGCGTCTACTTGGTCGTGAACGAGGTCTGCACGCGCTGCGCGCCGTTGTCCTGATCCCAGGTCCACACCACGTCGATGTCGCCGTGGGGCAGCGGGTCCAGCGGATAGAACGTCACCATGCCCGGCGCCGAGGTGCGGCGGATCTTGCCGCCGTCCATCAGGAGCAGGCCCGGCACGTCCTTGCCGCGGGCGCTGACCTTGCAGGCGTAGGTCTGCCGGTTGCCCTGCACGTTGATGCCGAAGTGCAGCGTCAGGGGATAACCGACCACCTTCTTGCCGGCGTGGCCGTTCTTCGCCAGCAGCTCCTCGAGTTCGGGACCGAGCAGCGCCACCTCGACCTCGGTGGGGATGCCCTTGGCCTGCCGCGGGTAGAAGTTGTAGCCGGCCTTGACGCGCGGCTCGCCCAGCGCCGACGTCACGTTCATCACCAGGATGTCGCCCTCGGTGTAGATGCCCACCGACAGCAGGTAGTCGTGCACCAGGGTGTCGCGGTAGCCCGGGATGTCGAGCCACTGCTGGAACAGCTTCTTCGCCCCGCCGATCTTCGCCGAGGTCTCGACCACCGCCATCTGCGCGAACAGGTCGCCGACGTGGCTGCCGCCCAGCTCCAGGAGCTGCCGGTGTTCCTTGTCCGGGCCGCGCTCGCCCTTGTTCTGCTTCAGGTACTGGGCGTGGTCGTGGCAGCGCGCCGACAGGTTGGTCGACCAGGTGACCGGCCGCATGCCGGCACCCTTGCGGGCCTCGTTGAACGCCTCCAGCCACTTCTCGACGCCGCGGCTGACGGCCTGCAGCGGCGGCGTGTTGTTCTGGATCGCCTTCAGCACCGGCGACGCCTCGGTCCAGAAGTCCTCCCACTCCTTGTCGAGCTGGCCGACCTTCACCTCGCCCTGCTGATCGAAGCGCTGCTCGAACTCGAGGGGCTGGAGCTGCTTCTGCGCCTTCATCTCGGCGCCCAGCCGGTCCAGCTGCCGCAGCAGCTCCGGATCGCGCCGCATCACGTAGTCGCAGAACGACCAGGCCTTGATGCGCTGCTCGTTGGTGAAGGTCGCCGCCTCGCAGAACGGCAGCTCGCGGGCCGGCACGCCGCCGGTGAGCTTCCACGCCATCTCCAGGTTCAGCGTCTTCCAGACGTCGAAGTCCGGCGAGGTGTACTCGCGGTCGGCCTCGCTGGCGGCGGTGCCCTGCTGCTTCTTCAGGTCGACCGAGAACAGCCGGTTGTTGTTGAACATCATGCCGACGAAGGTGTGGCCGATGCCCTCGTTGAAGCCGGCGGTGGCGAAGCCGGCGTAGGCCTGGGCGACGTTGCGCACGCAGGCGTCGTGCAGCACCCGCACGCTGCCGGTGGCGCCGACGATCACCGGGCCGATGCCGCAGGTGGCGGTGTGCTCCAGTCGCCACTCCAGGTCCGGGATCTTCGCGGCGTTGGCCTTCAGGATCTGCTTGTAGGTGTCCTTGGCGACGAAGAACGCCCACTCGGTGCTGCGCCCCTTCAGGTCGCTCTGCCAGGGGAACACCACCTGGCACACCCGCAGGGTTCGCTCGGCCCAGCGCAGCGCGTCCAACAGGTTCTGCTCCTCCTCCGGATCGCCGTGCAGCACGAAGTGCTCGGAGCTGACGGTGACGTACTTGACCTGGGCCTGGTCCAGCGGCGCGCAGCGGGCGTCGGTGCTCTTCTGCACCGGATAGTCGGCGCCGGCCTGCTCGCTCACCGCCTTCTCGATGGCCTTGCTGCGCTCGTAGAGCGTCTGCTCGAGCGCGGTGCCGGTGACGGTGCCGACCTCGCGGTGCTCGAGGGCGGCCTTGGCGGCGCGATCCTCCGGCTGCCAGCGGATCACCATCTGCCAGTGGTGCAGCGCGCGATCGTTGCGCCCGGCCTTGGCGTAGCGCTCGGCCTGCTGCCGGTGGCCGTTGGCCAGGTCCCGGGTCAGGCTCTCGTACTGCTTGAACAGGCTCTGGCCCTCGGCGCCGCTGCCGGTGTCGCCGGTGGGGTAGGTGAAGGCCGGATCCGGGTTCCAGGTGCTGCCGACCTTGATGTTGCCGATCGCCTTGTGGGCGTCGGCGTGGTCCGGCGCGTAGAGCTTGATGAGCTGCAGCCAGATCAGCCTGGCCTGGCGCGGGAAGCCCTTTTCGAACGCCTTCTTGGCGAAGCCGTGCAGCTTGTCGGCCTGCTTGAGGTTGAAGTCGGCCTCGTCGTCCTGGGCCGTGACGAGGGTGGCGCAGAGCAGGACGGCGAGCAGGGCGCGGGCGCGGTGCATCATGGCCGGCGCAGTGTAGCGGGTGCCCCGGCGATGCAGCGGGACGAATCGACCCGCGTCAGGGCATCAGCCGGACATCCACCGCGTTGGTGAGTTCCATCGGCGCGCCTGTGGGGAATTGCAGGGCCTGAGCGACCAGGGCCAGGCCTGCCAGCGCCGGCTGGTTGGGGATCGGCAGGAACGCCGTCGAGGTGATCGGATCCAGCACCAGGGTCCCGCCGATCGTGGCCGGGTCGATGCGCACATGCCCGGCGACTCCGGGAAGGAGCAAGGGGCTGGCAGCCAGTCCGGTGCCGAGGGCCAGCAGGCTCGGTCCTCGCCGGGTCATGAAGGTCAGCGTGCCGCCGATCTGGGGCACGCCCAGCAGGCGCAGGTCGCGCCCCGGATCCGACTGGGGGTCGAATGGTCCGGTGCCCGACCGGATCTCGGCCAGGTTGTCGAAACCATCGCCGTCGGCGTCGCCGGACCGGTCCGTGACCAGTCCGTGGTGCCAGCGAGCGGGATCGGCTCCGGTCAGCAGTCCGAGTTCGAATCGCGACAGCGTGTTGCCCGACCAGCGGTCCACCGCGTCGATGGTGGTTCGCAGGGTCACCGGATCCTGGCGCCGTACGAGCAACGTGCCGCGACCGTCCAGATCGAGGCCCTGGATGGTCCCGTCGGGGAATCGGAAGCCCGCCACGAGCCCATTGCCGTCGGCACGCAACCCGAACACCTGGTGGCCGGTGCCGACCCAGACCTGGCCCTCCGCATCGATCACGGGCGTGGTCAGCCGGTTGCCCTGGCCGACCCACAGGCTCCGCTGGACGGCTCCCGCCAGATCGGCCAGCAGGATGTTGTCCTGATCGTCGGTCATCCACAGACCGCCCAGCGTGAAGCCCGCATTGTTCGGGAACACCACCGGCGGTGCGGCGCGGAGTGACAGGAGGCGCCGGTTCGCCGCGAGCGGCAGGGGCATGGTGAGAGCGCTGCCGTTGGCAGGATCGACTCGGGTGAGCGCACCGCCGCCGTGACCGATCCACAGCATGCCCAGGTGATCGAAGGCCGCTGCCACCGGATCGATGGGCACCTGCGTGCGCAGCATTGGCGTGCCGCCGGACGTGAAGCTCTGCAGGGTGCCATCGTGGAAGGCCACCCAGGCGTTGCCGCCAGGGGCGAATGCCATCGTGACCGCCGAACCGGCGCCGGGGGGCGGCGGCACCGGCGTCACCAGCATCGGCCCGGCTGGGTCCAGAAGGTAGATGCGGCCGATCGGCGCGGTGGTCAGCCAGATGCGGCCGTCCGGCGCCGGCCAGATCTGCGTCGGAACCAGGCCGTGCGGTTGCAGGTCGAGCCGCGCGATCTCGGTTCCTCCTGTCATCACCTGGACGAGGTGACGGCCGTTCTCGACGAACCAGAGGGCATCCGGTGCAACGGACTGGGCCACTGCGGCAGTGGCCACGAACAGCGCCGCCAGCGATGCGACTTGCATGTGTGTGCCTAGTCAGTCAGACGGACCGACCTTGCGGAATCGGCAAAGAATCCTCGAGCAAGGCCCGAGGACGATCCCGCCATCGACCGGCCCGGCTCAGTCGAGCCTGGCGGCGATCTGCTTGCGCAGCCGCTTCAGGAACGTGCGGAGCGCGCGGCACTCGCGATCCACCTGGCGCTTCAGCTTGCGCATGCTGCGCAGCATCGGATCGGGCGGCGGCCGCTTCTTGTAGGGCTGCGGCTTCCGGCCGTTGTGCTTGGCGTAGGACCGCAGCACGTAGACCAGGTTGGTGGTGCAGCCGACCTTCCGGGCGATCTCCCCGGTGGAGAGTGAAGTCGTGGCGAGCAGGTGCTTCACCTGGGCGGACTTGGACATGCGGGGGAGGATATGGCACGCCGGGGCCGCTGCCCACGACGCGGGTTCTCCCATCTCGACTCTTGCCTTTCGGGGTCGCAGCTGGCAGCCTCCCGGCCGTGGCAGACCGACCGGGCCTCATGCCTCCCTACACCTGAGCTCGGCCTCGGCCGACCCGCGGCTTCGGACCGCGCGTCGCCGAGGGGCCGGTCGGTCTCTCCTGACCCACACCCTGAGGGGTTTCTCGGGGGTGTGTGCCGCCCTCGTCGCCGTCGCCCGGATCGCGGGGTTGCCTTCTCCCTTCCTGCCCGCCCCCGAGATCCCGATGAACCGCCGACTCCCTCTCGTGGCGGTGGCCGCCCTGGCCGCCAGCCCTCTCCTCGCCCAGAACTGCTACGACAACCCGACCGGGCACCAGTGCTTCAGCTTCGCGCCGCTGCCCGATCTGCAGGAACGGATCCAATCGGGTCTCAACCTGCGGTCGGACGCGTTCACCGTCACCGGTGACATCCGGCTGCGGCTGCGCGCCGCCGAGACCCAGCGGCCGGCCGCCTACAACGCCAACGACCAGCAGGCGACCCGCGCCCGCGTGCAGCTCGGCTACAAGGTCAGCGAGGAGGCGCGCGCCTTCGTCGAGCTGAACCTGTCCGAGACCTGGGCCGGTTCCGGCAGCTACTCCGACGCCACCGCCGGGCGCAACTTCAACGGCGTCTCGCAGGCGTGGATGGAGGTCGACGAGCTGATCGGCATCGGCGACAAGTGGCGCGTCGGCCGCAGCGAGTACGTGCTGGGCAACGGCCTGATCCTCGGCTCCTGCGACTTCCTGCAGTACCCGAGCACCTTCACCGGCGTCTGGGCTTCGCAGCACATCGCCGGCCACAACCTCGAGATCTTCTTCTTCGACGATTACGGCCCCCTGCACCAGCCGGTGGCCGGCACCCGCTACTGGGGCGGCACCGCCCGGATCAACGTCTGCAAGGACGGCCCGCTGACCACGGTCAGCCCCTGCTACCTGGCCGGCTCGCGCGACGGCAACTCGATCAGCGACGATTCCTGGGTCGGCATCGACGGCGCCGGCATCGCGCCGCTGGAGCTGCACTGGTCGGCGCAGTGGGCTCGCCGCATGGTCGACAACGGCCAGGACCTCGACGCCTACCTGGTGAAAGTCGAGCGCCAGTTCAAGGACGTCCTGGGCGGCGTGCTCGACACCCTGTCGCTGACCCGCACCGACAGCGAGGGCGCGGTGCACGTCAATCCCGCCGACTTCAACACCGCCGGCCTGCTGCACCAGTACGGCGGTGCCTGGCGCAGCGATCTCGACACCAACCAGCTCGGCATCGGCCTGAAGCCCGGCTACGAGCTCGACCTGGACGTCACCCTGATGACCCTGGACCGGGACGGCAAGGCGGCGCAGGCCGGCGACTTCGAGGTCGACGTGGTGGTGGGCAAGCAGCTCAAGAAGGGCGTGCACGCCTCGGCGGGCTACGGTCGCGACAACGACGACCGCGAGGTGGCGTACTTCCAGCTCAGCATGTTCTTCTAGAACCACATGCCGCCGCGCGCCGCCGTCCTGCTGCTGCTCCTGCTGCCCGCCTGCGCCGCCTCGGTGGCGCCGGTGCCGCGGCTCGAACCGCCGCGGCCGGCGGGGCGGACGGCGCCGCTCGCGGTGCTGCCCCTCGACGTGCGGCTTCCGGCCGACGCGGTGGTGGGCTCGCACCACCGTGGTCTGCTGCGGGTGGCCAAGCAGGAGCATCGCTGGCCCGAACGCTTCGCCGGCCATGCCGGCTGGACCGGCGCGGTGACGCAACGGCTGCTCGAACTCGGCCATCCGGTGTTCGAGCAGGCCGACCTGCGCCTGCAGGGCACGCTGCTGGCGCTGACCTTCCACACCTACTCGGCCCTGGCCGGCGACCGCGCCGAGGCGCTGGTGGAGGTGCGCTGGCAGTTCCAGGATGCGGCTGACGCGCCGGTGGCGGAGGCGACGGTGACCCAGGGGTCGGCGACCGCCGGCATCGACGACGACGGCTGCGTGCCGATGGCGCTGGTGGCCGCCCTCGACAACCTGCTGGCGCAGCCGGCGGTCGTGGCGCTGCTGCAGCGCCAGGGCGAACGCCTGGAGCCCCTGCCGTTCGCGCCGGCCGGGCCCGCCGCGCTGGCCCTGCCCGCGGATGCAGCGCAGCTCCGGTCGTTCCTGCTGCGGGTGGGAGACGGCCGCGGCGTGCTGATCGGCACCGACGGGACGGCGCTGGCGCCGGCATCGGCGGCGTCGGGCCGGACCACCGTGCCGGTCACGCTGGCCTCGGGCCTCGAACTGGATGCCGAGGTCGTGCGCCTCGACCGCGGGCTCGGCGTGGCGCTGCTGCGGCTGCCAGGCAAGGGCCACCCCGCGGCGGCGCTGGGCGGCACGCCGGCGGTGGGCAGCGCGGTGTTCGTGCCGGCCGACAGCGGCGTGGTCGAGGCCCGCGTCGTCGCCGGCCCGGCCGGCGCGCTGGCCTGCGCCGAGGCCCCGGCCGGCCCGGCCTTCGCCGCCGACGGCGGCCTCGTCGGCCTGTTGTCCACAGCGCCGGCCGGGACCGCCGCCGTGATGGTGCCGCTGCCAGCGGCCCTGGCGGCCCTGGGGTTGCAGCCGGCCGCGCGGTGACGCCGCCGATCACCGGTTGACGGTGATCTCCGCCACCGGCAGGAACGTGCGGTCGAAGCGTTCGGCGAACTCGCCGAGCAGCACCGCCTTGTCGGGCACCGGCTTCAGCCGGCGGGCCCGGCCCCAGTGCACGGTCACCGCGCCGTCGCTGCCGATCATCGCCGGCTCCAGCAGCAGCCGCAGGCGCCGTACGCCCTCTGTGGCCACCGTGAAGGTCGCGTCCATGCGGCTGATCTCCAGCCGCGCGGTGCGTTCGAGCGCGAGATCCGCCAGGTGCTCGCGCCGGCCCTGTTCGTCCAGCGCGTCCCACTTCCGTGCGTCGACCCGCGGCGGGAAGTCCTCGGCCACGGTGCGCTCGAAGGCCAGGATCTCGACCCATGCGCTCCGCGCCTCGTCGAGCCGCGCCGCCCGTCGCACGATGCGGTCCGGCAGAGGCTCCCGCCGGTTGCCGAAGAACTGCGGCCAGTCCACCGCGCCCAGCTCGAACGAGTGGCCCAGCTCGGCGAACTCCACCAGCTTCGCGTCGCGGGCGCCCTGCTGCTGCAGCCGGGCGAACGCCGAGCGCAGGTTGGCCAGCAGCAGCGGGTCGTCGTGGCTGCCCTGCAGGTCGCGGATCGGCAGCCGCAGCACGTTGTCGAGGTAGCGCAGGTTGTTCTGGCCGAGCGCGAGGCGCGGGCCGCCGATCATCGGCGCCGCGGCGCACCAATGGTCCGGATGGCGCAGGATCAGGTCCCAGGTGAGGTGGCCGCCGCGGCTGACCCCGGTGACGGCGATGCGGTTCTCGTCGACGTTGAAGGTGCGCCGGGCCCAGCGCAGCACCGCTAGCGCCGCCTGCCGTTCGCGGGGCGTGAAGCCGTAGCCGGCGTTGGGCCCGTCCTCGGTGGGACAGACCACCAGGCTGCCGCTCTGCCGCGCAAAGTCCGCCCACATGGCCAGCTCGCGGCCGTTGCCGCCGCTGCCGTGGCCGTGGAACAGCAAGGGCGAGGGCTTCGTCGGATCGTGGCCGTCCGGCACCAGCACGAAGACCTCGATGGTGGCGGCGGCGTCGCCGACGGTGACTGCGGCGTCGAAGCGGTGGCTGCCCGGCGCGATGGCCGCGAACGTGCCGAACGTCGCCATCGCCGCCCGCCACTGCTCCAGGGTCGTGTCCGGCCGGCGCGCCAGGGCGATGGCCGCGGCCTGCCGTGCCTTCGCCGTCGGCAGGTCCACCAGGGCCGCCAGTTCGGCCGGCAGGTCGGGGCCTGCCGCAGGATGGTCCTGGGCGGGGAGCGGCGCCGCGAGCAGGACTGCGACCGGAAGGGCGGATCGGCGCATGCTGGCACCATAGCGCCCCGCGCCGGACTCGACAGTCCCGCCATCGCCGCCCAAGATGCCGGCCTCGCCCATGTCCGACGCCGTCGATCCCTCGCCGACGCAGCCGACCGATCCTGCCGCCGACCGCGCCGCCGTGGTGGAACTGGTGGCAGCGGCCATGGAGGCGCTGCAGCAGGGCGGCGACGCGGCCCTGCAGGAGTTCCTCGCCGGCACCGGCCGGCACCGGTCGCGGGTCGAGTCGCGGCTGCGTTCCCTGCGGGAACTGGGCCTGCTCGACGGCGCGCCGGTGACCGCGATGCCCGAACGGCTCGGCGACTTCCGCCTGCTGGAGCGCCTGGGCACCGGCGGCATGGGCGTGGTCTATCGCGCCCGCCAGGTCTCGGTGGATCGCGAGGTGGCACTGAAGGTCGTGCGGCCCGAGCACCTGCAGATGGCCGGCGTGCGCGAGCGCTTCCAGCGCGAGATCGCCAGCATCGCCCGGCTGCAGCACGAGGGCATCGTCCGCCTGTACAGCTTCGGCGAGGACCAGGGCATCCCGTGGTTTGCCATGGAACTGGTGGCCGGCGCCGACCTCGCCGAGCTGATGGCGGCGCTGCGGTCACGGCCGCCGCGGGAACTGCGCGGCCGGGACCTGTTCGCCGCGCTCGGCGGTCCGGCTGACGCGCCGTTGCCCGACCTGTTCGCCGGCGACTGGCAGGAGACCTGCCTGCGGATCGCCGAGCGGGCGGCGGCAGCGCTGGCCGCGGCCCACCATCAGGGCGTGCTGCACCGGGACCTGAAGCCGTCCAACGTCATGGTCACTGCCCAGGGCCGCGTCGTGCTGCTCGACTTCGGGCTGGCACGGCACGACGGCGGCGAACGGCTGACCCGCACCGGCGCGCAGCTCGGCACCGTGCACTACATGGCGCCGGAGCAGGTGCGCGGCGAGGCCGATCGGATCGACGAGCGCACCGACGTCTACGCGCTGGGCGTGATCCTGCGGGAACTGCTGACCCTGCGGCCGGCGTTCGCCGGCGAGACGGTGCCGGCGGTGATGGACCGCGTGCTGGCCGGGCTGCCGGCGCCGATCGACCGGCAGGCCGCCGAGGTCGGTTTCGACGCCGAGACCATCTGCGCCACCGCCATGGAACTGGATCCGGGCCGTCGCTACGCCTCGGCGGCGGCGCTGCACCGCGATCTCGAGCTGCTGCGGCAGCGCCGGCCGATCACCGCGCGGCGGGCCGGCTACGGCCTGCGCCTCCTGCGGCTGGCGCAGCGGCACAAGGCCTGGACCAGCGCCGTCGCCGTGGCCTTCCTCGGTCTGCTGCTGGCGCCCGCGGTGATCGCGGTGCGCGAGTACGGCCTGCGGGTGGAACTGGAGCAGGAGGTGGCGCGGGCCAACACCAACGTCGATGTGGCGGCGCAGATGATGACGAGTCTCGTGCGCCGGCTGCGCGACGAAAGCGTCGACGACATCATCGACCTGCAGGGCTTCTGCAAGGATGTGGCGCTGGAGGCCGGCCGCTTCCTGGACACGCTGCTGGTGAGCAATCCGACCGAGGCGGCGGCCCGGCTCAAGCTGGCGACCACGCTGCTGCAGGCTGGCGAACTGCATCGCTCGCTGCGCGACTTCGATCGCTCCGAGGCAGCCTACCGGCGGGTGCTCGACCTGCTGCCGGCGGACGTCCCGGCGGACTTGCGGGCGGAGCGCATCGTCTGCGAACTGGAGGCCCGCTACACCCTGGGTTCGATCGCGGTGCAGCGCGGCCGGGGCGACGAGGCCGGCTGGCCGCTGCTCATCGAGGCGTTGGACTGGCTGCGGCAGCAGGGGCCGCTGGCCGGACTGCCGTTGCCGGCCCGGAGGACCGCCGGCCTGTTGCTGCATCGGGTGGCGCAGCGACGGTCCCACACGGACACCCCGGCGGCCCGGGCCCTGTTCGAGGAGGCGCTGGCGCTGCGCCAGTCGATCGCCAGTGACGCCGGCGACGCCGAGAGCTGGCTGAAGGTCGCCGAGACCCTGGGCGGGCTGCTCTGGCTCTATTCCCGTCAGCGGCCACCGCCGGAGCTCGAGGAATGGCAGCGCCAGCGCGCGGCCGCGGTGCGGAACGCCTCGCTGGTGCCCATCGGTGTGGACCAGGTCCGCATCGAGGTCGCCAACCACCTGGGCATGGGGGATCCCGAGCCCGGCTACGAGGCGCGGGTGGCCCAGTTGCGGGCTGCGATCGCCCTGCTGGAGCCCCTGGTGGCTGCCTGGCCCAGCCGCACGCGGCCGCGGGCGGCCCTGCGCAGCATGCGGGCCACCCTGGCGGCGGTCCGCTGGCAGCACGGTGAGCGGGATGTCGCCCTGGCCGAGTATCGCGAGTTGATCGCGGACGCGGGGCATGCGGTCGCGGTCTGGCCAGGAAACGCCTACCTGGTCGGCGAGGCCGCCCGCCTCCGCTTCGATCTGGCCCGCTGGCTGATGCAGGCTCCGGACGGGGACGCCGCTGCGCGCGGCGAGCTGATGGCGGGCATCGGCGTCCTCCGCCGCCTGGGTCCGACCACGACCCCCCTTGCGATCACGCTGCAACGGCAGCAGGACATGTGGCTTGCGCTTGCCGGGATCGAGCTGCGGGCGGGGGACCTGCCGGCCGCCGAGGTCGCCGTGCGCGAGGCGCGGGCGTTGCTCCCGCGCATCCTCGATCTGGCGAAGCAGCAGCGCGTCAGCCTTGGCGACGATCTGGCGGTCGTGCTGATGGAGGCCGAACTCCTGCTGCGGCGTGAACGGCCCGACGCGGCGGCGGCGGCGCTGGAGGCGCTGGGGCGCCGGCTGCCGAAGGACGTGGCGACCCGCGTTCCCTCGCTGCGTGAACGCGCCGCCGGCCATGGTCGCCTCCTGGCGATCCTGCAGCGGGCGGAGCAGCCGCGCTAACCCAGGCGGTCGAGCAGCAGTCCCAGCCGGTCGTCGCTGCCGAGCTGCCCCTCGATCTGCCGCAGGGTGTCCTCGATCGCCAGATCGATGCCGGCCAGGAAGCCGCGCTTGCCGCTCGCCTGCACCGTCTCGGTGAGGAACTTGCCGAGCTGGGTGGTCTGGTCGCGGGTGGCCTTGCGCAGGCCGTTGCGGTCGATGCCGAGGACCTGGTCGCTGCCGCTGCCCAGGTCGATCTCGATGCCGTAGGCCCGGAAGCGGCTCACGTCGTCGTCGACCCCGAACGTCCCGCGCAAGGCGGCGAACAGGCGTTCGCGGGCGGCGCCGCCGACGCCGTCGAGGTCCTGGCCGGCGGCCTTGGTCAGCGTCGCCTCGAGCTGCCTGCCCAGCTCCTCCAGTTCGTCGTCGATCCGGCGCGGCGCCCGCAGCCGCGTCTTCGGCGCGCCCTGGCCGGCGGTGCTGCCCACGGTCACCTGCAGGGCGGTGAAGAAGTTGCTGGTGCCGTCGTCCAGCGTCAGCGGCGCACCGGCGCTGGTGGCGGTGAAGGTGACCCTGTCGCTGGCGGGGTCGTAGCCGGCGGTGACGCCGACGCCCGCCGCGTTGATCTGCGACAGCAGCCCGCTGAGCGTGTCGGTGGCGCGGTTCACGTTGAAGGTGGTGCCGTTGACCAGGAACGTGCCGTTGCCGATGCCGGCCAGCTCCGGCACCTGCGCGATCGGCCGGTCGAAGTCGCTGTCGGTGCCGGTGACCTCGGTGCTGGTGGACAGCTTGGTGGCGACGAGGAAACCGCTGGTGTCGGCGCCGAACGTGATGTGGGCCTGCGATCCCGCGGTGAGCTGGGTCAGCTCGATCCGTTCGGTGCTGCTGTTGAATGTGGCATTCACGCCGGCCGCCGAGGCGTTGATCTTCGCCAGCACCGAGTTGATCGAGTCGCTGGCCAGCACGGCGATGCTGGCACCATTGATGCTGAAGGTGCCGTTGGTCACGGTCTTGCCCGGCTCCAGGTTGGCGCGGGCGTTGCCGGTGCCGTTGAAGGCGTTCTGCGGGTTGACCGCCATGCCGGTGGTGGTGGAGACGCCGACGAAGAACTGGTCGTTGGCGACCACGCTGCCGCCGGCCTGCAGGGTGACCTGGATGCCGTTGCTCAGCGTGCGGGTCAGGTTGCTGGCGTTGAAGGTGACCTGCTCGATCTGGTTGCCGGCGCCGTTGTACACCCGCACCCGGATGTTGTTCACCCCGACCACGCCGGTGTCGCGCGCCTGCAGGCGCAGGGTGTTGTTGCCCTGGTCGCCGTCGTAGGTGCCGTTCAGGTCGATCACGGCGTTGGACGAGCCGGTCCAGCTCGGCGCGAACGGCGTGTAGGAGGTGGCGATGGTGTTCACCTCGGCCGCCGAGTTGCGCGTGGTGAACGTCGCCGCCTCGAGCCCGAGCGCATTCGCCGAGCTGCGGCTGGCGATGCTCAGGCTCGCGCCGACGTTGACGATGCGGCCGGCGCGCCGCACGTCGCCGAGCTGGTCGCGCAGCCGGTGCAGCTCGCGGGCCAGGTCGCGCAGCGCCAGCGGTCGCCGGTCGGGCTCGGCCGCCACCGGCCGGTCCGCCGCCCGGACGCTCAGCGCGGTGCGGAAGTCGGGCAGCCTCAGGGTCGACGAGCCTGTGATGCGCATGGGATCGTTGCGGAAGACGACACCGGGATCGGCCCGATCCGGCCGTGGCTGCGGCGGAAGCCGACACTTGGTCCAACCGCGGGACCGTGGCCGCCGCGCCGCCGTGGCGGCCTGCCGCCCGCCGGCGTAGCCTTCCCCCGCCCGCATGGCCGCTTCCACCGCGCACCGCCCCTGTCCCGGCTCGGGAACCCCGGCCTTCCACTACCGGGGCCCGGACCTGCACTGCGAGGACGTGGCGCTCGCGACCCTGGCGGAGCGCCACGGCACGCCGCTCTACGTCTACTCCACCGGCTCGATGACCGAGCGCTACCGGGCCGTGCGGGCCGCGTTCGGGCCCGACGCCCACGTCTGCTTCGCCGTCAAGAGCAACTCCAACCTCTCGGTGCTGCGGCTGTTCCACGGCCTCGGTGCGGGCTTCGATCTGGTGTCCGGCGGCGAGTTGCGGCGGCTGCAGGCCGCCGGCGTGCCGACCGCCGCGGCGGTGATGGCCGGCGTCGCCAAGCAGGCCTGGGAGGTCGATGCGGCGGCTGGGGCCGGCATCCTGCTGTTCAACGTCGAGTCGCCCCACGAGATCGAACTGCTGGCTGCCGCCGGCGCCCGCGCCGGGCGGCCGCTGCCGGTGGCGCTGCGCGTCAACCCCGACGTGCGCGCCGACACCCACGCCTACATCCGCACCGGCGACAAGGCCTCCAAGTTCGGCGTCGGCCTCGACCGGGCCGGCGAGGCGGTGCAGAGGATCGCCCGCAGCCCGCACCTCGTCCTGCGCGGCTACCACGTGCACCTCGGCAGCCAGCTGAAGACCGCCGAACCCTACGTGCAGGCCTTCGACCGCGTCGTCGAGTTCATGGCCGGCGCGCCCGAGCGGCGCGATGGCGTCACCCACTACGACCTCGGCGGCGGCTTCGGCATCGGCTACGGCCAGGGCGCGCCGCTGGACGTGGCGGCGCTGGCGCAGGCGATGCGGCCCGGGCTCGAACGGCATCGCCTGCGGCCGATCGTCGAGCCCGGCCGCTTCCTGGTCGGCGACGCCGGCGTGCTGCTGACCACGGTGCTCGGCGAGAAGGAGTCGGCGGGCCGGCGCTTCCTGCTGGTGGACGCGGCGATGAACGATCTCATGCGGCCGGCGCTCTACCAGGCCGAGCACCCGCTGGCGCCGCTCCGCGACGACGGCCGGCCGGTCCGGCAGGTCGACGTGGTCGGGCCGGTGTGCGAGAGCGGCGACTTCCTCGCCCGCGAGCGGGCGGTGGTCGAGCTGCGGGCTGGCGAACGGCTGGCGATCCTCGCCGCCGGCGCGTACGGTGCGTCGATGGCGTCCAACTACAACAGCCGGCCGCGCCCGGCCGAGGTGCTGGTCGACGGCGCCCGCGCGACCCTGGTGCGCCGGCGCGAGCGGCTCGAGGACCTCTGGCAGCAGGAACTGGCGCCGGATGCCGACGGGGGAACGCCATGAGCCGCGCGGTTCGCCGTCTGCTGTGCCGCACAGCCTGCCTCCTCTGCGCCGTTGTGCTCGGCGGCTGCACCTACGTGGCGGACGAGTTCGGCTTCCTCGATCGGCCGGCGCCGCAGGCCCGGCCCGAGGCGGTCGGCGTGCCGGACGCGGCTGCCGGGCAGCGCTGAGGTCCGATGGTGACGCCGGCGCTGCGGGCGGTCCTGATCCGCGCCGAAGGCGCGGGCGCGTTGCAGGGTGCCGACGTGCGCACCGGCGTCGCCGCACACCCGGTCTGCGGCGACGAGGTCGAACTGGACCTGCGCGTCGAGGGCGACCGTCTCGCCGCGCTGCGCTGGCGCGCCCGCGGCTGTCCGGCCAGCACCGCCGTCTGCGCCGCGGCCGCTACTGCCCTGCCGGGCCACCCGCTCGCCGGCCTGCCGGTGCTGCTGCGCGCGCGCCTGCAGGAGCTGGGCGGCCTGCAGGCGCACGAACGCCACGCCGAGCGCCTGTTCCTCGACGCGCTGGCCGCCGCACTCCGGGGAGACGCCTGATGCCGGGCCGCTTCGCCGACTTCCTGCGCCGGCTGCGCGGCAGCGGGCCCGATCCCGACCGCGAGCGGCTGCTGGCGATCCTCGGGCTCAACCGCGCGCTGGCCGAGGCCGGTGACCGCCAGCAGCTCCTGGTCCTGCTGGTGGACCAGGCCGTCGCCCTGTTCGGCGCCGAGCGCGGCTTCCTGCTGGCGCAGCAGGCGGCCGCGCCGGGCTTCCGCGTCGAGGTGGCGCGCAGCCTCGATCGCGAGGCCGTGCGCAGCCCCGACCGCAAGATCAGCTCCACCGTGGTGCGCAAGGCGCTCGCCAGCGCCGACGGCGTGTTCAGCGAGGACGCCCAGGAGGGCGAACTGGGCGCCGCGCAGAGCGTCGCCGACCTCAAGCTGCGTTCGGTGCTGTGCATGCCGGTGCGCGTCGGCGGGCAGGTGCTCGGCTGCATCTACCTCGACCATCGCTTCCAGGCCGCGGTGTTCCGGCCCGACGACCTGCCGTGGCTGCAGGCCTTCGCCGACCAGGCGGCCATCGCGCTGCGCCTGCACCAGCTCTGGGCCGACGAGCGCGCCCGCGCCGAGGCCCTGGCCCGCGCCAATCGCGATCTGGCGGCGGCGGTGCGCGACCAGCAGGCGGAACTGGCGGCGTTGCAGCCCGAACTTCGGCGCCAGGACCTGCGCCACCCGTTTCCCGGGATCGTCGGCGAGGCGCCTTCCCTCCTGCGCGCCCTGCAGGTGCTGGACCGCGTCGCCGACTCGCCAGTACCCGTGCTGCTGTGCGGCGAGAGCGGCACCGGCAAGGAGGTCGCCGCCCGCGGCCTGCACGCGGCCGGCCCGCGGGCGGGGCGGCCGTTCGTGCCGGTCAACGTCGCCGCCATCAGTCCCGGCCTGCTGGAGTGCGAGCTGTTCGGCCAC
>CAZMGG010000011.1:0-74634 GCA_964565715.1 uncultured candidatus Brocadiaceae bacterium | reverse complement strand
TGTGCCCCGGAATCGGCCCCGGTTACGTGCCGCCCACAATTCTCGGGTCAGTTCTCACGTAGTTGTTCGCCGCGAACGGCCCTGGCGCGCGGCGGCCCAAGGCCGGCTATGGTGCGCGCGATGCTGCCCGACCCCGAGGCCGACCTGCCGGCGCTGCTGCAGAAGGCCATCGAGCGGCGAGGCGAGCTGCTGGCGGTGCTGCACGGCGAGGACACCGACTGCTACCGGCTGCTGCACGGCGTGGTGGAAGGCGCGCCGGGCCTGACGATCGACCGCTACGGCCCGCTGCTCCTGCTGCAGACCTTCCGCGCGCCGCTGCCGGCCTTGACCGTCGAGGCCCTGGCGACGGTGGCCCGCGCGGCGCTGGGCCTGCCGCTGCAGGTCGTCTGCAACCACCGCGGCGAGCCGCCGGCGCCGGACTTCCCGTGGCACCAGCCCGCGGCCGAGGCCCTGCAGCCGGTGCTGTGCCGCGAGGCCTCGGTGCGCTTCCGCATCCAGGCCCGCCACCGCGGCCAGGATCCCTGGCTGTTCCTGGATCTGCGCGCCGGCCGAAGGCGGCTCTGCGAACTGGCCCCGGGCCGCTCGGTGCTCAACCTGTTCGCCTACACCTGCGGTGCGGGGATCGCTGCCGCGAAGGCCGGCGCCCGCGAGGTGGTGAACGTCGACTTCGCGGACTCGGCGCTGGCGGTGGGCCGGCAGGGTGCTGTGCTGAACGACCTGCCGCCGTCGCGCTGCACGTTCTTCCCGTCCGACTGCCTGCCGGTGCTGCGCCAGCTCGCCGGCGTGCCGGTGCAGCGGGGCGGCCGGCGCCGGCCCTATCCCCGCTTCCCGCGCCGCACCTTCGACCTGGTGCTGCTCGACCCGCCGCGCTGGAGCAAGGGCCCGTTCGGCGCGGTGGACGTGGTGCGCGACTACGCCAGCCTGTTCAAGCCCTGCGTGCTGGCGCTGGCGCCGGGCGGCACCGTGCTGGCCACCAACCACGTGCCCGAGGTGGCCCCGGACGAGTGGCTTGCATCCCTGCACCGGATCGCGGCGAAGGCCGGGCGGCCGCTGCGCAGTGCCGAGCTGCTGGCGGTGGACGCCGACTTCCCCAGCTTCGATGCGCAGCCGCCCCTCAAGGTCGCCGTCTGCACGGCGTGAGGGCGCGGCGTTGCGCCGGCACCGCCTCGTGCCCTAGCCTTGTTCCCCCGGAGATTCCGCCATGAAGACCCTTGCCCTCACCCTGTCCGGTCTCGCGCTCGTTCCCCTGGCCGGTTGCGGCCCCGCCGAAGCCTCGGGCTCGCCGATCCGCCTCGCCCAGCCCTACGGCCTGAAGCCCTCCTTCCTGATCGTCCCCGACGACAACCCGGTGACGC
Source organism: uncultured candidatus Brocadiaceae bacterium (assembly GCA_964565715.1). Lineage (GTDB taxonomy): Bacteria > Planctomycetota > UBA1135 > UBA1135 > UBA2386 > CAZMGG01. The sequence goes on along the minus strand of CAZMGG010000011.1, from coordinate 73,279 downwards.
AGGCGAAGGCCGAGCTGGGCCACACCCTGTTCTTCGACCCGCGCCTGTCGTCGACGGGCCAGATGTCGTGCGCCACGTGCCACCCGCCGGCGAAGGGCTGGGCCGACGGCGAGGTGGTGTCGGTGAAGGCCAACGGCAGCAAGAACACGCGCAACACGCCGACGGTCTACAACACCGGCTACCTGCCCAAGCTCTACTGGGATGGCCGCGAACCGACCCTGGAGAGCAACATCCTGGCGGCCTGGAAGGGCCAGCAGGGCGGCGATCCGGCGGCGGTGGCCACCGCGCTCAACGCGGTGCCCGGCTACCAGAAGCTGTTCCAGGACGCGTTCCAGGGCCCGGCCACCGAGCAGAACATCGTCCAGGCGCTGGCCACGTTCCTGCGCACGCTGCAGTCCGGCGAGTCGCCCTACGACCGTGAAAAGGCGGGCGACTCCACGGCCATGAGCAACGACGCCAAGGAGGGCCGGGACATCTTCTTCGGCCGCGCCGGCTGCATCGCCTGCCACCTGCCGCCCCTGTTCACCGACATGAACTTCCACAACGTCGGCATCGGCATGGACAAGCCCGAGCCCGACCTCGGCCGCGGCAAGTTCGACACCGAGAATCCGTTGATGCGCGGCGCCTTCAAGACGCCCACCCTGCGCGAGGCGGCCAACACCGCGCCCTACTTCCACGACGGCAGCGTCGCCACCCTCGAGGAGGCGGTCGCCCTGATGGGCAAGGGCGGCATCCAGAACCCGCATCGCGACCCGGCGCTTGCCGACAAGCAGCTCTCGGAGGCCGACGTGAAGAAGATCGCCGCCTTCATCCGCTCGCTGGCCACCAACCCGCCGCACACGCCGCCGAAGCTGCCCTAGGCGCCCTCACCGGGCGCCCAGCGTCACCGTGCCATCCCAGCGGTAGCGGCTCTGCACGGCGCGGCCCTGCCGCTGCCGCCGGATGCCGCAGTGCAGCGGCAGGCCCGCCGCCGCGTCGGCCGGCTGCACCACGTAGCTGCCGATGTAGGTGGCGCGCTCCCCCCGCGGGTCGGGATGCCGCGCCACCTGCCGCATCGGCACCCCGGTCCGCAGCCGGCCCAGGTCGAACCGCACGTCGCAGTCCGGCGTGCCCACCGCGATCACCTCGACCCGCTCGCCGGCTGCGAACGCGCCCTCGTGCGGCCGCGCCAGCGCCACGAACGACAGCCGCGGCGCCAGTTCGCCGCCGGCGGCCACGCCCACCTCGCCGCCGTTCAGGTCGATGGCGGCATGCCGCACCACCGACCGCGTCAGCTCCTGTAGCTGGCTCGCCCGCAGCCCCGCCAGCGGCTCGGTCGCCGCCGACACGAAGCCGGTCGGCCCGCCGGTCAGCCCCGAACCCAGGCTCTCGCTCCGCTCGGTCCAGAACAGGCTGCGCCCGCTCGTGCCTTCCACCAGTTCGAGCTGCAACGCCACCTCGGCGGTGGACTGCAGCACGTAGTAGCTCCGGTTCCAGCGCGACACGTCGCCGTAGACCAGCCCGTCCACGCCCAGGATCCGCGCCACCTCGGCCGCGTGCCGCCGATCGCCCAGCCGCGCCGGATCGAGACCCCGGTGCGCCAGCTGCGTGTCGCTCACCCACGGCTCCACCACCTCGAAGCTGCCGAGCGACAGCCAGGTGATGATGTCCCGCCGCATCAGCGCCGCCACGCCCTGCCGCGCCGGCAGGCCCTCGCCGCCCACCTCCAGGCTCAGCAGCTGGCCCACCGGCGCCAGCGACGACTCGAGGAAGCCCTCCGCCGGCGCGCTGCTCCGGAAGGGCATCACCGCCACCCGGAAGCCCGCCGCCCGCAGCGCCGGCAGGTCGTCGGCCATCCGCTGCTGCACCGACACGCCGCCGCACGCGGCATGGGAGAACGCCAGCAGGACGCAGGGCAGCAGACGGTACGGACGCATCATGATCCTCTCGGGGTGGACGTTCATCGGACCACCACCTCGGCGCTGGTCACCGCGCCGAACGCATCACGGGCGGTCACCCGCACCGCACCGGCGGCGCCGCCGGCCGCCACGTCGGACGCGCCGCGGAAGCGGCCCAGCCGCCCGCTCATCGGCACGCCGGTGCTGCCGTCGGCGAGATCGAACCGCAGGCTGCTGCCCGGCGTCGCGGTGGCCTCCACCACCACGCGGTCGCCGTTCGGGCCCGCCTCGCGGAACGCCCGCACCTCGCCCAGCTCCGGCCCCGGCCCGGCCGCGCCGTCCACCGGCGCGCGCGCCGGCAGCGTGCCGGCGACCCCGCCGACGAATTCGTGGATCAGGCCCAGGGTCTGCGCCGACGTGCCGTGCTCGCCCAGGTCCCGCAGCTCGGTGAACACCTGCCCCGACTTCAGCAGGAAGCCGCCGGTGACCGCCGCGCTGTGGCTGGCCCGCCACCACTCGGAACCGTCCCGCAGCAGGAGCCGCACCTCGCCGCCGAGGCTGTGCCGCCGCAGCAGCAGCAGGTTGAAGCTGCTCTCCGCGAAGCCGGTGCCGACCAGCACGGCGTCGACGCCCAGTTCATTGCAGACCGCGGCGGCATCCAGCGCGCCGGGCTCGAGCGCCGCCGGATCGGCGAGCCAGCCGGCCTCGGCGAGGCGGCGGTCGGTCCAGGCGTTCTCGGCGACCTGCAGCCCGCGGCTCTGCAGCTGGCCGTGCAGGAGCCCGCGGGTGAGATCGCGCGCCGGCAGCGGCAGCTCGCCGCCGAACGGCAGCACCGCGATCGTGCGCGGCGGCGTGGCGTCCCGGTCGAGGCGATGCGACACCCCGCCGCAGGCCGGCAGCAGCACGGCCAGCAGGAGGGCGTTCCGGCCCAGGCTGGCTGCGGTCATCGTCCGCCTCCCACCCGCACGGTGCCGCGCAGTTCCTGGCCGCCGGTCCGCACGACGTAGTCGAAGGTGCCGGCGTGGTGGAAGCACAGCGCGGCGATCCCCTGCGGCGGCACCGACAGGCTGCGCGCGGCGTCGCCGACGGCGACGAAGTTGAGCGTCGTCGAACACGGCTCCGACGGCTCGAACGCGCGGGCCACCTCGACCTCGATCGGCCCGCCGGCGTCGGCATTGGCGTTCTGCCAGACGACCGTGCCGAACGTGGGGATCGTGACGTCGGGCCCCGGCAGCAGACGGTCCCCCTGCGTGGTGACCGTGGCCGAGTGGAAGTGCGCGTGCGGCGCGGTCGGCGCAGCAGCGCAGGCGGAGAGCAGGGCTGGCAGGACCAGCCACCGCAGGCGGGCGCGATTCATGCCCGAAGGATGAACCTGGCGCCGGTTGGTTTCGCGCCGGCTGTCGGGGATTGCCTTGGCGAGACATCCAACGAAACAGGGTGGAAGACGTAAGTGCATGTCTACCCTGTGCTTGCGTGTGGCAAGCGGTCAGGACGCCGGTCGTCACGCTCCCGGTGACGAAGAGCGTCTGGACCGCTGTTGGCTGCTCACTGGCAGCCCCTTCTGCCCTCCACGCCAGGGCCCGAGGCTGTTACGAAACGTTGATCGAAACCGGAGCAAGCCGAACGTTCTTCGTCACCGAGAGCGGTGACGAAAGGCGTCCTGACTGGTGGCCCTGGGCCTGGGAGTCCGGTGTGCTCGGGGGCAAGACGGCGACGCAACGCTGCCCCGGCCCGTCACGGACGGCCCTCTCGGCCCCGCCACCGGCGCACCGGCGCCACGATCTTGCCGTCTTGCCGATCAGTTTGCGCCGCCAGATCGCGCGCCTACTGCTCGCCAACCGCCGACCGCCGTTCGCGCCACAGGCGGACATTTGGCGCCGCCACCAAGCAGGGTCGGCCTGCCCAGGCAGCCTGCGTCAACGCCCGACCGCAGCCCCGCTGGCCGGCGACGCCGGATGCACAGGATAGTCACGATCCCCCCTCCCCAGATGATCCACCCAGCAAAGCTCGGCGACGATTGGGTGCTGACGAGCTGGAGCATTTGTGCGTCTCGTCACTTCCATCGCCCTTTGACTGTCCTCAGCCGCATCGTTGCCTCAGGATCGTGAACCATCTGCCCTGCTTCATACGCATCTAATGCAGCGCCTTCGATCCCTTCGGATATTATCATGGCTATTACCTCCATGTCAGCGATGTCGAATCCCGCCATTCGCTCGCGGGACCGGATCAGCGTGGAAGAACGCGTTCGCCTTTAGGGCTGCCCGCTCAATGCGCCGTCGCAACTGCGATTCATCGAGTAGGCCAGCACGAAACCCTATCGTGCAAGCCTCAATGTACGCTTCTCGCACACACTCCCAATACAGGACCTGGCACGCCTGGTATTGGGGAAGGTCAGCTTCGGTGGCCCCATAGTTCGATCCATCTAGCCTCATGAAGAATGCCAAGCCTTCGCCGTTCTCATAGTACTCCGGACCATGGAAATGCGGCTCGCAGTTGCCGGAGACATCAGGGAAGCCGAGGCTTAGCTTGCGGGATCTTTCCATCTCTGCAACGATTGCTGGGTCCGACGTGTATCGTAGCGGGCGAAGGACCCCGGTTCGTGCGAGGGCTTCCATTTCTTCCACGCGCAAGACCTGCAGGCCAGACTGCAATCCAATCAATCTGTCCACATACACATTGTGCCATACCCCAAAGGCCCACGCAATCTCATCTGTGAACGGGCGAGCCGCGGGATTGATGTCCGTTTCCGCGACCCGCGTCTCGCCACGGCTACCGGCTTTCAACGTTTGCGGAGACTTGGCCAAGAGGACAAGCAGGTCCTTCCTTTCCATGTTTCCCATCCCTGGTTCACCTGCTGCCGGTGGGGGGACTCCATGCTCGGCCCCCCCCATTTTCCTCAGGACAGCACCAACCTCCGCCAACTTCTCTTTCTCGCCTCGCATTTCTCGATGAAGCATCTCTACTTCAAGCGCAGATGCAATCGGCTTGTCAGCCCCCCCCTCCTACCGGAGAGACCCTCCCACTTGGAACGGGGGCTGTGGAAACCTGGAGAACCCTCCACGTGAGGGCAAGCACGAGGCCCAAGAGCGCTGCCACAATTAGAGCTACAGCACTTCGTCGCATGCCGATCGTTCCTCTGCAGGCTTCGGACGAAGCCAGCCCCAGGAACCATATCCTGGCCCCGCCTCGGCACAAGGGACCTGCGCGCCCCTGGCTGCAGGCCGGTGCGACGCGCGAGGACGTCGATGCGGCGATCGCCGCAGCCCCCAACCGCAAGGAGCACTGCCGATGACCGACACGATGACCACCCCCGAGTCCCCCGCCACCGAGTGGAACACCGCGTTCCACGCCCTGAAGACGCGCTACCCGAGGGTCCGCGAGGCGGTCCTGGTCGCGCTGCACATCTCGCCCAGAACCCCGGCATCGCACTGCTCCGGACGCTCTGCGTCGCCCCGCACCGGCACAACGTGACCGCCGGCTCCTCCTTCGCCTCGGCAGATCGCGGCTGCCTACAAACGCCGATCCCGAGGCCATGCTTCGGGCGGTGGCCGTCCGGATCCGCAGCCAGGGCGTCGAAGCGAAGCGGCTGCGTGCGGCGATGGAGAAGGCGGTCGCGGTTTGAACGCAGCCATCACCAGCTGATCATGAACCCCGCGCGCACTCCGGCGACCGCCTTCGGCAATCACGACCGCATCGTCGCCACGGCCCATCTGGTCCAGGTAAGCCTCACCTCAGCGCGTCTCCCGCACCACAATGGTGGCCTCCTGGACAGGCTCGATTGAGCCCGCCAGCCGCAACTCCAGCCGCACTGGATCATGACCCATGATCTCGCCGTCCACAACAATGTCCTCTCGTGGCACCAGGATCTGGAACGGATCATTGCCCCAGACTGAAATGGGCACGTCCTGCTTGTCCGCACCAGCTCGCCGCACACTCCATCCTGCCCACGTCACTGGATCGCCTCCAGGGTAGCGTACATGCAGCCTGCAGACCACCACAGCATCGACCTGGGGAACGGTGAACACACTCAGGGCTCCACGAGACACCGTGACGGTCATTCCAGACAGCAATCGCCGGAGGACCTTGTCATGGGTAATGATCCGGTAATCCCCTTCCGGAACCGACACGACCTCGCCACTCCGCAGACTGACCGACATATCCGGCACGCCGCGCCCCCGCTCAAGAAACCAGTCTGCGATACCTGCAATTCGGTCGCATTCGAATTTCAGCCGCCCCATGTCCTGGGCCGGAGGCAGCCGGGCTGCGTCAATCACTTGTGGGGTCAAGCCCGCAACCGGACGCAGAGGGTCCTCGATGTCGATCCACCCTGCCCGCGACAGCAGGACTCGCCAACGCGCCAGCGGGAGCTCGCCGGGAACCGCGTGCCCGACCACGACCAATGGGGTTTCCCACTTCAGGCTCACGCGATGCCGCAAGTCGTCAGTGGCTCCGAATCCCATCCCACGCCTGCACCCAGTTGTCTGACCATTCATGGTCACGATTGTGTCACCGATGACGCGCACCACCGACACCATGGCTTTGTCGAACGTGACAGTGGTCTCAGGCCCGGGGACCGTGAACACCCTCATTATCGGACCTGAACAGCCCACCCAGGTGGAATCAGCCCCCATATCCTTGCCGGAAGTGATAGCCAAACTGTACTTGCCTGGTCGCAGCCCCCGAAACACAGCCATCCCCAGGCTGTCCGTGGCAGCCATCCTGATGGCGGCTGAACCCGGCGCTTCACAGTCCAGCGCCTCCAACACGCCAGGATCCTTGGGCAGGTGCCCCAAGGAGACGAAGACGTGCATTCCGGCGATCGCTCCACCCCGCTGGTCTACACATCGCACGCGGTGCTCGTAGCCACGCTGCAACAGCACCGAGTGCGTCGCGCTGATCCGCAGCTCCTGGCGGGGAATGAACGCAGGCGCAAAGCCTGACTTGCTTATCCGCAGGAAGACGCGGTCGGACTCTCGCCGCGCAGTGCCTTCGACCTCACTATCCCAGCGCCGCAATGGGACCACCAGCGCTCCCTGGCCGTCGCTCAGGCCAATGCCGCCTACAATGGCGGCTGTTCGGCCCGATGCAACGATGCAATCCACCTGTGCTCCCGCAACCACTCGGTAGTGCTCGTCATGCACTGAGATCGTGACCGCATCTTGCAGCGCAACTGAAGGAGGCTCGGCCACGGTGCGAGAGTTCGTTGGATCCTCTTGCTTCGCCTGAGCCGCTGCCATGGGAGTTGCTGCTGTTGGCCGGACACGTCCCCCCTGCTCATTCGGCGAGCGTGATAGGTAGCAGGTCTGCATCAGGCCGAAGCCCAGCAAAACCAACAGTGCCAGGACCGTGATCACGGATCGATGTCCCGCTCCTTCCACCGCAGGATCGGCTCGTTGACCAACTTGTTTCAGCCATGGCTGGAACCTGCATCCGCCGTCGGTTCGGCCGCAAACTGACAGCCTTGCACACACAGAGTCGCTCGAAGGTTTGCTCTGGCCGCCTTCGTCGCCCGCCTGCCTGCGACGCCCCCTCGCCCGGGCAGCGTCGATCAGCGCGTTGTCGAGCGTCGTCCTGGCGAAGGCCAACAGGGCGGGCGGCGTGACGGGCTTCTCTGTAGGGCGACCGCGCCACCAAGTCAACAGGTGGCAGATGGCCGTGACCGCCCTCCGGGCGCACATCCCTGCGTCTCCGCTTCCATGAGTGCACCTCAGCGACGGTGCCGCCGAGCGAAACCCCGTCCACCTACCAAGGAGGAAGGGAAGGGAAGGGAAGGGAAGGGAAGAGAGGCGCATAGATGGAAACTCCAGAGGGGCTCCGACCAACCGACCCGCCCGGCACAGCCATATCTGGCGCGGCTACCCCTGTCAATCAACTCCCCAGAACCCGCCCCCGACCCATGCCCATCCCTCCACGCCGACCCCAACACCTGTGGCTTCTTGCCTGGGGCTGGCCGCAGCCGAGGCGAAGCGCCTGCGGGCGGCGATGGAGAAGGCGATCGCGGTGCTGAACGGAGCGCTCGGCACCTGACCGCAGTCGACGCCATGAACCCCTCGCGCACCCCGGTGACCGCCTTCCGCAAGCACGACCGCATCGTCGCGACCGCGACAACCCAGGGCATGACCACCGGCCACCGCTACACGGTCACCGACCTGGTGATCACGCCGCTGCCGTTCGGGACGTTCGTCCGCTACCAGCTCCGGCCCGACGGCGGCGGCGAGCCGCTCTGGGCCGCCAACCCGCATCTGCTGGCCAGGCGCGCCGGCGCCGCCTGATCGCCCGGCTGCTGCGCCGCGGTCGCGCCCTTCGCGTCGCCCCGGGGCACCGTCATCCCGGCCCGCACGCCGCTCCCTGCGTGTTCGACCAGAGTCCTGATCGGTGGCTGTTTTGGGGCGCTTTTCCCCTCTCGGGTTCATAACCCAACCACCTGCTCTCAGAGTCCGAGAGCACTCTCGGGCCGTCTCGGCTCTCCGGCTGTTGACCCGCCAGCCGGCCCCCACCACCACCCCGCCAACGCCACCGCCGCATCTCCCGGCCCACCGCGACCTTACGTCCGCTCCGTACAGCACAACGCCCCGGGGCTCGTGGCCCCGAGGCGTTCGCTTACTTGCATGTGGTAGCGGGGGCAGGATTTGAACCTACGACCTTCGGGTTATGAGCCCGACGAGCTACCGGACTGCTCCACCCCGCGGCGGATGCAAGGCGGGACAAGTTAGCCACCCGCCGGCGCGATGCAAGGGTCCACAGCGCTTTCCGCGCCACGCCCCACGCGCACCCCCCACGCCCCACCGATCCTACTGGCCCTGGCCGCGCAGCCGCGTGAACGCGTCGCGCTGGTCGGCCGGGCAGTCGGCGGCCTCGAACAGGGGCGCCTTGGTCTCCAGCCACGTCAGCACATCCGCGCGACCCGCCGGCTCGGCCTGCAGCCGGGCCTGGGCCACCAGCAGCACGCGGCTGCGGCAGCGGGCGTCCTTGTCGGTGCTGCCATCGAGCGCCTTCTGCAGCCAGGGCAGCGCCGCGCCGGCGTTGCCGCCGTCCAGCAGGGCCTTGCCCAGCCGTTCGGCGGCGGTGAGCGCGAACGCGTCGCCCTGGCGGGACGGGTCGACCTGCTCGAGCATGGCGCCGGCCTTGTCGAACTGCTGCAGGGCGATGTGGGCGTCGGCGACCTGCAGGCGGACCTGATCCCGCTGCTCGGGCGAGAGCGCCTGACCGTTCTTCGGGCGGAAGTCGGCGGCGAGCCAGCGGCCACCCCACTGCAGGACCTCCTGGGGCGCGCCGAGCGCGGTGAGGATCTCGAGGCGCATGAGGCGGATCGGCGCCGCGTCGAGGTCGGCGTCGATGCCGTCCAGGGCGACCAGGGCGGAACGGACGTCCGAGGCCTCGGCCTTGAGGTCCGGGGAGGTCCAGGAGTCCTTCGGGGGCTTGTGCAGGGCGGCCTGGATCAGGAAGTGCATCGCCAGGCGGGCGCGCTGGGCGAGGCCGGCGTCGGTGGAGGCCACGTCCGGAGCCAGGCGCGCGGCGTGCTGGCTCTGCAGCACGTGGCGGAGGCTGGGCCGCTGCTCGTGCTGCTGCAGGACGCGGCAGGCGCTGAGCCACGGGGCCGGATCGGTCATCGGTTCGGCGGCGATGGCGGTGAGGGCGGCCAGCAGGGGGGCGATGCGGAACTGCTGGTCGGCGGGGACCGGGAAGCCGATGCCTTCGAGCACGAGGATGATCGAACCGATCGCCTGGTCGGCGCTGCCGGGCGGGCGGGCGCAGGCCGACATGGTGGCGACCAGGGCGCGGAGGACGCCCGGATCGGGCTCGACGAGGGCGCGATCGCGGGCCGCCTGCAGGACCACGAGCACCCATTCGCGGCGCTTGGCGTCGGCGTGGTCGGGGAGCTGGGAGAGCCGGTTGGCGGCGAACAGCCGGATCTCCTTGTCGGTGTCGGCCAGCAGACCGGCGACCTGGCGGACGAAGGCGTCGGCGCGGGCCTCGTTGCCGAGGAAGTCCTTGAGGTGGATCAGGCTGGTGGAGCGCAGCTCGTAGTCCTGCTGCGGATCCTGGGCCAGGGCCAGCAGGGTGTCGAAGACCTCGGGAACGCGCTCGCCGTTCGGATCGGTGAGCAGGGCCACGGTCATCGCGTCGGCGCGGAGCGGCCGGAGCCAGGCCTGGTCGAAGACGGCGCGGATCAGGGCCAGCCACTCGGCCTTGTCGGCGTCGTTGGGGGCGGGCGCGCGCCAGGTCGGGTTGGCCCGACGGCCGAGGGTGCGCAGGATGGCGCGGACGCGCTCGAGGGAGGCATCGCTGGCCAGTTCGAGGGCGGCGCGGGCGTTCTTGACGAGGCCGGCGCGGCTGCTGGCGGTGGGAAAACGGGCGAGACCGCGGATGGCGGCGGTCGCCACCAGCGGCTCGCTGGAGTCGAGGTGCTGCACCAGCAGCTTCTCCATGTCGGCGGAGAGGGCGCCGTCGGGGCGGAGCAGGAAGGCGGCGTTCTCGAGCAGCAGGGCGCGGCGGCGCGGGTTGCCGGTGCCGAGCCGGCCGAGTTCGTCGAGCAGGGCCTTGTGGAAGGCCTGGCGCTGGGCGGTGTGGTTCTCGGTGTGGACGTCATCCTGCAGGCGGACGCGCAGGCGCTCGAGGCAGGCATCCATGGTGCCCGGCGGGTCGTCGAGCAGGACGCGGGCCTGCACCGCGGCCCAGTCGACGCCGGCGCGGGGGTCGGCCAGCGCCAGCATGAGTTCGGTGACGCCGTCCAGCAGGCGCTGGCGGTACTCCTGCTGCAGGCGCTGGACGCGGCCGTCGGCGGCCCGGGCGGCCTGTTCGGCCAGGTCGAGGTAGCGGCGGTTGCCGTTCTGCTGGAACCAGGCCTTGAACTGCTCGGCGGTGGCGAACTCGGCGTCCTGCAGGGTGAGCAGGCGGAGGGCGGCGCGGGCGGCCACCCGCACCCGGGCGTCGTCGCTGGCGTACTGGTCGGCGAGGAACGGCGCCAGATAGAGGTTCTGGCTGTCGGCGGCGGTCCAGAGGGCGGCCACCTTCATGGCCACGTCCTGGGTCGGCAGCGCCATCACCGCGCGCAGGCCCTCCTCCAGCTCGCGCACCGGCCAGCGGGTGATGCAGGCGCGGGCCAGGTCGCGGAAGGGCTCGGGCTGGGCGTTGGTGGCCTGGCCGCTGGTGCCGGCGGGTAGCGGATCGGGCTGCAGCCAGAAGGAGGCGAGGGTGGGCACCCAGGCCCGCAGGATCTGCTGGCGCAGTTCGCGCTGTTCGTCGCCGACCGAGAAGGCGCGGTCGCCGGTGCGGACGCGGCGGCCGACGGCGGTGAGGATCGGCTCGTGCAGGGAGTCGGGGCCGGGCGCCTTGCGCAGCTTCTCCTGCAGCAGGGTGTGGGCGCGCAGGTCGAGCATGGAGAGCAGGTTCTCGATGGCGGCGAGGCGGGCCTCGGCGGCCTCGGGACCGACGCGCTCGAGGTCGGCCTTCCACTGCTCGAACTCACCGGCGCGCTGGGTGGTGCCCTGACCGTTCCCCTGGGTGCCCTGACCCTGCGCCACCACCCCGCCCCCGGCGAGGGCGAGAACCAACGACACGGCGACCAGCAGGCGGGACTTCATGAAGGGCCGACAGAGCGCTCCCGGACTCCGAGTGATGCAGCGACCGACGAACGACGACACGACCGACGACGATCCGACGAGAAGGCTGACGAGAAGGCTGACGCGACGGAACGGACGACCTTGTGCGCGGCCTGCCCACACCCGGCTTCGAGCACGAACGGCCGCCGATCTTACCGCTCCGCGTCGCCGGTCGGCATCGACATTTGCCGGCCGGAAATGAAGCCGGCGATCAGGGGCCGGCGCGCAGGCGCCCGACGATGCGGCGCACGCAGGACTCCGGGTCTTCGGCGCCGGTGTCGAGGGTGATGGCGGCGAGCGACCGGTAGAGCGGCAGCCGTTCGGCGAGCAGCGCCGCCACCTCCTCGGCCAGCGGCAGCGTGGTCAGGGCCGGCCGGGGTGCGGCGGCCTGCCGCCGGACCAGGGTGGGCAGGTCGGGCAGGAGCAGGATCGGCAGGAGGTCCGGGGCGCGCAGGGCCTGCTGGACCGCCGGCAGGAGGACGGCGCCGCCGCCGAGCGCCAGGACGGTGTCGCGGGCCGCGGCGAGGGCGGCGGTGGTGATCCCCGCCTCGCGGGCCCGGAACGCCGCCTCGCCGTGCCGCCGCAGGAACTCCGGGGCCGGGCAGCCGACCGCCTCGGCCAGCAGCGCGTCGCCGTCCTGCCAGGTCCAGCCGAGCGCCGCGGCCAGCCGGGGCGCCAGCGTGGTCTTGCCGGCACCGCGGGGCCCGAGCAGGACGATGGCGCGCGGCCCGGCGGTGGCGCCGGTCATCGGGTGCCCGCCAGGAACAGGCGCAGTTCCTCCTCGGGCAGGTCGTGCCCGGTGAACAGGCGGACCTGGGCGCGCGCCTGGGTCAGGAACATCTCGATGCCCGGCACCGCCACCGCGCCGGCGGCGGCCGCGTCGCGGAGCAGGCGGGTGACGGCGGGCCGGTAGACCATGTCGAGCACCACGGTGCCGGGCAGCGGCTGCCACTCGGGGACGAGGCGCTCGTCGGGGTCCCGGCCATGGCTGCCCACCGGCGTGGCGTGGACCACCGCTGCGGGGCGCAGTTCGGCCAGCAGGCGCTCGTTCTGGGCGCCGAGCGCGAAGCCGTGGTGGCTGGCGAACGCCCGCGCCGGCTCGAGGCTGCGGCCGAGCATGGTGACCCGCAGGCCGAGGCGGTGCAGGGCGATGGCGGCGGCCCGGGCGGCGCCGCCGGTGCCGAGCACGACGCCGTTCGGCGGTGGCCCACCGGGCGCCACGGCGGCGAGTCCCGCCCGGCCCAGCGCGCCGAGGACGCCGGCCACGTCGGTGTTGTGACCGACCAGCAGGCCGTGGGCCTCCAGGGTCACCGTGTTGACCACGGCGGTGGCGGCCGCATCGGCGGTGAGGCGGTGGCACTGCTCGGCCAGCGCCGGCTTGTGCGGCGCCGTCACCGACAGGCCGCGGAGCTGCCGGCGCGGCAGCATGGCCAGGACCGCCTCGGGCCGCGAGGTCTCGAACGGCAGGTAGACGGCGTCGAGCCCCAGGCGGCGGAAGGCCCGGTTGTGCAGCCAGGGTCCGAGCGAGTGCAGGGCCGGGTTGCCGAGCAGGCCGAACACCTGGGTGCTGCCCGACAGGGCATGCACCCGGTAGAGCCCCAGCAGTTCGTCAACCGGCACCTGGCCCGGCGCGGTCTCCTCGCCGTCCCCGAGCGAGGCGTAGACCAGGGGCGAACCGAGCGCGCAGGCCAGCACCCGGACCGGCCAGGCGGTGCGGCCCATGGCGAAGGCGGCGGTCGGCCGGCTGCGCTGGTCGGTCTGGCCCAGCAGGTCGAGCACCGGCGCGGCGTCGGCCAGGTCGTGGGCCAGCACCGCGATCTTGGCCGTGGTGCACTGCATGCCGAACAGCCGGTCCTGGATGGCCGGCAGGTCCTTCGGCACGCCGGTGAGGCAGTGGTGCGACCGGATCAGCAGCTTCAGCCGGTCGCGGCCCACCGACGGCATCCAGTTCTCCCACTGCTCGAGGTCGAGGCCGCGGGCGCCGGCGTGCAGGGCGGCGGTGAGCAGCTCGCGCCGTTCGCCGAGCGCGCCGCGGAAGGCGCCGCCGTCCTCGGGCGTGCGGCAGGCCACCAGCACCGGCAGGCGGATGCCCTCGATCAGCGCGGTCAGGTCCTGGTCCATCGGCCAGCGGTCGAGGCGCAGTTCGATCCAGTCGGCGCCGGCCATCGCCGCCCGCGCCGCGTCCCGCTGGGCCTGCTCGCGACCGAGCGCGTGGATGCTGACCACCACCTCGGCCATCAGGCGCCCTCCAGGGCCCGGCGGACCCGTTCGGCGGCGTCGGCGGGGAGGCCGCGCTCCTCGGCGAGGCGAAGGGCCGCCAGCATCAGGCCGCGGTAGCCGAGCAGGGCGTCGTCGCCGATGGCACGCAGGCCGTGCAGGTGCCGGGCGACGGTGGCGGCGTCGCCGCGCAGCACTGGTCCGGACAGGGCCAGGGCCGGCCCGCGGCGGCCGCTGCCCGTCACCGCCGCGCCCATCAGCGCCGCCACCAGGTCGCGGCGATCGCCTTCGCCGAGACCGCCGTGGGCCGCCAGCACCCGCTCCGCCAGGGCGAACAGGGCGGTGCTGCCGTTGGCGGCGAGCGCGCAGGCGGCGTGATAGAGCCGGCGGTCGCCGGGCCCGGCCAGCAGCGGCCGCATGCCGAGCAGTTCGGCGAGGCGCTGCAGCAGGCGGAGCGAACGCAGGCCGCCGGACAGGACCGCCGGCGCGCCCTCCAGGGCCTGCAGGCCCGCGGTCGCATCGGGGAACGGCAGCGCCGGGTGCAGGATGCCGGTGCGGGCCACGCCGGCAGCGGGCGCCAGCACGTCGAGATCGTGGCAGCCCGAGGTGTGCAGCCACAGGCTGCACGGCCGCGGCGGCGCCGCCAGGGCCTGCCGCACCACCGCCGGCAGCGCCTCGTCGCCCACCGCGAAGACGACGACGTGGGCCGTGGCCAGATCACGCACGCCGAGCGCCGCGCCGGCGCCGCAGAACTGCAGGGCCGAGGCCACCGTCTCGGGCCGCCGGCCGACGAAGCCCAGCAGCGAGGCACCGGCGCGGTGCCACTTCTGCCCGAGGGCCGAGCCGACCCGGCCCGGCCCGACGATGGCGATGCGGATGGACACGGCGAAGTTCTAACCGGCGCCGGGCTGGACGCCCCGCGCCTACTCGGCGCCCGCCGCCATCGTCCCGCCGGCGCCGGTGGACGGCGACTGCCGCCGCCGCTCGCGTTCCTCCTGGCGGCGCTCCAGTTCGACCAGGTACTCGTCGTCGACCGCCTCGCTGATCATGTCGAAGTCGTCGAAGCTCTTCGGCCGGTAGTCCGAGCGGCTGGCCAACTCCTGCTCGTCGTGATAGGCGCGCACCACCGCCTTGTGCAGCTCGATGCGGGTGGGGCTGTTGATCGGGTGCGCCAGATCGGCGTGCAGCCGGGCGCGGCCGCGCTCGTCCTTCGGCGCCCGGCCCGGATCCAGGCGGCCACCGCACTGGTTGCAGAACGCCGCCCGCAGGTGGTTCTTGTAGCTGCACTTCGGGCAATGATCGGCGAGCTTGCGGCTCGGCATCGCCACGAACGGCCCCTTGGTGCCGTCGATGATCTTCAGGTCGCGGATGACGAAGGCGTCACCGATGGTGACGCTGCAGAACGCCCGCAGCTTGTTGCGCGGATCGTCGCAGAGCTTGATGCGGATCTCGGTGATCGGCAGGCGCGGCCCTTCACCGGCCTGCCCGCTCCTGTCCACTCGTTCGCTGCCGCCCATGTCGCTGCCTCCCTGCTGCCCTGCTGCGTCGTTACCGGTCCCCCCTGGACCGCGGACGCCGCGGGCAACCGCCCACGACGCCGTTCATGTCGCTCCTCCCGACCACGGTCGGCGGGCCACCGGCTCCGGGCCGGGATCCGCCGAGCGGGTCTGGATCAGCCGCACGCCTTCGGCGCAAAGCGGCTGCAGCGCTGCACCGGCGCGCTGCGCCCCCGCCGCGTCGGCACAGGCGACGAACAGGGTGGAACCACTGCCCGTCATGCGCACCGACGGATATCCCTTCTCCGCCACGCGAGCCCGCAGCACTGCGAGTTCGGGACGGACGCGCTCCGCGGCTGATTCGAGGTGGTTGATGAACCGGCCATGTTCGCCGGAATCCTCGTTCGGAGGGACCGTTACGTCGGGGACCATAGCCGCGGGCCCGGGCCCGTTCCACGACTCCGCGAACTTTCTGTAGACCGCAGCGGTCGGGCAGTCGAAGGGCGGCACCACCAGCACGAAGTGGCGCCGGGGCGTGTCCGGCGCCGCCGTGAGCTGGTCGCCTTTGCCGCGCCCCCACTGCGAGCCGCCGCGCAGGAAGAAGGCCACGTCGGCGCCGAGCCCGGCCGCCACGCCGCGCAGCACCGCCTCGTCCAGCGGCCGGCCGGTCAGCGCCTGGCACAGCCGCAGGGCCGCCGCCGCATCGCTGCTGCCGCCGCCGAGCCCGGCGCCCGCCGGAATCCGCTTCTGCAGCCAGAAACGCACGCCGCCGCCGAGCCCCGCCCGCTGCAGGAACGCCGCACCAGCCCGCAGCACCAGGTTGTCGGGCCCCGCGGGCGCCTCGGCCCGCCCGCCATCGCCGCGCACCACGATCGTGGAGCCGCCTTCGCACCGTTCCGCCCACAGGTCGTCGCACAGCGCGATCTCGTGGAACAGCGTCTCCAGCAGGTGATAGCCATCGGGCCGCCGGCCGACGATCCGCAGCACCAGGTTGAGCTTGGCCCGGGCCTCGAGATGCAGCACCGTCATGCCGGAAGATCGTCCTGCAGCGACAGGTTGTCGATCAACCGCACCGGCCGTTCGCCGCCGGTGAACCGCACCGCCACCAGCATCCGCCCGCCCGCCACCGGCCCCGCCGGCAGCGGCAGCAGGCTGTCCTCCGCCCGCAGTTCCAGGTAGTCGAGCGAGGCGCGCGGCTCGGCGTCGAGTTCGGCCCGCGCCACCGCCAGCAGCCGCCCAGCCTCCCGCTCGCCATCGCCGAACGCCGCCCGCGCCGCCCGCAGCGCCCGGCTCAACACCACAGCCGCCGCCCGGTCCGCCGGCGCCAGGAACACGTTGCGCGAACTCAGCGCCAGCCCGTCGGGCTCGCGCACCGTCGGACACTCCACCAGCCGCAGCGGGAAGCCCAGGTCCCGCGTCATCCGCCGGATCACCGCCACCTGCTGCGCGTCCTTCTGGCCGAAGTAGGCGCGGTGCGGCCGCGCCAGCGCGAACAGCCGCGCCACCACCGTCGCCACGCCGCCGAAGTGACCGGGCCGGACGCTGCCTTCCATGCCCTCCGCCACCGCCCCCACCGCCACGTGGCTGCAGAAGTCCGGGTCGTACATCGCGCCCGGGCTCGGCGCGAACACCAGGTCGGCGCCGGCCGCCCGGCACAGCTCCAGGTCCGTCGGGAGCGTCCGCGGATACACGGCGAAGTCCTCGCCCGGCCCGAACTGCAGCGGGTTGACGAAGATCGTCGCCGCCACCCGGTCGCACTCTGCGCGCGCCCGTTCCAGCAGCGAGCGATGGCCCCGGTGCAGCGCCCCCATCGTCGGCACCAGGCCCACGACGCAGCCGCCCTCCTGCCACTGCGTGCACCGCGCGGCGAATTGCACGGGGTCCTCACACAGCCCCGGCCGCTCGTGCCGCGGCACCGCCGCCGGGTCGACGCCCAGTTCCCGCAGCGGCTCCAGCACGAACTCGCGTTCGTGCAGGCGCGGGTGCGGCACCACCAGTTCGCGCGTGTCGATCCGCCGGTCGCCGTAGAGCAGCACATCGACGTCGAGCTGCCGCGGCGCATGCCGCTCTGCCGGCAGCTTCCGCCCCGCCGCCGCCTCCAGGGCCTTGCCGACCGCCAGCAGCGCCTCGGCCGGCAGCAAGGTCACGATCCGCACGGCACCGTTCAGGAACGGTCCCTGCGGCGGCCCGTCGCCCACCGGCGCGGTCTCCCGCCACTGCGACACGGCGTCCACGCGCACGCCGGGCGTCGCCCGCAGCGCCGCGACGGCTTGCTGCAGGTGCGCCAGGCGGTCGCCCTGGTTGCTGCCGAGCCCGAGGTAGGCCAACACAGGCTGCATGCGCGTGCCCTGGATCAGTTCCGCGACGGATGGCCGGCGAGCCCGTCCTCGTCGTCATCCTCGCCGCCGTCGTCGCCCGGCCCGCCGTCGCGATGCTCGAACCGCCCCGTGGTCACCAGCCGGTAGAGCCCGAGCAGCAGCCCCCACAGCACGTAGCCGAGCGTCGCCGCACACAGCGCGAACTGCCATTCCAGCGCGGCGATGCCGATCAGCACCACCAGACTCGCCAGGAACGGGAAGCTGTGCCGGCCGCGCACGACCGTGTAGACGAGGTGCGGATACGGCACCCGGCTCACCATCAGGAGCCCCAGCACCGCCAGCCCCACCGGCAGGCCGTACACCAGCCAATCGAAGTGCTGCGGCGACAGCAGCAGCCGGCTCAGCACCTGCTTCTCGTCCTTCTGCGTGCACAGGAACGCGATCACCGAGCACACCACCGCCGCCGCCGCCGGCGACGGCAGCCCGCGGAACTCGCGATGGTCGTCGTCGCCGGACCCGGTCTCGACGTTGAACCGCGCCAGCCGTAGCGCCGCCGACAGCACGTAGATCGCCGCCGCGACGTAGTACAGCTTCGGATGGCTCGGCAGCAGCGCGTTCTCGCCATGGGCGTGCAGCTCGATCAGCACCTTGGCCATGAACGCCGGCGCCACCCCGAAGGTGACCATGTCGGCCATGCTGTCGAGCTGCGCCCCGAACGGCGTGGCCTGGTTGGTCATCCGCGCGATCCGGCCGTCCAGCGCGTCGAACACCATCGCCACGAACACCAGGATCGCGGCCACCTCGAACAGCGACACCACCGTCGGGTCGAGGAAGCTGGTGCCGGGGCCCACCTGCCGCAGGGCGTCGGCGACCTTCTGGATGGCCAGGAAGCCGAAGAAGACGTTGCCCAGCGTCACCAGCGACGGCAGCACGGGCACCTGCTTGAGGTCGCGCAGGCGCCGGCGACGGCGCACGGGCGGCGGGGATTCGAGGCGGGCCGGCTGCATCAGCGCGCCATGGTAGCGCCGGTGGTCGGCGGTGCCGCAGGGGAAAGCCGGGTGGCGGGCGCGGGGGCTGCTGGGTCCGCCGGATCGGCAGTTCAGATGCTGACGTCGACCCGGGTGCCGGTGCCCGGCTGCGGCACCGACACCGGCCGCGGGGTGTTCCGCAGGAGCTGGAGTACGGCCTCGCCCTCGGCCTTCTGCAGATCGAGGGCCTGCTTCAGCACGGCGATGCCGATCTGGCTCTGGGTCTGCGCCGCCCGGGCGCTGCAGACGGATCCGACTCAACTCATGGGGGCGTGATCGGCGCGGACGCAGGCACGGCTGCGGGGCTGGGTGGGAACGTCGATGGCATGGGGGGGCCTGACGTGCGCGTCTCTACTGCCCGGTCATCGCCGGCCATCCGGGACCATGGTCGGCAGCATGACCTGGATGTGCTCCACCTCCGCGCCGCGCACTTCGAACGAAGCCTGGGCGCTCTCGAACCCACCCACGATTGCGCGCACCTCATAGGAACCGGGTGGCAGTTGCATGCCACACGGCGCGCCCGGCTCGACGGTCAACGCCCTCCGGAACGGCAGCACGTCGCCCGACGGTCCGGGCACAGAGACCCTGCCGGTCACGATCAGCCTGCCGCCACACCGACCGGCCTCGGCAGAGACGAAGCGCACCTCGCACACCCGCATGGGCAGGCGCCATGAGACCTCGAGCATCGATGCTGCCGCCCCCCCGCCTTCCACCACCACGGCGGTGGAGCCGGTCACCTGCGCCCAGAAGGCATCCGCCGGCGCCACCTGATAGCGCCCCCTCGGCATGGCCTGCGGCCGCCCCGAGTCGCTGGCGAACACCAGCGGTGGGCCCGGCCCCTCGCGGTCCGTCCGGAGCCAGTCGATCTCGCACCGGACCAGCGCACCCGCCTGGTCGGTCAATGCGGCCCGCACCTGGCCGCCAGCTGCACGGCCCACGTGCGCGTCGAGCGGCAGGATCGTCTCCACCAGGGCTTCCGCAGACCCGTTCCACGGCGCCATGGCGACGCGGACCTCGTGCCTCGCCCCGTCCATCGTGTCGGCCCACACCCGCCCGACGACCGCCGCGGGCAACCGTCGCGGATCGGGGAGGCAGAGGAACACCGCATCGCGCGCGGGCAAGGCCGTGCGCAGCGCGGGATGGCGCCGGCGCAGCAGTTCCACCGAGTCGTCGTATGTCGCATGATCCGTGCACCAGGGCGGCCGCTCCATGCCCACCATGGCCAGGCTGCCTTCGCCTGCCACGACCAGTCGGCCGACGAAGTACTGCGCGAGGAGCACCTCGATCTCGGGTCCTGGGACGACCACCGCCATCCCTTCGCCCGCCGAATGCTGGACGACGCCCAGGTCCGGATGTGCGAGCCGCATCCACCAGGTCCCCGGCGCCAACCCATCGATCGCGAATCTCCCCCGCGCATCGGATACCGCGCGGAACACGGCGGCATGACCGGGTCCGGGCATTGCCCCGGGGTGGTTCCGCTCGGGTTGCGCAAGGTCCAGGGTCAAGTGCACCCTCGAGAGGCTGACCGCGAGGCCCGGAACGCCATCGCCGGTGGCCAGCCTGGCGCACCCTTGGAGAACTGCACTCCGGTGCAGGACGACCCTGCCCCCCGTGGTCGCCGCCGAGACCGCCGACAGATGACCCGGTGCGCGGAACACCAGCACTTCCTCTGTCCGGAGTTCCAGGTCGTTCGGCAGGACGATGCGTCCGGCAGCGTCGGCGTGCCACGGGACCAGGGTCGGCGGCAGTTCCCGGTCGGTCGACGCCGCGACGTGAGCCACAGACTCTGCCAGCGGTTCGCCGTCGCCCGTGACGACGTGGAAGACCCGGCCAGAGGCCGGATCCGGCAACACCTCGGCCCGTAGATCCGGCTCGTGATCGGTCGGCGGAGCCGCGACGGCGTGCGCGGCTCCGGAGCCTGATGGGGCACCGGCACCCGGGGGTCGCCGGGAATGTCGCGGTGGTCCGCCACCAGCCACCAGCACACCACCGCAGAGACCAGCAGCATGACGGCGATCCGGGTGCCGGCGGACCATCGGCTCGGCCGCCGCCTCGTCCACTTCTCCGGTGCGCCGCCTGCAGCACCCATGCACGTCACCTTGGCGCGATGGCATACCTGGCGAAGAAGCGGCCCTGGCCGCGTTCTTCGCACTCCAATGTCCGCCAACGTCCGGTCTCAGTCACGAACACATCGATGCCACGTCCCGCAAGGACGCCTCCGAAGCTCACCCTGCCCTCACTGTCCGTCGTCCCACTCCAGGCACACGACTCCCACCCAGCGACGGCCAGCGGGATCACCAACAGAATCGGCGGTTTCCACTCCGGTTCTCCTTCGAGCTGGGCTCGGGCGAGCAGGACTCGGCAAGCGGTTGTGGCAGCCTATCAGCCGAACACTGCGAGCGCAACCGCCCGCACCAGGGCCCCTTCGCCCCAGGTGCGATCTTAATAACTCCACCTCACCCCCCAGCGCTTGCCACGCGCCGGCCGCCCGCCGATCCTCTCCGCCATGGGCACCGAGCCCCGTCCCGACCTGCTCCTCGACCTCACCCGTCGCTACCTGGAGCCGCACCGGCACTACCACGCGCTGCCGCACATCGCGACCATGCTGGACCTCGGCCGCGCGCTGCCGCTGTCCGACGCCCAGGTGCTGGCGATCTGGTTCCACGACGCCATCTACGACCCGCGCCGCGACGACAACGAGGAGCAGAGCGCGTTCCTGTGCGAGCGTCTGCTGCCCGCCGCGGGGCACGACGCCGCGACCACCGCGCTCGTCGCGCGCATCGTCCGCGACACCAGGTCGCACCAGCCCTCCATCCCCGAGGCGGCGCCGGTGATCGATCTCGATCTGCAGCCGCTGGCGGTCCCGTGGGAGCATTTCTGCCGCAATGCCGCGGCGATCCGCGCCGAATACGCCCATGTCCCCGACGACGCGTTCCGCACCGGCCGCCTCGCCTTCCTGCGGACGATGCTGGGCAAGGAACGCATCTTCTGCACGCCGTGGGGCCAGCGGCTCGAGGGTGCCGCGCGCCAGAACCTGGCCCGGGCGATCGCCGAGGCGGGCGGATGAGCGATGCCATCCTGGCGGCGCTGTCCCGGTCCGGCCACGCCATCACCGGACCCTTGCTCGACCAGGCCCGCCTCGACGAGGTGCTCGGCGTCATCGCCGACTTCGGTGAGGCCGGCAGCCGCACCCTGCTGGAACGCCCCCTCGTGCGGGCGCTGGCGGCGGAACTGCGCCGGCACCCGGCCTTGGCGGCGATCCTCCAGGACCTCCGCTGCGTGCAATGCACGCTGTTCGCCAAGACAGCCACGCGCAACTGGCTGGTGCCGCTGCACCAGGACCTGAGCATCCCCGTCGCGGAGCGGGTGCCGGCACCCGAGGTCACCGGCTGGAGCCTGAAGGATGACTGTCTGTTCGCGCAGCCGCCGGACGCCGTGCTGGAAGCGCTGGTCGCCGTGCGCCTGCAGCTCGACCCCGCCAGTCCTGGCGACGGCGCGCTCTGGGTCGTGGCAGGCTCGCACGGGGCAGGACGGCTCACCGTCGAGCAGGCCCTGACCCTGCGCCGGCTGCACGGCGAGGTGCCCTGTCCGGTGCCGTGCGGCGGCGCCCTGGTGCTGCGGCCACTGCTGCTGCACCGCTCGTCCCGGCAGACCGGCGAGGGCCCGCGGCGGGTGCTGCACTTCCTGTACGGCCCGGCGGCGCTGCCGTTCGGCCTGCGCTGGGCCGTCGCCGTGTAAGCCACGGCGGACGCGAACTTAGGTCAGGGCATGGGCTGCCCGTCTGGGGTGCAGGCACTTGCATCGTGCGATGCCGCCGCACTGCCCCCTTGATCTGCATCGCTACCCACGTTGCGCCTTGGATCCCGATGCTGCCGATCGACTGCAACCCTCAGAGGACAGGTAGAGGCCTGCGGAGCCGAGCACACCGAGCAGACCCACCAATGCCAGGTGCCCACTCGCCCCAGGATCGAAGGCGCCGAAGCAACCGCACCCAGACCGGCATGCGTCACCGATCCATGCGGATCGCTACCGGTCTCGTCCCTGATTCCACGGCGATGGTTCGTCGCATGCGCTCTCCACGGGCGGACACGACCTCGACCTGAAGTTCCAAGCCCACAGGCAGCAGCAGTGGCGTGCTCTCCGCGGGGCGGGCTGAGATACGCTCGTTGCCAAAGGCCACCTCGACGTGTCGCGGGGTCCGGTCCTCGGCGCCGTCCCGATAGGTGATCACGCATGGCCTGACATCCCCGGGGAGAACAACGACATGGCGCTCCTCGCTCCCGGGCGCGACCGTGAGGGTGTTCTTGCCGGATCGTTGCGCCCAGTGCCTGAGCAATGGGTCACGGAACACGATGCGATGCGGTCCGGGCGGGACCTCGACGGCACTGCCGGTGACGCCGCCCTTCATCACCATGGTGCCGACGACGACGCTCTGCAGCAGCAGCTCCTGCCCGTCCACCTCGGTGCCGCAGGGCTGCGACAGGATCACGGACACCCGGCCAGATCGAGGATCGCGGCCCGACGTCGTGAGGATGACCTCCTCAGGCCCGCCGAAGTCCTGGAGTGGAACGAGCCGGAGGTCCATCCCCTTCGACCCCGAGCTGCGCAGGAAGAAGGTGGCGGTCACCCGGTCCTCACCCGCCTGGCGGGGCAGTGTCACGTAGCAGCGCGCGCCGGGGAACCGCTCTCGTAGTTCGGACTCGGCTGCCGACAGGCGGGGCCTGTCGCGAATGGTCACGAACCCTCCCTGGAAGCGTTCCGAGACCACCTCGTCTCCCCGGAACACGACACCGCACGCAAGCGCCTTTGCGACCCGGAGCTGGAGGCGCTCCGTGGTCGGCACCGGGATGTTGGTCCGCCAGCTTCGATGGTGCTCGAACCAATCGGGACTCCAGACCCACAGCTCGTAGAGGCCTGTCGAGAGGTCGGAGAATGTCGCCAGCCCGCCTCGATCACTGTCGCTCACGTGCAGCGCCTGCTCGGGATCGAATCCGGCGATCCCGTGCCGACTTCCGTCGTCACCAGGGCCCGCCTGCCACATGGCCCGACTCAATGCGAGTCGCAGCCCGGCAACCGGGACACCGGAGAGATCGAGGCACTCGACGATGACTCCGTGTGCGGGCTCGAGTTCGATGGTCAGCCTGCCCTCATGGGCTTCGGATGCAGCAACGCCGGCGGTCACGTAGCCTCGCCTGGCCGCGACCACGATGTCTGCGGCATTCTTCGGAACCTCGATCGCGGCGATACCATCGCCCCCCGTCCGGCCGGACGGCTCGGCATGGAGCCGTCGGCGACCCTCCTCCTTGGTGACCCACACGTCTGCCGCCACGATCCGTTCCCCCCGTGACAGTACCGCGACCTCGAGCCGCGCTCGCAGGGCAGGAGAGGGCTGGACCTGGACCCGCTCCGACTGCGGCGTGGCAGGCGTCGCATCCTCAAGCAAGGGGATGTCGGAGCGAGGGACCTGTGCCGGCTGGGGACCGGCGACCTCCATACCACGACAAACCCAGACAATCAGCGCCAATGCGCCGAGCACGACAACGACCCAGCGGATCATGCCACGCCCAGGCTTCGGCGCCATCACTGGCACGGGCAAGCCTCGATCCGCTGGCCCGGACTGCCGGGCGCCGGTGAGTATGGCTCTAGGCACTTGGAGCAATACAGCGTGGCGTCACAGATGACGAGGTCCCAGTCGTTGTCGACGTGCATTCCAGCACACGAGCCTACCGGATCCAACCCGTCGCAGTAGCACGTCGTCGTCAGGCGCCCATCGATCACCTCGGAAGTGGGGACACATCCCTCGTCACACTCCCCTTCACACGCTGGCACCCACACCTGCCCAACCTGGTTCCAGTCCAGGACGAGGCGGCACGTGTGCGCGCTCGGCCTTACCGCAGCCCAGGTGACGGTCGCAAGCGACGCCACCATGAATCCGAGTGAGAATCTACGCGCAAAGCCAACGATCGGGCACCTCCAGTCGCAGCATGAGGAATCGGCGCATGCGTGAACCTCGCTGAGGCTCACATCAGGCATGGTGCGGGCGCATCGGGGTCGTGGTGCGAGGGGCGCATCGTGACCCCGACTACCCGTCACGACGGTACATCGGAGGGTGTAAACCAGATTCCCGCCAGGCTTGGCTGAGTGCGCCCCGCCCCTGCCCCGCCGACGCGCACGGAAGTCCCTGGGCAGACTCAACCTACGCTCCCGCTTGGCGGGCAACCGGCCGCTGCAGCGTGCCCTCCCGATCAGCGCGGCGGCTGGCCGGCCCGCTGGCGCATCTCGTCCAGCGCCGCCTGCATCGTGTCGTGCAGGCAGAGACGCCAGCCGTCGTCCTGCTTGTGCAGGACCATCGGCAGCGTCATCTCCTTGCCGTTCCGCTGCACGGTCATCGGCACCTGCGCCCGGTCGCCGGTCACCCGGGCGGCGCCGAGCCGGTAGCCGTCCTGCAGGCCCTCGCGCTCGAAGGACAGCGACTCGTCATGCTGCTCGGCGGTCACCAGCAGGCGACGGGCCCCGGGCCCATCGGCCTTCTCCACCGCGGTGAGGAAGGACTGCAGGACCGACTTCGGGTCCTTGGCGGTGGCGCCGCCGCAGGCGGCGAGGAGGAGAGACGACAGCACGGCGAAACGGCGAGTCATGTCCCGGCTTCGGCCGTCGCCGGCGCCGGACCGCAGGCCGCCGCAAACCGCCGATGCGATCGGTGCTCCCCTACCGCGGGCCCGCCGGCACGCGCCGCTGCAGGAAGTCGAGCAGCGAGCCATACAGATGGGCGCGGGTGCCCTTGCCCTCGGCGATGGCGTGGGTGCGGTTCGGATAGGGCAGGAACTCGAACCGCTTGCCCGCCGCGATCAAGGCGTCCACCAGCAGCTCGGCGTGCTGGTAGTGGACATTGTCGTCGCCGGTGCCGTGCACCAGCAGCAGATGGCCCTGCAGGTTGCCGGCGAAGTGCACGGGCGACGATTGCCGGTAGACCTCGGGCACCTGCTGCGGGATGCCGCTGTAACGCTCCTGATAGATCGTGTCATAGAGGCCGATGTCGGTGACCGGCGCCACCGAAATGCCGGCCTGGAACAGGGCCGGGTCGCGGAACAGCAGATTGAGGGTCATCGAGCCGCCGCCGGACCAGCCCCAGACCGCGCAGCGGGTCCTGTCGATCCAGGGGTGCCGTTCCTGCAGGGCGCGCACGGCCTTGCCCCAGTCGGCGGTGCTGCGCACGCCGATCTGCTGGTACAGCGCCTTGCGCCAGTCCCGGCCCCGGGGGGCCGGCGTGCCGCGGGCGTCGATGCTGATCACCACGTAGCCCTGCTGGGTGGCCCAGCGGTGGAACAGGTGGTGCGAGAGGAACCAGGTGTCCTTGACGGTCTGCGACCAGGGCTCGCCGTAGACGTGGAACAGCACCGGCCAGGTCTTCGCCGGGTCGAAGTCCGGCGGCAGCATCTGCCAGCCGTCCAGTTCGATGCCGTCGCCGATCGGCACGCGGAAGAACACGTCCTGGCCGGTCCGCAGCGCCGCCAGCCGTTCCCGCAGGGCGGCATTGTCGACGAGCGTGCGCACCGTCTCGTGGGCGGGCAGGGCCACCAGGTCGATGATCGGCGGCACGGCGAAGCGCGAGTGCGTGCGGATCGACAGGGAGCCATCCGGCGAGACCTGGTGGTCGTGCCAGCCGGGCTGGTCCTTGGGCGTGAGGCGCTCGGCGGGCCCGCCCTGCAGCGGCACCGCATACAGGTACTGCTGCGTGCCGTCGTCCGGCGAGGCGGCGCACAGGATCCGGCCCTGCCTCTCGTCGACGTGCAGCACCGCCATCAGGTCGTAGTCGCCGGGCGTCAGCAGCGTGGCCGTGCCGTCTGGCCAGGCGATGCGGCGGGCGTGCCGCCAGCCGTCGCCGTCGCCGGTCCAGAAGAACGCCTTGCCGTCCTCGAGCCAGCGGAAGTCCTCGCGGATGTCGATGTAGGCCTGGTCGCGTTCGGTCCAGACCGTCCGGCGGGCGCCGGTTTCGGCGTCGCAGGCGAACACGTCGACGCGGTTCTGCTCGCGGGGCAGCCACTGCACCATCAGTTCCCTGCCGCCCGGATGCCATTCCATCCGCGGCAGGTAGGTGTTGCGCGGATCGCCCGGCGTCTGCATCCAGACGACGTCGCCGCCCTTGGCCGGGATCACGCCGATCCGGCAGGCGGAGTTGGTGGTGCCGGCCTTCGGGAACTGCACCGGCACGACCTTGCTGTAGGGCCCCGCCAGGTTGTCGATCATCAGGAATTCCCCGACGCCCTCGGCATCGAGCTGCCAGAAGGCGATGCGGCTGCCGTCGGGGCTCCAGCGGAAGCCGTCGCGGCAGTCGAACTCCTCCTCGTAGACCCAGTCGAAGGTGCCGTTGATGAGGGTGGCGGAGCCATCGCGGGTGAGCCGCACGGGCTCGCTGCCAGGCGCCTCGACGTAGAGGTCGTGCGCGGCCACGTAGGCCACGCGGCTGCCGTCCGGCGACCACTTGGCGAACATCAACGACGACTTCGGCAGCCTGCCGCCGAGGCGGCGCGGCGCGCGGCTGCCATCCAGCGGCAGCACGTAGTACTCGCCCCGGGTGTTCTGCCGCCAGACGCGCTCGCTGTCGGTGAACAGGAGCAGCCGGGTGCCGTCCGGCGAGAACGCGTAGTCCTCGATGCCGAGCGCGCGGCCCTCGTCGGGCACCCAGAGCATCGCCGCCGACACCAGCAACGTGCGCTGGCCGGTGCGGGCCTCGTAGCGGACCAGCTCGAGCGGGCCGCCGCCCGGCCTGCTCTCCAGGGTGGCGTAGTGCTGGCCATCGAGCCAGCGGGCCGGGCCGAAGCGCTGCGGTGCGAACTCGCGGGAGCTGATCCGGGTGGCATCCAGGTGGGCCGGATCCTGGGCCTGGGCCGGCGGCAGGAGCAGGACGAGGAGGGCGAACGGAAGGCGGGGGTGCGACATGGCGGAACCAGCCATTGGAGCGCGCCGGCGCCGGGGCACCAGATTCCGGTAAGGAACCGCCGGCCCCGGGATCCATGGCACGGTGACCCACATGAGCCGATCCGCCCCGTTCCTTCCGTTCCTCCTCCTGCTGCTGCCCCACCTCGGCGCCCAGGAGGGCAGCCGGCAGGTGCCGCCCGGCCGCGAGATCCGCGAGCACAAGCTGCTGACGCTCGGCAAGACCGACCGCTGGGAGTTCCCCGGCAAGCAGGGCGAGATGCTGCACTGCGTGGTCGAGAGCTCGGCCTTCGACCCGGTGCTGTCCCTGGTGGACGGCACCGGCACCCTGCTCGGCGAGAACGACGGCGAGGGCACGCGGAGCGAACTCTGGCTGCGCGCGCCCAAGGACGGCCCGCTGGCGTTCCGGGTGCAGGGCTTCGAGGGCAGCGGCGGCGGCCACTACTCGTTCGTGCTGGTGCGCATGCCGACCAGCGACCTGCCGGCCGACGGCGAGGCGCACCATCGCTTCGGCGAGGAGCAGTGGTGGCACTATCGCGTGCCGCTGCGGCAGGGCGACATCCTGGTGCCCACCGTCACCGGGCAGGGGCGGGTCACCCGCGTGTTCGATCCATCGCGGCAGGACCTCGTCGAGTGGCTGGGCGGCTACCGGGCGCTGGTGGACGGCGATCACTTCGTGCGCATCGAGGGCGAGGCGGACCGCGAGTGCGATCTCGCGCTGGCGCTGGCGCGGCAACGGGACCTCGGTCAGGGCGTGCAAGACACCATGCCGCCGCACGGCTTCGACGTCTGGCGGCTGCCGGTGCGGCAGGGCGAGGCGCTGGCGCTGCACCTCGCCGTGGCGGCGGGGCCGGGCCCGTTCGACCTGATCGAGACCGCGCCCGGGCGCGGGCCGGCGTTCGTCTGGACCGGCGCGCTGGACAAGGGCGGCAGCCACTGGCGCTGGCTGGTGGCCAGGAAGGACGCGCAGCTGGAGCTGCGCGTGCGCAATCCGTCGCACCTTGCGAGCGCGTGCGGCATCACGCTGCAGCGGGAGGCGGTGCGACTGGAGTTCGGCGCGCCGGTGCAGGCGGTGCTGCCGCTCGGCGGCGGCACGGTGTACGAGCTGCCGGGGACGCCCGGCGAGGTGCTGCGGGTGTCCGTGACCAGTGCCGCGTTCGACGCGCAGTTCGACCTGTGGGCGCCGGACGGCACGGTGCTGGCGAATGTCGACGACCGCTCGCCGCTCGACCGCAACCCGGAGCGGACCTTCCTGGTCGAACGGCCGGGCCGGCACCGGCTGCTGGTGTTCTGCCCCGGCGGCACCGGCGGCGGCGCCTATGAAGTGCGGGTCGACCGGCTGGAGCTGCCCGAACTGCGGCCCGACGCGCCGCTGGTGCTGCCGGTGCGGACCGATGCGCCCGGACATTGCCACGTGATGCTGACGGCGGGCGCCGAGTGGTGGCTGTCGGCGCGCAGTGCGAGCTGCGACGCGGCGGTGACGGTGCTGGGGCCCGACGGCCGTGCGCTCGGCACCTGGGAGGGCGGCGGCACCGGCGGCAACGTGCTGACGGCGTTCCGCGCCGGCGTCGACGGTCGTCACACGGTGGTGGTGCACAGCCGGCGCGGCAATGGCGAGTGCGAGGTGCTGGCGACGGTGCCCCACGTCCGGTGAGGCGGCGGGTCGCTACGCCACCTCGCGCCCGAGGAGCCAGCCGACCGGCACGTTGATGACGTCCTGGGCCAGCCGCTCGATCCGCGGCAGCATCGACACCACGATGCCCGGGCCGACCCGATCGCCGTGGATCCGCCGCATCGCGGCGATGCCGACCGCGTCGTCGGCCGACACCGTGGCGCGGAACTTGACCTCCACCGGCACCAGGCGCTCGCCCACGGGCAGCACCAGATCGCATTCGGCGCCGCGCGGCGTCGACCAGTGGTGACCGTTCCAGGGCAGCGCCGCGTGGCCGTAGAGCTTGCGGATCTCCATCAGCACGAACGACTCGAACAGGCGGCCGAAGTGCGGCGCGTTGCGCAGCGCGTCGTGGCTCCGGATCGCCTGCAGATGCAGTCCCAGGCCGCTGTCGGCGAACAGCAGCTTCGGCCGCTTGGTCAATCGCGACGTGGTGTTCTGGTGCCAGGCAGGCAGCTGCACGACCTGATAGCTCGTCTCCAGCAGCGACAGCCAATGGTCGACGGTCTTGCCATCGACCCCGAGCGAGTTGCCGAGTTCGCTCTTCGACACGATGGTGCCGGCCCGACCGGCACAGAGGACGACGAAGCGGTCGAAGCGACCCAGATCCGCGACCTGGCTCAGCTCGCGGATGTCGCGCTGCACGAAGGTCCGCCGATAGGCCTCGAACCACTCGGTGGCCGGCGCCTGCCGCAGCCGAACCGGCGGGTAGCCGCCCAGCAGCATGGTCGACAGCACCGTGTCGGGAGCGCACGGCCACTCCTCGCCGACCCGTGCCAGCAACCGTTGTGGATCCTCCAGCGCCTCCACCACCGCCCTCGGCTCGTTCTCGCCGAACTCACGGCTGGCGAACGGCCACAGGTCCAGCACGGCGATGCGCCCGGCCAGCGACTCGGTGACCCCACGCATCAGGTGGAAGTGCTGGCTGCCGGAGAGGAAGAAGCGGAACGCCCGGCCCGTGCGATCGATCTCCCGCTTCAGCCACGGAAACAGGTCGGGCACGTTCTGCACCTCGTCCAGGAACATCACACCCTGGTGCTCCTGGAAGAACATTGCCGGATCCCGCCGCACCTGGTCGATCTGGGCCGGCGTGTCGAAGGAGAACGTGGTCACCGGCTGGGCGAGCAGGTCGGCGGCCACCTCGGTGAGCAGGGTGGTCTTGCCGGTCTGCCGCGGCCCGGTGACCAGGACCGCCGGAAAGGACCGGGCCAGGGCGGTGACCTGCGCCTCGATGCTGCGGTGGCGATACGCCATGGATGCATTTTCGGAGTGACACTCCGAAAATGCATTCGATATCCTAAGATGCTACGGATTAGATATTTACGACGCATTCTAGGGATGGCCCAGCCCGAAGAACGCCCGCGCCGTCGCCGTGGTGCGGGCTGCCACCACCGCCGGATCCTCGCCCAGGCACCCGGCCACCATCGCCAGCACGTGCGGCAGGAAGCACGGCTCGTTCCGCCGCGAGCCCGGCTTCGGCCGGATCGTCCGCGGCAGCAGGTAGGGCGAGTCGGTCTCCAGCAGCAGCCGCTCCCGCGGCACGTAGCGCACCAGTTCCCGCAGGTGCAGCCCGCGCCGCTCGTCGCAGATCCAGCCGGTGATGCCGATGTGCAGGTCGAGGTCGAGGTAGCCGCGCAGCGCCGTCTCGTCGCCGGTGAAGCAGTGCACCACCGCCCGCGGGTACTCCCTCCGCCGTTCGGCCAGCAGCCGGTGCACGTCCGGGAACGCGTCGCGGTCGTGCACGAACAGCGGCTTCTGCAGGGCCACCGCCAGCGCGATCTGGCCACGGAAGGCCCGCTCCTGCGCGTCCCGCGGCGACAGGTCGCGGAAGTAGTCGAGCCCGCACTCGCCCACCGCCACCACCTCGGGCGCCGCCAGCAGTTCGTGCAACGCCTGCAGCGCCGCGTCGTCGACGCTGGCCCCGTGGTGCGGATGCACGCCGGCGGTGCTCCACAGGAAGCCCGGATGCACCCGCGCCAGGGCGAGCGCCCGGCGGCTGGTGTCGACGTCGGTGCCGGTCAGCACGATCCGGGTGACGCCCTGGCGCCGGGCTCGGGCCAGCACCGCCGGCAGATCGCCGCAAAACGCCGGATCGGTCAGGTTGGCGCCGATGTCGCACAGCTCCAGCGCGGGAGTCGCCTGCTCGGGGATGGTCACCAGTGCCGATGCTAGCCTTGCGCTACCATCCGCCGCCATGCGTGAGACCAAGGTCACCCTGCGCCTGCTGCAGCGCCTGTGCTACGACACGCTGCAGCGCGGGCCGAGCCCCGGCGAACGGGCGGCCTACGTTGGCGCCGATCTCGCGGCGGTCCTGCCGCGCCTGCTCGGCTCGCGGGAGGCGATGACCGCCTGGTTCGAGGAGGAGCTCTACTACTTCCTCCTGATCGACAACTTCCGCCCGCGCGGCGAGGGCGTCGACCGGGTGCCGCTGCAGCTGCAGCGCGGCGAGCTGACGGCGCGGGACGCGCTGGCGGAGATCCTGCTCAGCACCGGCTTCTCGCAGCGCAATCCCGGCAACGACACCTTCGTCACCGTGGTGCTCGAGCAGTGCCTCGGCTACACGGTGCAGGATCGGCGGACGAAGCCGATCCTGGAGGCGGGCAAGAGGCTCTACGACGGCAGGAAGGCGCGCTTCCTCGGCGAGGAAGGGCAGAACCAGGCCGACGTGATCCGCATCGTGCTGGCCCACGCGGACTGCGCGCGGCACCTGCTGGACCGCCACCACCGGCGCCTGCTGGACGCGCCGTTGCCAAAGGACGCGCCCGAGGTCGCCGAGGTGCAGGCGGACTGGCGCACGTTCTTCGCCGTGCTGGGCCGCTGGCTGCAGGGCGAGGCGTATCGCACGGCGCTCCTGCGGCCGAAGCCGAAGAGCGAGCGGCAGTTCCTGCGCGGGCTCTACATGGACCTGCTGCAGCGGGTGCCCGACCACGACGAGCTGCGCAACCTGCGCAACGCCCTGCAGTCGATGGCCGACCCGGCGCCGCTCAAGGCGGTGCTGGCCAAGCTGATCCTCGACTCGGGCAAGGCCGACCTGCCGGCGGCGGGCCAGGACGGCCCGGCCTTCGTCCGCGAGTGCTTCGCGCGGTATCTGGCGCGGGAGCCGTCGGCGGCCGAGGCGCAGGCGTTCCAGGGCGAACTGGCCCAGGGCTCTACCCCGGCGCTGCTGGTGCGGTCGCTGGTCGGCTCGGTGGAGTACCAGTACTACTGAGCCCCGGAACGCCGAAGAACGGGGCGACCCGGGGCTCGGCCAGGCCCGCCGTCCCCGCTACCATACACCGTGCCCCGGTAGCCCGATGACCCAGCCCCGCGACCGCCGCCCCTCCCGCCGCGACTTCCTGGCCGGCGCCGCCGCCGCGGCCGCCCTGCCGCAGCTCGACGGCTGCCTGCGGGAAGACGGCCTGCTGGGCGGCCTGTGGACCCCGCCGCCGAGGACCGAGCACGTCGTCGTGGTCGCGTTCGCCGGCGGCGTGCGGATGAAGGACTGCCTCGGCACGCCGGCGAACGTGCCGAACCTGATGCGCATCGCCAGTCAGGGCGTGGCGATCCCGCAGGTGCGCTGCCAGAACGTCGGCCACTATGGCGCGGCGCTGTCGATCTTCACCGGCAACGTCGAGGTGATGGGCATCCGCGAGAACCAGCGCGGGCTCAACCCGACGCTGTTCGAGCACCTGCGCAAGGACGCGGGCTTCGGCCCGGGCGACGTCTGGCTCAGCACCGCCGGCGGCGTGCAGGGCCGGCTGTTCGCCTGCAGCGACCACCCCGACTACGGCGAGGCGTTCGGCGCCCAGGTGCTGGATGGCGATGGCATCTTCAACGTCGAGTTCCAGAAGGTGCTGGCGACCTTCGGCCGGCCGAAGCCCGACTCCGAGCGCGACGCCGCCACCCTCGACCGGCTTGCCGCGGCGCTGGATCCGGCGGCGCTGCAGGCCATGAAGGGCGGCCAGGCGCCGGATCCGACCCAGGTGCGGCGGGTGGAGAAGTTCATCCTCGACGAGCTGACCGGCAACACCGCCAAGGTGACCGGGCCCGGCGCCGGCGACGCCAAGGCGATCCGGGTCGGCCTCAACATGCTGCGGGTGTTCAAGCCGAAGCTGCTGGGCATCACCCTGCAGAACGCCGACATCGCGCACGGCTCCTACAACGGCTACGTCGAGGTGATCCGGCGCAACGACCAGGAACTCGGCAGGCTGTGGGACGCGGTGCAGCAGGACCCCGACCTGAAGGACAGGACCGCGATCCTGGTGCTGCCGGAGTTCGGCCGCGACAAGGACCTCAACGAGCGCAACGGCCTCGACCACGGCGACAGCAGCGACGAGCTGCGCAAGGTCTTCCTGGTGGCCGCCGGGCCCGACTTCGCCCGCAACAAGGTCAGCAGGACCGAGGCGCAGACCCACGACGTGGCGCCGACGGTGCTGTCGCTGTTCGGCCGGCAGCCGCCGAAGACCATGTCGGGCAGGGTGATCCGGGACCTGTTCGCCTGAGGCGATGCGCCGCCTCGCCACCTTCGCCCTGCTGCTGCTGCCGCTGCTCGGCGCGAGCCTCCTGCCGGACCAGCCCGCGGCCCGCGCCGCCTCCGGCGCCCCCGCGCGCAACGGCTGCCTGCAGTGCCACGGCGGCATCGAGGAGATCCATCCGGGCTTCCCGCTGCGCTGCGTCGACTGCCACGGCGGCGACGAGAGCGCCGCCGAGAAGGACCGGGCCCACGTGCTGCCGAAGCAGCCGGTGCCGGGCGACGAGCGGGTGCTGCCGGAGAACTTCGACCTCGAGTGGCAGCGCTTCCGCAACCCGTCCAACCTGCGCGTCGTGCGACAGACCTGCGGCACCTGCCACGACCGCTACGTCGACAACGTGCTGAAGTCGCTGCACGCCACCACCACCGGCCATCTCGGCGACGGCTACTACGAGCACGGGCTCGCCCGGGGCAAGCGGCCGGCCTACGGCGTGTTCGCCGCCCGCGACGACGACGGCGAGGTGCCCGACAAGGCGCTGCGCGCCGTCAGCCAGGTGCCGGCCCACACCGGCAACGGCAGACCCGGCGACATCGCCACCCACTACTCCGACCTGCCGCGCAAGGCCTGCATGCAGTGCCACCTGTGGAGCGTCGGCCGCGGCGTGCGCGGCCGCGTCGGTCTCGATGGCGACTACCGCGGCGAAGGGTGCTCGGCCTGCCACGTGCCCTACGCCGAGGACGGCCGCTCGCGCAGCAACGACCCCACCATCGACAAGCGCGAGCCCGGCCACCCACTGCAGCACCGGATGACCAGCCGGGTCACCACCGACACCTGCGCCCGCTGCCACTACGGCGACGCCAGCATCGGCCTGTCCTTCCGCGGCCTGGCCCAGCTGGTGCCCGGCATGCCGGCGGGGCCCGAGGTGCCCGGCACCACCGACAAGCTGCAGAACGGCGCCTTCTACATCCAGGACCAGGACCTGACGCCGCCCGACGTGCACCACCAGCGCGGCATGCACTGCATCGACTGCCACACCAGCTCTGACACCATGGGCGACGGCAACCTGTGGCCGCAGATGGACCACGCCGTCGAGATCGAGTGCACCAGTTGCCACGGCACCGTCGACCGGGTGTCCGACCTGCTGACCAGCAAGGGCCGCCGGGTGAAGAACCTGCACCGCGAGGACGACGAGTTCTTCCTGGTCAGCAAGGTCACCGGCAGGCGCCACAAGGTCACCCAGGCGGCCCACGTCGTCGACCGCACCCGGCCCGAGTGGAATCCCCGCGCCGCCGCGGCGATGACCAGCGAGCACGGCCGCCTCGAGTGCTATGCCTGCCACTCGGGCTGGAACGTCAACTTCTTCGGCTTCCACTTCGACCGCAACGAGCAGTTCACCCAGCTCGACCTGATCTCCGGCCGCCGCACCGACGGCCGCGTCACGACCCAGGAGAAGGTGTTCGCGGCCTTCAACCAGCTCCGGCTCGGCTTCAACCACGAGCAGCAGGTGGCGCCCTACATGGTCGGCTTCTCCACCATCGGCTCGGCCCACGACAAGAACGGCAACACCGTCCTGCACCAGGGCCTGCCAGTGACCGCGGCGGGCCTGTCGGGCGTGACCCTGGTGCCACACCAGACCCACACCACCCGGCCCGAGGCGCGCACCTGCGTCGAGTGCCACCGCAGCCCCGCCACCTGGGGGCTCGGCTCGATCAACTTCCGCCTGACCCGCGAGTTCGGCTACGCCATCACCGGCCGTGGCCTCTGGACCATCGCCTTCGACGGCAAGCAGCCCGCCCGCACCACGCCGGTGGCCGACCTGCCGCTGCCCGGCGATCCCCGCGCGCTCGGCCTGCGCAGCCATCCGGCCACCGCCCAGGCCACCCACGCCTACGTCGGCGCCAGCGACGGCTCGCTGCACGTCGTCGACCTGCAGAGCCCCGTGCAGCCCCGCCTCGTCGGCAGCCGCAAGGAACTGCAGGACCCGCGCGCCGCCCTGGTCCAGGGCGATCACCTCTACGTCGCCGACGGTAGTGGCGGCGTGCTGATCTTCGACCTCGACAAGCCCGACCGGCCGAAGCTGCTGGCGGCGCTGCCGACCATCCAGGCCCGCGCGCTGCACCTCGCCTGGCCCTGGCTGCTGGTGGCCGACGGCCCCGGCGGGCTCGTGATCGCCGACGTCGCCGACCCGCAGCAGCCCAAGGTGCTGGCCAGCGTCGACCTGAACGGCGAGAGCGGCGCCCCCAACGAGGCCACCGACGTCACCGCCTTCTTCCAGTATTCGCGCACCAAGGCCCAGGATCCGCTCGGCGAGCGCATCGGCCGCAGCCCCGCCCGCCACCTCGCCGCGGTGGCCTGCGGCCTCGACGGCGTCCGCCTCGTCGACTTCACCGAGCCGGGCAAGCCGCAGGTGCTGCACGGCCCCCGCCACGAGCGCACCTTCCCCCGCGACCGCGCCGACGTGCGCGGCGTGGCCTGCAACACCCAGTTCGACCTCGGCAGCCAGGGCGGCGGCATCAGGAGCCAGGAACGCGACTACCTGTTCGTGCTGGCCGAGCAGGGCGACGACCAGAACCGCCAGCTCCGCGTCACCGCCTACGACATCTCCAATCCCCTGGAGCCCGCCCGCGCCCAGGGCAACGTCCGCGTCTACGGCGGCACCGGCCGGCTGCGCCTGCTGCGCGTCTACAACGCGCCCTTCCTGCAGCAATTCGTCGTCGCCAGCGGTGCCGGCGGCCTCGGCCACCTGCTCGATGCGAGCCGCATGCCCACCGGCCTGCAGGACCTGACCACCTGGGACAGCCTGCAGGGCGTCCGCGACCTGCACTTCGAGGAGATGGCCTTCGACCGCCTGCAGGACGAACGCGGCCGCTGGGAGAAGGACATCAGCCACGAGGACTGCCGCTACCTCACCCGCGACGAGATGCTGCGCGTGCTGCGCGCCGAGGTGCCGGTCGGCCGCGAGGCCGAGGGCCGCTACGGCGAGCTGCGCACCTCGCCATCCGCTCCCCGGAGACCCCGATGAGACGCCTCGCCCTGCTCTTCCTGCTGGTCGGTCCGCTGTTCGCGCAGGACGAGCAGAAGCTCCTGCGCCAGCAGTTCGAGGCCTTCGACCAGGACGGCAACGGCAGCCTCGAGCGCAAGGAGTTCCCGGGCTCGGACCGCCAGTTCGCGCAGATGGACAAGGATCGCAACGGCAGCGTCGGCGCCGACGAGTTCGTCACCAGCGAGGTGGCGCAGCGCTTCCTGCGCGCCAGCTACCGCAACAAGGTCGAGCCGCGACCGCGCGCCACCGCCGAGTCGCTGGCCCTGCAGCGCCTCGCCGTCCTGTCCCGCTTCGACCCGAACCGCGACGGCAAGGTGACCCGCGCCGAGTGGACCGGCAGCGAGGCGGCATTCGCGACGCTGGACCTCGACGGCAGCGGCGTGATCGACCAGAAGGACCTCAGCGAGGCCCGCGCCGCCGCGCCGCCGCCGAAGCCGCCCCTGCCCGAGCTCCGCGGCGAGTACCTGGATCCGGACGCGATCCTGAAGCGGCTCGACAAGGACGGCGACGGCAAGGTGTCCGGCCGCGAGTTCGACCGCATGAAGGAGCTGCTTCTGGCGCTGCCCCACGTCGATCGCGACAAGGACCAGGCGCTGGACCGCGACGAACTGCAGCGCCTGCTGTACCTGATCGGCGAGCGCCTGCAGCAGGAGGAACGCGACCGCGGCCGGCCGCAGCCGTATCCGGTGCCGTTCGACGAATGGGACAAGGACAAGAGCGGGCGCGTCGAGCAGAACGAGTGGCAGGGCAATCGCGCGCTGTTCGAGCTGATCGACCAGAACCGCGACGCGGCGGTGAGCCGCGAGGAGGTCGATCGCTACAAGAAGATGGTCACCGGCGACGACTTCGTCGGCCGGTTCGACCTCAACGGCGACGGCCGGGTCACCCTGGACGAGTTCGGCGGCCCGCCGGCGGCCTTCCAGCGCGCCGATCGGAACGGCGACGGCGCGGTGACGCGGGCGGACCTGCGGTAGCTACTGCCCCACCTGCACCTGCAGGCCGTTGCTGAACACCACGCCCACCGTGTTGCTGCCCGGTGCGATCGCCCAGCCCTGCAGGCGGAACACGAACCCGGCGTAGATCGCCTGCCCCGGGATGGCGATGTCGGCCACCGCGCTGGTGCCGAGCAGCAGCATCGGCGAGCTGCCGTTGTAGCGCAGGTCGTGCAGCAGCCAGCAGCCGGGCGCGCCATAACCGTCCAACGCCAGCGGCAACGGCAACGCACCGAACTGGGTTGCCGAGTCGCCGATCGCCAGGAACGCCAGCACGCTCGACGCCGGCAGGTTCTGCATCAGCAGCGGCAGCGTCTGGCCGATGCGCGGCGGCGCGGTGGCCGCCAGGGTCGGACCGCAACCGGTGCCGTAGGCCGTGGCCGATCCCGGGTGCGTCACCGAGTCCACCGTGACGTGGAGCCGGTCCATGCCCCACGACTCGTCGTACAGCGGCTGGATGCCCGGCCCTTCCATCTCGAAGGTGAAGGTCGCGGTAGCCGCCGTGTGGCCGATGCGCGCGAACTGCGGATCGTTGCCGAGCCAGTAGGCGCTGTCCAGGTAGTAGAAGCCCTGGGTGAAGCCGAGATCGACCCGGCGCGCCAGTTCGACCCCCGGCGGCGGCACGTAGCTCTGCACCTGGGAGGCCAGCGCATTGGCGAAGGACTCGCGGAAGATCGGGTTGCCATCCAACGTGATCTTGAAGAAGTCGCCGGACGGATAGGTGCCGGTGCCGTCCAGCGAGTCGATGGCCGCGAACAGGAAGTCGAGGCTGATCGCGTTGTGCGGCGGCAGGTTGGTGAGCTGCAGGGTGACGACGTTGCCGGTGGGACTGCGCAGCATGTTGCCGCCGAACGGCGCCCCGCTCGGGCCGAGCGTGGCGTAGCCCTGGACGCCCTCGAGCATCGCAGCGCCCGGCTGGACGGCCGCCGGCAGCGCGCCATCGAAGTCGGTGGCGAAGACGAGGGTCTGGGCGGTCGCCAGCGGGCTGGCGACGACGACCAGCAAGGGGAACAGGAAGGAGTTGGCGTTCATGGGCAGGATCCTCGCAGGGCGCACCGACGCGCCGGCAGCCCTCGTTTGGTACCGGTCCCATCCGACCGCCGCAAGGACGGGCCAACCTCCCGCGCACCGCGTTCGCCCGAACGCAATGATACGCCGGTCGTCGGAGCCCGGCCGCTACCATCGCCCCATGCGGCACCGAGTCCTCGCGCTCCAGTTCCTCGCCCTCCCCCTGCTCGCCCAGGACCCGACGCCGCCGCCACCCGCGCCGAAGCCCGCCCCCACCAACATCGTGCTGCTGTTCAGCGACGACGCCGGCTTCGCCGACTTCGGCTTCCAGCCCGATGCCGCCGCCGACTGCCGCACGCTGACGCCGCGCATCGACTCGATC
Organism: uncultured candidatus Brocadiaceae bacterium; assembly: GCA_964565715.1. GTDB lineage: Bacteria > Planctomycetota > UBA1135 > UBA1135 > UBA2386 > CAZMGG01. The sequence goes on along the minus strand of CAZMGG010000011.1, from coordinate 34,256 downwards.
GCCAAGGACGGCGCCCGCTGCAGCGACGCCTACGTGACCGGCGCGGTGTGCTCGCCATCGCGCGCCGGCCTGCTGACGGGCCGCTACCAGCAGCGCTTCGGCCACGAACGCAACATCCCGCCGGGCTACATGCAGGGCGGCATGGATCTCGCCGAGCGCACCGTCGCCGACCGCCTCACGGCGCTGCAGTACGACACCGCCCTGGTCGGCAAGTGGCACCTCGGCTATCCCGCCGAGTACCACCCGAACCGCCGCGGCTTCGCCTTCTTCCACGGCCTGCTGCAGGGCGCGCGCCGCTACCAGCCGATCGCCGACCCTTCGCCGCATCAGGTGATCCAGGAGAACGGCGAGCCGGTGCCCGAGCGGGGCTTCGTCACCGACCGGTTCGGCGCCGCGGCGGCTCGCTACATCGCCGGACACAAGGATCGGCCGTTCTTCCTGATGGTGTCGTTCACCGCCACCCACGGCCCGCTGCAGCCGAAGCCCGCCGACCGCGCCAGGGTACCGGCCGGGCTGCCGGAGCGCCGGGCCAACAACCTCGGGCTGCTGGTCGGGCTCGATCGCGCGGTGGGCACGGTGCTGGACGCGCTGCAGGAGCACGGCCTCGCCGACCGCACCCTGGTGGTGTTCAGCAACGACAACGGCGGCCAGACCCAGACCGGCGCCGACAACGGCCCGCTGCGCGGCCGCAAGGGCCAGGTCTGGGAGGGCGGCGTGCGGGTGCCGCTGGCGTTCCGCTGGCCCTCCGTGGTGCAGCCCGGCACGGTGCTGGAGGAGCCGGTGATCCTGCTGGACCTGCTGCCGACGTTCGTGGCCGCGGCCGGCGGCAAGGTCGAGCAGGAATGGCGCCTGGATGGCATCGATCTCGGTCCGCGGCTGCGGGGCGCGGTGGACGCGCTGCCCGAGCGCGACCTGTTCTGGCGCATCGATGGCGGCAAGGGGCCGGTGGCGATGCGGCGCGGCCCGTGGAAGCTGGTGTGGCTGCGCGGCGCCGAGGGCCAGTCGCCGCAGCTGTTCGACCTGCGGCGCGACCGCGGCGAGCGGCACGACCGGGCCGCCGACGAAGGCGAGCGGCTCGAGGCGATGCTGGCGGCGCTGGCGGCGTGGGAGAAGGAACTGCAGGAGCCACGCTGGGGCGGCCAGGACGGCTGACCGCGGGCGCGCCTGGTTTGCCGGCCGGGACCGGCCACGCTATCGTCCGCCTGTGCCCACGCTGCCGATCCCGGACGAGCGCGCCGAACTGGCGCAGCAGGTGCGCGAGATGCAACGGTTGACGCACGCCGAGCGGGCAGAGCTGTTCTGCTCGATCATGCAGGCGATCGGTCTCGTGTGGGCATCGCTGTCGCCGGCAGAGCAATGGCGACGGATCCAGATCGGCGAGGCGATCGACGGTCCGGGCCCGCGTCCCTGGTGGATGGGTGTGCGACCGGATGCCCGGCCCGATCCCGCCGCTGTCGGACTCCAGTCGTGGCCCGACGCGTCCTGATCAGGACCGCGTCCGCCGCGGGCCACTGTGCGCAACCCACGTAACAACACTGTGTTGCGTGGACCAGCCAGTGGAGGTCCTGGGCCCGGACCCGTAACACGCGGCCCGATGACCGATCTGCAGCCGTCCCCGTCCCGTCCGTCGCCCACACAGAGCCGCGTCGCGGTGGTGCGCACCCGTCACCAGTTCCAGGTGATCGCCACCGAGGCGATCCGGCGGGGCGAGCCGGTCCTGCCGATCGACGGCATCGTCGTGCCCGTGCCATCGCGCTTCTCGGTGCAGGTCGGCCCGCACGAGCACGTCGAGCTGCCGGCCGAGGTCGCCCTCGAGGAGGCCATGGACCACCATCCGTGGCGCTTCCTCAACCACGCCTGCGCGCCGAATGCGTTCCTGCGCGGTCGCACGCTGCTGGCGCGGACCGGAATCCGGGCCTTCGCCGAGGTGACGTTCGACTATCACACCACCGAATGGGAACTGGCGAGCCCGTTCCCGTGCGGCTGCGGTGCCAGGGACTGCGTCGGCGTCGTGCGCGGCTTCCGTCACCTCTTGCCGGCGCGTCGGCGGACGCTGCGGCCCTGGCTCGCCGACCACCTGCGGGTCCGCGAGGAACAGGACGGCGGCGGCAGCACGGGCGGATAGCCTCCCGCCCCATGCTGCTGCAGGACCTGTTCGCCGCGGCGCTTCGGCGCTGGCCCGACGCGCCGGCGGTCGACGTGCCGCCGGGAGAAGGGCGGCCGCGGCGGCAGGGCCGCACCTACCGCGAACTCGATGCCGACGCGGCAGCGCTGGCCGCCCGCCTCGGCCCGCCCGATGGCGGGGAACGGGTGGTCGCGGTGCTGCTGCCGCGGCAGGGCTGCGAACTCTACGCCGCAAAGCTGGCGATCCTGCGGGCCGGCGCCGCCTGGGTGTGCCTGGAGCCGCACTTCCCCGATGCGCACCTGCGGCACGTGCTGCACGACAGCGCTGCGGTGGCGCTGGTGACCGACGCCGCCGGCACCGCACGGGCGCGGGCGCTGGGCTTCGCCGGGCGGATCGTCGACGCCGCAGCGGCGCTGGCCGATGGGCGGCCAGCGGCCGCCGAATGGGAGCACCCCGCCGATCCGCACCGCCTCGCCTACCTGATCTACACCTCGGGCACCACCGGCGCGCCGAAGGCGGTGATGCTGGAGCACGGCGGCGTCGTCAACCTGATCCGGGAAGGCGTGCGCCGCTTCGGGCTCGGGCCCGGCGACCGCATCGCCCAGGGCAGCTCGCCGGCCTACGACAGCTCCGTCGAGGAGACCTTCCTGGCGCTCGCCAGCGGCGCCACGGTGGTGCTGCTCGACGACGCCACCGTGCGGCTCGGCCCGGACCTGCCGGCGTGGCTGCGGCAGGAACGGATCACCGTGTTGTGCCCGCCGCCGACGCTGCTGCGGAGCATGCACGTCACCGACGTGGGGCGGGAATTGCCGGACCTGCGGCTGTGCTACGCCGGCGGCGAGGCGATGCCGCAGGACCTGTGCGACCGCTGGGCCGCGGCGTTGTGGCTGGAGAACGGCTACGGGCCGACCGAGTGTTCGGTGACGGTGACGCGCACGCGCCTGCAGCCCGGCCGGCCGGTCAGCATCGGCCAACCGGTGCCGGGCAACCACGCCCACGTGCTCGACAAGGACCTGCACGAGATCGCCGACGGGGAGCCCGGCGAGCTATGCATCGCCGGCATCGGCCTCGCCCGCGGCTACCTCGGCCAGCCCGAACTGACGGCGCGGCAGTTCCCCACCCATCCGGTGTTCGGCCGGATCTACCGCACCGGCGACCGGGTCGTGCGCCGGCCGGACGGCGACCTCGAGTACCACGGCAGGATCGACGCGCAGGTCAAGCTGCGCGGCCATCGGCTGGAGCTGGAGGCGATCGAGGCGGCGCTGTGCCGCTGCCCCGGCGTGCGCGAGGCCGGCTGCCGCGTGCAGGGCAGCGACGGCGCGGCCCTGCTGGCGGCGCACGTGGTGCCGCAGGATCCCCTGGCGCCGCCGGACGCCCAGGCCCTGCAGGAACGGCTGCGAGCCGAGCTGCCGGCGGTCATGGTGCCGGCCCGCATCGGCGTGCTGGCGACGCTGCCGCGCACCATCGGCGGCAAGCTCGACCGCAGGGCGCTGCCCGAACTGGGCGGACCCGCGACCAGCACCGCTGCCACGCCCGCTGTGGGCATCGAGGCCGCGATCGCCAAGGCGATGGCGCAGGGCCTCGGCACGACGCCGGCTCCGGACGACGACTTCTTTGCGCTGGGCGGCGACTCGCTGCGTGCGGCGCTGGTGATCTCGCTGCTGCGTGCCGACCCGCGCACCGCGGGGCTCACGGTGCGGGACGTGTATGGGCTGCGGACCGTGCGCGCGCTGGCGGCGCGGGCCGAGCGCGTCGTCCCGCCGGCCGCGGCAGCTCCCTCGCCGCAGGCAACCCCGACCGGGCAGCCCTTCTGGTTCGGTCTCGCCCAGACCGCGACGCTGCTGGCGAGCCTGGTGCTCGGCGGCGGCGTGCTCTACCTGCTGGCCTTCGCGCTGCTGCCGTTCGGCATCACGACGCTGGGGCCGGTGGCGACGATCCTGCTGGCGCCGGTCTTCGGGTTCGTCGGCGTGCTGGGCTGGGGCCTCGGCGCGCTGTGGCTGGCGGTGCTGGCGAAGGAGCTCCTGGTCGGCGAGTACCGGCCGGGGTGCGTGCCGGCGTTCACGGCGCAGCACTTCCGCTGCTGGCTGGTGGAACGCGCCGTGCGTCTCGTGCCATGGTCGCTGCTGGCCGGCACCGAGCTGCAGAACATGGCCTTGCGCGCGCTCGGCGCCCGCATCGGCGCGCGGGTCCACCTGCATCGCGGCGTCGACCTGCAGCGCGGCGGCTGGGACCTGCTGGAACTGCACGACGACGTCACCGTGGGCCAGGAGGCGGCGCTCGGAGTGTGCGAACTGGATCAGGGCCAGCTGGTGTTCGGCCCGGTGACCGTGCGGCGCGCGGCGACGCTGCACGTGCGCGCCGGCATGGGTCCCGGCAGCGAGATCGGTGAAGGCGCCGAACTGGGGCCGCTCGCGTTCCTGCCGCCCGGCGGCCGGGTGCCGGCCCATGAACGCTGGGACGGCGTGCCGGCGCGTCCCACCGGACCGGCCGAGACACCGCCGGGCGTGGACCGCTCCGACGACCGGCTGCCCCTGCGGCACGCCATGCGGCTCCTGTTGCTGCGCTTCGGACTGCAGCCGCTGCTGGCGGTGCCCTTCGCCCTGCTCCTGCTGCTGGCCCTGCACCTCGGTGGCGTCGACACGCCGGCCGCACTGGCCTTCCTGCAGGCGCCGCTGACCGCACCGTTGGCCGTGCTGCTGGTGCTGGCCAGCACGGTGCTGGAGCTGCCGGCCCGCCTGCTGGCCGCGGCCCTGCTGCTGCGTTGGGGCCCGAAGGTGCCGGCGGGTGCGTTCAGCCGCTGGCACCCGTGCTACGCCCGGCTGTGGCTGCGCACCGGCCTGCTGGAGTCGGCGGGCGAATGGCTGTCCGGCACCCTGTTCTGGCCGGCGTGGCTGCGGCTTTCCGGCATGCGCATCGGCCGCCGCTGCGAGATCAGCACGATCCTCGAGACCCTGCCCGAACACACCGCGCTGGGCGAGGAGTGCTTCCTCGCCGACGGCATCTACCTCGGCGTGCCGCGCCTGCGGCAGGGCGTAGTCACCGTGGCGCCGGCGGTGCTCGGCGCCCGCACCTTCGTCGGCAACCACGCGGTGATCGAGGGGGGCCAGCGCCTGCCCGACGACCTGCTGCTGGGCGTCTGCACCATCGCCGACGATCGCGCGATGCGGGCGGGCACCGGCTGGTTCGGCCTGCCGGCGTTCGCGCTGCCGCGGCGCGAGGTGGTGACCATCGACCGGCGGCTCACCCACGAGCCCGGGCTGCTGCGGCGCGGCAACCGGCTCTTCTGGGAAGGGCTGCGCTTCCTGCTGCCCGTCGTGCCGGCGCTCCTGGCGCTGCTCTGGCTGCAGCTCGCCGGCCGCGCCGAAGCCCGCTTCGCCGCCGACCTCGGCCTGCTGCTGCCAGCACTCGGCTCCGCCACGCTGGTCGCGGCCCTGGCGCCCTGCCTGCTGGTGCTGCTGCTCAAGTGGCTGCTGCTCGGCCGTGTGCGCGCGGGCCAGCACGCCCTGTGGTCGTGCTGGGCCAGCCGCTGGGACTTCCTCTACGTCTGCTGGCAGCGCTGGGCCGCCCCCTTCCTGCAGCACCTGGAAGGCACCCTGCTGCTGCCGTTCTACCTGCGGGCGATGGGCATGCGGATCGGCCGCGCCGTGCTGCTCGGCCCCGGCTTCAGCCAGGTGGTGGATCCCGACATGCTGCGGCTGGCCGACCACGGCACCGTCGACACGATGTTCCAGGCCCACAGCTTCGAGGATCGCGTGCTGAAGACCGCGCCGGTGCACGTCGGCCGCGGCGCGACGCTCGGCCGCGCCAGCGTCGTGCTCTACGGTGCTGCGATCGGCGAAGGCGCCGTGGTCGGGCCGCACGGCGTGGTGATGAAGCACGAACGGCTCACCGCCGGCGAACACTACGCGGGCGCACCCACCGCACCGGCCGCGCCCACCGCACCGCCGGTGCCCGTGCCACCGGCCGTGCCCACCGTGCCGGCCGCACGCCTGCCGGCCCTGGATGCCGCCCGCGGGCTGGCCGTGCTCGGCATGGTGTTCGTGCACACGGTGCCGACCGAGGGCGACGGCTGGGCTTTGCTGCCGGCCCTGCTGGCGCGCCTGCTGGAGGGCAAGCCGGCGGCCCTGTTCTGCCTGCTGGCGGGCATCGCCTGGGCGGTGCAGCGCGGCCGCGGCCCTGGCCCGCGCGCGGTCGGGAGCCAGACGCGACGGGCGCTCGGGCTGATCGCGCTCGGCATCCCGTTCGGCCTCCTGCTGTGGCCCACCGAGGTGCTGTCGCCGCTCGGCCTGCTGCTGCTGCTGGCGCTGCCGGTGCTGGGCCGTCCGGCCTCGCGCGCGCGCGGCCTCGCCCCCGGGGCGTGGGTGCGGGCGCCCATAGCGGCGCCACACATCGGCGATCAGGTCGAGGCCGACTGGCACGAGGACGGCACGCCCGCCATGTGGAGCGCCTTCGGCCTCGTGACCGTGCGCTACTACCTGTTCGACGGCAACTACCCGGTGCTGCCGTGGCTCGCCCTGCCGCTGCTCGGCATCGCCATGGTGCGCGCGGGCCTCGACCGGCCGGCCCGGCTGCGGCGCTGGACCTGGCTGGCCCTGGCCGCCCTGCTGCCGCTGCAGCTCGTGCAGGCCACCGCCGACGCCGCGCTGGCGGACACCGCGGCACCGCTCGCCTTCACCTGGGTGCCGACCACGCTGCCGTTCCTGCTGCTGGCGACGAGCGGAGCGGTGGCGGTGACCGGTGGCTGCCTGCTGCTGCGCACGAACGGCCGCGCATGGGCGCCGCTGACCGCCGTCGGCCGGCTGTCGCTCACCCACTACCTGCTGCACGTGGCCCTGCTGTTCCCGCTGCTGCGCGCCGCCTGGCCCGCCGAGGACTGGCCGATGGCCGTCGGGCTCGCCGCCTTCCTGGGCTACACGGCGCTGGCCCTGGCGGTCAGCGGCCCCTGGCTGCGGCACTGCCGCCGCGGGCCACTGGAGGAACTGCTGGCGCGGATGGCGGGCCCGGCCCGCTGACGACGATCGGCTGCTTGCCCAGAGCGAGGGGCGCTAGAGTGGCGCGATGCTCGCGCTCCTGCTCACCGTGACCCTGCTGGCGCCCCAGGATCCCGCGCCCACCCCGCCGCCGCTCACCGCCGCCGAGTTCCGGTCGCTGCACGCGCAGCTCGTGCCCGCAGCACCGGAGCCCTGGCAGACGATCCCCTGGCGGCTGCAGCTCGTGGCCGCCGCCGCCGAGGCGAAGGCGGACGGCAAGCGCCTGTTCGTCTGGTCGATGAACGGCCATCCGCTCGGCTGCACCTGAAACAACGGCGTGCTGGACCGTGCGTCCAGCTTCGCCGATCCGACGGTGATCGCGCGGCTGCGCGAGCACTTCGTGCCGGTGGCGGTGGACGAGTGGTATCACGTCCGGCAGCAGGACGCCGAGGGCGAGCTCTACCGCAAGATCGTGTTCCAGCGCGACGGCATGACGCCGGGCCGGACGACCCAGGGGTTCTACCTGGCCGAACCCGACGGGACCCTGGTGCACGGCTGGAACCACCGCGACGCCGGCAGGCTGCGCGATCTGCTGACGAAGCATCTTGCCACGGGCAAGCCGGAGGCAAGCCCCGCCACCGGCGCCGACAGCGCTGCCGCCGTCGATCCCACGTTCGCCCGCACGCCGCCGGCCGGCGGTCTCGTCGTCGCCGTCTTCACGCGCGTGCTGGAGGCCCGCTGGCCCGAGGTCGAGCACCCCGAGTGGCACCGGCCGTTCCGCGAAGGGCTCGGCCGCGACCACCTCTGGGTCACCGGGCCCGAGGCCGACGCGCTGGCCCGTGGCCACTGGCCCGAGACCCTCGGCACCCGCATCGCCCGCTTCCACCTGATCGACAACAGCCGCGGCGAGCCGCCGATGTGGCGCGCGCGCGAGGTGTGGCAGGCCGACTTCACCATGGAACCGGCCGGCGACGGTCGCTTCGTCGTGCGCGGCGAGGCCCGCGCCCAAGCCCCCGCCGGCGATGGCGCGCCGGCCCGCGGCTACCACCTGCGCCTGCGGGGCGAAGTGCGCGTGAAGGACGGCAAGGTCACCGGCTTCGATCTCGTAGCGAAGGGCAGCTACCACGGCCATGGCCGCTACACCGGCAACCACGCGCCGATCGGCCCGTTCTCGCTGGGCATCGCGTTCGCCCTGGCGCGACCGGACGACGTGGCCGCCCGGGTGCCGCCCCAGGGCAGCCGCGAGCTGCGCGACTACCTGGGCCGCTAGGCGCCCAGTTCGCGGGCGTCCGCGGCGACGTCCTGGGCGCCCTGTGGCCCGCAGATCCGCAGCACGATGTCGACGCACGCCCGCAGGCCGTCGGTGCCCGCCGCCTCCCGCGCCGCCTGCACGCCGGCGGCGACGAACCGCGCCGGCGTGGCGCCGTCGGCGGCGCGCTCCAGCAGCCATTCGGCGGCGTGCTGGTCCTGGGCGTAGGCCCGCAGCGCGCACAACGCCAGCGCCGCGTTGGCCCGATCCGCCACCGGCGGCAGCAGCCGGAACAGATCCGCCTCGGCGGTCCGTCCCGCCCGCTGCAACGCCTTCGGCAGGATCTCACGCACCACCGCGTCGGCCACCTGCAGCCCGCGCCGCCGTTCGTCGGCCGCACTGCCGCGGGTGTTCACCAGCTGCGGCACCAGCGGCCGCAGCCAGCGGGTCCGCGCCGCATCGCTCGGCAGCGCGTCGTTGAGCGCGCGGACGAACGCGGCGATCACCGGACAGGCGCACTGCGGCTCGTCGCTGTGCTCCTCGCCGGCGAGCCACGCCACCATCTCCATGGCGCACATGCCGTCCCGGCGACCCTGGTGGGCGCCGCGCTTGAGGGGGAATCGTTCGATCAGTCGGTCCATGGGGGTGCAGAAGGGTACCCCGTTCTGCGACGCCCGGCGGCTACGCCACCCGGCCCGGATCCCCGGGCCCGCAAGCCCCCTTGCCATCGCCGCCGCGGCGGCCGAGCACCGCGCGGGCCAGGTCAGCGGGCGAGCACGCCCGGCGGCACCTCGTCCACCGCGAGGCTCGGCTTCGGGATGCCGAGCAGGCGCGCGATCAGCACCGCGCACAGGCCCGGCGACACCGGCGTCTGGTCGATCCCCACGGCGATGCCCGGCCCCATCGCCAGCAGCGGCACCTCGCGGTCGTAGGCGTGCGGCGAGCCATGCGAGGCCGGCGAGGTGCCGTCGAGCCAGAACGGCCGCAGCACCACCAGCACGTCGCCGGCCCGCTCGGGATGCGCGGCGAAGAACATCGCCCGCCGGATCGGATCCTCGCCGGGACCATGGCGCAGCAGTTCGTCGGTGGCGAACGCGGTGAGCGCGCCCGGCGCCACCGCGGCGGCGTTGGCGGCGATGCGGAACGCCTCTCTCAGCGCCGCCTCCCCCTGCACGCCCGCCTCGGCCAGCGCCGTGCGGTCGAGGAAGAGCGACATCTCGCTGGCCCGCGGCACGTAGGGACCCTTCCCCTCGCGGCTGCCGTAGCGGCGCGCCAGGGCCGACTCGGCCGCCCCCTTGGCCCGGGTCAGCACCAGCCCGCGCCCGGCCGGCACGCCGGCCTGCGCCGCGGCCTCCGGGATCGGCCCCACGCCATGGTCGGCCGACAGCAGGAACGCGTAGTGGCCCACCCCCACCTGCCGGTCGAGGGCCTGCAGCAGCGTCGCCAGCTGCCGATCGAGCCGCAGCAGCCCGTCGCGGGCCTCGACGCTGTCGGGCCCGAACGCGTGCCCCACGGTGTCCGTCGACGAGAAGCCGACGCACAACAGGTCCGGCACGTCGTCGGTGCCGAGCTTCTCGCCCTGCACCGCCGCCAGCGCCGCCTGCAGCACCGCCTCGTTGCCGAACGGCGAGGCGTAGACCTGGCCGTAGAACAGCGGCCCCGGCGCCTCGAGCCCGCCGGTGAGCTTCTGCGGCAGGGTGCGCTGCAGGCTGCCGTTGCCGTGCGGCGCCTCGAACGGCCGGTCGTCGACCAGACCGGCGTAGGCCGACGCCGGCCCGCTGCGCTCCCAGACCTGGCCGAAGAAGCCATCCAGGACCCTCCGTTCCTGGAAAGCCGCGAGCCACGGCGGCGCCGTCGGGCCGAAGGCCTGGCTGGTCACCAGCCGGCCGGTCTCGGCGTGGAACCAGACCGCCACGTCCGCCGCCGGGCCCGCCAGCAGGATCGAGCTGCGGTCCTTCCACGCCACCGACACCACGCGGGCGCGGGCGCCGAGATGGGCCTTGATGCCCTCGCCGATGGTCGGCGCCAGCAGCAGGCCCGGACCCTTGCCCCCGCCCTCCGGCAGGTCGGGCAGCGCCTCGACCCGCGCATCGTCGACGCAGTACCGCGCCACCGCCGAATCCGGGTCCCACCACTGGTTCTTGACGATGCCGTGCGACCGCGCCGGCGCGCCGGTGGACAGCGTGGCGTGGCCGGGCCCCGTCTCGGTGCAGCCGTGCAGATAGGCGCAGCGCGAGAAGCGCGTGCCCTCGTCCAGCAGCCGCCGGAAGCCGCCGTCGCCCGCGCAGTGCGGCAGCACGTCGTCGAGCACCCAGCTCGCGAGCTGGTCCACCGAGCACAGCACCACGAGGCGCGGCCGCACGGGTGGCGCCTGGGCAGGGAGCGTCGCCGCGAGCAGAAGACAGGCGGCGAGGGAGAGTCCGATCTTCATGCCAGAAATCCGAAGGGACAAAGCGGCATCATCCGGCCAGCACCTTCGCCACCCGCTCCAGCGTGCGCCACGGCAAGAGGCCGAGGTGGTAGATCGACAGCGCCGTGATGCCGTGCTTCCCGCACGACGCCCGCAGCGCCCGCAGGTCGTCGTCGGAACGGAACTGCGGCGCCTTCGGCCAGATGCACAGCCGCTTCCGCCGATCGCGCAGCAGGTGCATGTCCGCCATCGTCAGCAGGCGCTCGATGCCCTCCAGGCTCTCGCCGTAGGCGGTGAGCACGAACTCGTCCTCGCGACCGAGACCCTGGGCCTGCGCCACCGGCAGCTGGCTGCCGGCGAACCAGCGCGATGGATGCACTTGCACCGCGCGCGCGATGCCCTCGGGCCAGTGTTGCCGCAGCCGTCGCACCAACGCCGACATCACGCTCGCCCGCGTCGACGGCACCGCGAAGGCCAGCTCCGGCTCCGTCGCCGCCTGCCGCCACGCCGCCTCGCTCAGCGCTACAGCCGGCGCCATCGCGTCGCCGTCCCGCAGCAGCCGCGTTGTCTCCGCGGTGCAGAAGGCGCGCAGCAGGGCCGGATCGTGGCCATCGCCGGCATAGGCCGGCTCGCAGTGCTCGCAGAAGCACGCCGACAGCGCCAGCTCCAGCAGCCCGGCCGGCGCGAAGCTGGCCTTCTCGTGGTGGCTCGAGTGCTTCCAGCCCATCCAGCCGAGGCCTTCCAGCTCGATCGCCGCGAGTCCCGGGTGGGCCAACAGGTCGCGCACCATCGTCGCGGTGTAGTCCTGCACCTCGGGCCGCGCCGGGCACAACGCATACGGATAACGGTCGCCGAGACAGTTCTGCACCGTGCTCGCCGGATGCAGCCGCCCGAGCCGGCTGTTGTGGTGGAACACCGCCCAGGCGCGCGCCCGCAGGCCCGCCGCGGGCGCCTCCGCGCACAGCCGTTCCAGCGGCGACGGCTCGCCGGGTCGCACCTCCGAGGAAGGCAGCGGCCGCAGTTCGCCGTAGGTCTCCTGCGGCCGGAAGTGCACCGTGCCGTCCTCGAGGAAGCGCACGAGGCCATCGCCGCTCCACGGCGTCAGCCAGCGGCCGGCGTGGTAGGCCACCGCCAGCGCCACCTCCTGGAAGCCCAGCTCCCGCAGCCGCGGCAGCCCGCCGTGCGGCGCGAGGTCACGCAGGTCCCACGGATGGGCGTAGACGCAGAGGTCCATCGGCCGGCGCACCATAGCCCGCGCCGGCCGCCGGTCCAGGCGGCGGCCGGCCCGTGCGCCGGTATCATCCCGCCGATGCGGACCCTGGCCGAGTTGCTGGACCTGAGCTCCCGGCTGGATGTCCGCTTCCATCTCATCCAAGACGGCGGCGAGGGAGGCTCGATGCGGGGCAAGGAGCAGACGGTGCTGGCGCTGGCGAGGTTGCTGACCGAAGCCGCAACCCCTTACGCGGTGATCGGTGGGCTGGCGGTGCAGTTCCACAGCCGTGAGCCGCGCACGACGCTGGACGTCGATCTGGCCCTGCTGTCCTACGACCAGATTCCCGTGGCGGCGTTGCAGGCCGGGGGCTTCCGGCGCCTCGGGCGGCACACACACTCGGAGAAGTGGCAGGGACCGGACGGAACGCCGGTCCAGTTCACCGCGGATCCCCTGCTCGCCGATGCCGTGCGGAATGCCGAAGAGCACCCGCTGGGTGAGGGCAGGCTGCGAATCGCCACGTCCTTCGACCTCGTGCGCGCCAAGTTGCGCGCAGCCGCCGACCCGGGACGTCGGCGATCGAAACGCCTGGTGGACCTGGCCGACGCCGTGGGCCTGTGCGAGGAGACGCCCGGCTTGCGGGCCCGGCTGACCCCCGCCGAACAGGCGCAACTCGACCGGACGCCGTAGGAGTTCCATCCGGTCCCGGAGCCGGCCTAGGATCCACGCCGTGCCCCTCTCCCTCTGGCTGCAGGAACCCGACACGCTGCCCACCGCGCCGCCGCCCGAGCGCTGCGATGTGGCCATCGTCGGCGGCGGCATCGCCGGCATCGCCACCGCCCTGCACCTCGCGCAGGCCGGCGCCGCCGTCGCCGTCCTCGAGGCCCGCACCGTCGCCGCCCGGGCCAGCGGCCGCAACGACGGCCAGCTCCTGCTCGGACTCGGCGAGCACTACCACCGCATCGTCGGCCAGTTCGGCGCCGAGCGGGCGCGCCTCCTGTGGGGCTTCCTGCGCCGCAACCACGACGACCTGAAGGCGGCGCTGCGCGCCCACCACGTCGCCTGCGACCTCGTCGACCAGGGCGGCCTGCGGCTCGCCGAGACACCGCACGAAGCCCAGGAACTCGCCGAGGCCGCGGCCCTCCTCCGCGCCGAGCGCGTGCCGCACGAACTGCTCGACGAGGCCGCCGTGCACGCCCGCTTCCCCGCCGCCACGGCCTTCCACGGCGCCCTGTTCCTGCCCGGCGAGGCCATCGTGCAACCCGCCGCCATGGTCCGCGGACTCGCCCGCGCCGCCGTCGACGCCGGCGCCACCCTCTGCACCTCGATCGAGGTCGTGGCCATCGACGGCGACGCCGGCGACTTCGCGGTGCACCTGCGCTCGGGCCAGACCGTGCGCGCCGCGGTGGTCGTGCACTGCACGTCGACGCTCGCCCGCCACCTCGACCCCACCGGCTTCCTCGCCCGCGTCGTGTTCCCGTTCCGCGGCCAGGTGATCGCCACCGGCGACCTCGACGCCGGCACGCTGCAGGGCTTCCCGTCCTGCGCCATGTCGTCCAACTTCTGCTACGAGTACTTCCGCGTCCACCGGCAGCGCTTCGTCATCGGCGGCATGCGTCACAGCGTGAAGGGCGAGGAGGTGGGCATCCTCGACGACGACGCCATCCATCCCGAGGTCACGCAGAACCTGCTCGGCTACGTGCAGCGCCACTTTCCCGCCCTGCGCGACGTCCCGTTCCCCCACCAGTGGACCGGCATCATGGCCGGCACGCCGGACGGCCTGCCGCTGCTCGGCGCCCTGCCCGAAAAGCCCGGCGTGTTCGCCCTACTGGCCTTCAACGGCTACGGCCTCTCGTTCGCCTTCCGCGGCGGCGCCTGCCTCGCCGAACAGATCGCCGCCGGCCACGCCGACGATCCGGCCCTGCCGCTGTTCGCCCCGCGCCGCTTCGCCGCGAACTGAGCCCGGCGCCGTCCCACAACGGGACCGCACGGCTCAAGGCGACCCCCGCCCCTGTCGAATCCCGCGACATGGAAGCCCGCCTACCCGCCGATCTGTCCCGCGCCCTGCCGCAGCCGCTGATCCGGCAGCACCAGGAACGCATGGGAGGCGCCGAGCTGCGCAAGTCCCTCAGCCTGCCGGACACCGTCGACGCCAATCCGTTCCTGCGGCCGGCGGTGGACCAGAAGCCCGAGGACGCCGATGCCAACGATCCGGCCTTCAAGCTGAGCACGGCCCAGCGCGCCGCCGAGACGGTGCAGCAGGCGATCCGGCGCTGGCCCGAGGCAGCCAAGGCGAGCCACCAGGTGCAGGACCGGGTGGGCCTGCAGGACCTGCTGGTGGACTGACCCCGGCGCGCCGTCGCCCGCCCGGGGCCCCCGCGGCATGATCCACGCCCGCAGGATGGCCCCGCCCCTGGAGTTCCGGATCGACGATCTCACCGGCGCGCCCACCCGCGCCCTGATCGCGCGTCACCTCGCGGGCATGCACGAGAACTCGCCGCCGGGCCACGTGCATGCCATGGCCATCGAACGACTGCAGCAGCCCGATGTGACCTTCTGGTCGGTGTGGCAGCAGGACCAGCTCGCCGGCTGCGGCGCCCTCAAGCAGCTCGACGCCGTGCGCGGCGAGATCAAGTCGATGCGCGTCGCCGACGCCTTCCTCGGCCAGGGCATCGGCCGCGCCATCCTGCAGCACCTGATGGCCGAAGCCCGCGCCCGCGGCTACCGCAGCCTGTGGCTGGAGACCGGCTGCGGGCCACCGTTCGAGCCGGCGCTGCGCCTCTACGCCAGCGCCGGCTTCGTCCGCTGCGGGCGCTTCGGCGACTACCCGGACAGCGCCTTCAGCGTGTTCCTGACCCGCGAGCTCTGACCGCCGCGCCGCACCTCAGCCATCCTTCGTCGGCGAGGCCCCCGCCACCTTGCGGAAGAAGGCCAGCACCTCGGCCGCACACGGCGCGTGCCCGGTCTTCGGCACCAGCGAGTAGCTCCAGCCGCGATAGCCGTGCTGCTCCAGCTGCGCCCGCGCCATCGCCCACTGCCGATCCAGCGGGCTCTTGCTGTCATCGGGCCGGAACGGATCGTCCTCCCCCTGCACCACCAGGATCGGCAGCGCCTCGCGTTCCGGCGCCGTCGACGCCGCACCCCGCAGCCCGGCGAAGTTGGCGCAGGCCGGCGCCGCCGCCGCCAGCAGTTCGGGATGCGCGAACACCATCTGCCAGGTCAGGTTGCCGCCGCCGCTGAAGCCGGTGACGAAGACCTTCGCCTCACCGCGGAAGTCGGCGCGCACGTCGGCCAGCAGGGCCAGCAGCCCCGCTTCGTCGAACTCCATGCGGCGCCGGTCCCACTCGGCCAGCAGCTCCGGCGGATACGGGTAGTTGCCGCGCTGCTCCTGCAGCGAGTTGGTGTTGCTGAGGCTGCACGGCGTCACCACCACGAAGTCGCGATTGTCCCTGCCGCCGTAGATCCCGTTCATGCGGACGAAGTTGCAGCCTGCCCCCTCGACCGCCACCAGGATCGGCCACTCGCGGTCACCGCTCCAGCCCTGCGGCAGCGACAGCCAGTACTGCATCGGATGGCCGCGGACCTGCCGCAGCAACGGCTGCTTCTGGGCCAGCTCGATCTCGCACTCGTGCAGCGCCTTCCGGCGCGCCTGCTGCGCCCGACTCGACGCGCCCAGCGTCTCGTGCGCGAGGGCAACGCTGAGCAGGTCGTGGGCCCGGGCGTGTTCGCCCTGGGCCAGCGCCTTCTTCCACGCGCTCTCGACGAGGCGATCGGCCGTCCCCGCATCCCAGCGGAACGCCGCCGTCAGCGGCGCGCGGGCGGCCGGGCCCGGCGGCTCGCCGGCGGCCACTTCGCAGTAGAGCGTGGCGATGCGCTTGCCCGCGCCGGCGCGCCGTTGTGCCAGCTTCTTCCCCGCCGCCTCGTCGGCGGCATCCTCGCCGGCGCCGGCGGCCGCCAGCGCCTTGGCCTTGCCGTGCGCGGGATCGGCATCCAGCGCCTCCCGGGCCACGGCCGCCGCCTGCCCGGGAAAGCCGTTCTTCTGGCACCATTCGGCGAATGTCGCCAGTTCGCCGGCAAGCGCCTGCTGCTGCCGGCTCGGCGGCGTGGCCTCCTGGGCTGGCGCCAGGATCGTCAGGAACACACCGGCAAGGAGGCAACCGATCGGGCGCATGCGGCCATCATGCCGCCGGCCCCGGGCTTCCGCCTCCAGTCCCCCCGGCCCGATCCCCGAAGCAGCCTGGGCGTGGACGCCCCGCCGCAGGAAACCCGCTCGATCGCCGCCCGCAGCGTCGCGGCCGCACCGCACCTGCTCCTGGCTTTGTCGTTCGCCCTCGCCCTGCTGGCCTTCCTCCGCCAGGGCTACCGGCTCACCGACGAGCTGCGCACCTTCGCCATGTGGCCCCTGCACGAGTTCCTGGCCTCGTGCTTCGGCTGCCTGCTGCCGTTGGCGGTGCTGCTCGGCGACCTCGCCCTGCGCCTGCGCGGTGGCATCGCCAGCCGCGGCCGGCGCACCCTGGTCACCGCGCTCTTCCTGCTGCCCTTCCTCGCGCTGGCCGTCGCCAGCAGCCCCGCCGGCCAGGGCTGGATGACCCTGGTGTTCCTGGCGTTCGCGCTGGCGCACTGGACGGCCTTCGAGGCCAGCGCACCGCCCTCGGGCGAGAACGCGCGGGCGCTGCTGCGCGCGCTCGGCGCCTTCGGCCGCTGCTACGGCATCGCCATCCTGGCCATGCTGCTCGCCAGCTTCACGGTGGTGCTGCCGATGGACGCCTGGGTCGGCCATCTCCCCGACGACCCGCGACTGGAGTTCCTGCTGGTCGCCGTGGGCGTGCACTACCACCTGCTGATGGCGATCAGTCATCTGGTCGATCTGGACGGGATCCTCGATCGCCGCATCGCCCGGATGCGCTGGGAGCGCGCGGCCGACCTGGCCTGGGCCCTGCGCCCGCCGGCCGCCGCGCTGGAGGTGACGCCGCCGCCAGCGCCGGCGAGGCCCAGGCGGGAGCTGGCCGATCCGGCGGCGTGTCCGGAACTGGTCGGCGGGGAGGAGCCGGCATCGCGGCAGTGGCTGGCGGTGCTGCCGCTCAGCCGGGCCGCACGGGGGCAGGTGCAGCTGTGGCTGCGTGGCGTGGTCCGCTTCGGGACCAGCATCGAGCGGCGCCGGCTCGAACGCCGCGCGGCCGCGGGCTTCGGAGTGGCGGCGCTGCTCGGCGGGATGTTGCTGGCGGTGATCGCGCTGCACCCGGCGTCGTTCGTGAAGAAGTACCGGGAACGCCGGCCATCGCCGCACCCGCGCATCCAGCAGGGCAGCGAGGCCGGTGATCGGGGCATCGCCGGCGGCATGGCGGTGCTGGCGTTCCTGGGCGGGATCGGCGGGCTCGGGGCGGCCTTCGCGCTGCGCCGGCGGCTGCCGCGGGCAAGGGTGACGATCGACGTGGCGCGTGGCCAGGTGCGCACGGCGGAAGGGCTGGTGCTGGCGGTGGCGGAGATGCGGCTCGTGGCCTCGGCCGCCGCGTCCCCCGGCGCCTCGGCGGCGGTGTTCCAGCTGGCGGCGCAGGCGGGGGAACGGCAGGTGGTGCTGCTGCAGCAGGCCCGGCGCTGCGATGTGGAGATGGTCGGCCACCTGCTGCTGCCGTGCGGCTTCCGGGAACTGGCGCTGGTCGGGGGGCAGGTCGTGACGGCGCCGGTGGCGGTGGCTCCTCGGCGCTGCGCAGAGCCGGTGGCGGTGTCCTGACCGGGCTGGCACGCCCACCAGGACTCGAACCTGGGACCTGCGGATTAGAAATCCGCTGCTCTATCCAGCTGAGCTATGGGCGCCGGAACCGCGCAGCGTAGCCGCCGGCCGCCTCGCCCGCGACAACGCCACGCCCCACGCCCCGCACGCCGCGACCAGCTACGATCGCCCGCTGCCCCACCGCGATCCGATGCGCACCGCAGCCGCCCTCCTGTTCACCGCCGCCGTCACCACCGCCGCCCTCACCCCTGCCCAGGCCGTCTCCCTCGAGTTCGCGCCCAACCCGGCGCCGCCCGGCGTGCCGATCACCTTCACGCTCACCGACAGCACCGGCGTCGGCCGGGCGCTGCCGACCCGCTGCACGTGGCTGCGGATCCGGGCCGGCAGCCAGCGCGGACCCGACCTCGGGCTCAGCTTCTTCTGCCCGCCCACCGTCCACCAGATCCCGCCGAACGGCACCTTCTCGCTGCTGTGGGACCAGCTCGACCGCAACCAGCAGTCCGTGCCGTGGGGCACCTACTGGATCGAGACCATCACCTGGGACCCCACCCTCACCAGCGTGACCACCGACTGGTTCTGCCTGTCGGTGCAGCATCCGAACGCGCCGTCGCTCACCGCCGCCGGGCCGGCCGCCGTCGGCCAGATCACGCCGCTGCAGATCGCGCTGCCGGGCTCGCCGGGCGGGCTCTACTGGTGCGGGCTGTCGCTGGATTCGCGCAACCCCGCCACCATCCTCGGCCTGCGCACCTGCCTGTCGCTGCCGATCACCGGCGACGCCTGCCTGAACGCGTTCGGCAGCATGGACGGCATGGGCAACTCGCACGGCCTCCAGCTCCTGGTGCCCAACCTGCCGGCGCTGCGGCACCGCGGGCTGCAGCTGCAGGCGCTGCTGCTGGACCCGAACGGCATCGCGCTCACCAACCCGCTGTCGCTGACCGTGCGCTGACCGCCGGCCCTTCCCGGTGCAGGCTCCAGGGCTATCCTCGGCCGTTCGGAGCAACCTCACCATGATCCACCACACCACCACCCTCCTCGTCCTGTCCACCGCCGCCGCGTTGCTGCCGGCGCAGACCGTTTCGCTCGAGTTCAGCCCCAACCCGGTGCCGCCGCTGACGCCGGTGACCATCACGCTCACCGACAGCACCGGCCAGGGGGTCGTGCTGCCGTCGCCGTGCACCTGGGTGCGGATCCACCAGGGCAGCCAGCAGGGCCCGCAGGTCGGGCCGAACCTCTGGTGCGGCCAGTTCCTGGTCAACGTGCCGCCGAACGGCACCTACCAGCTCAGCTGGGACCTGCGCGATCCCAACGGCGTGCCGGTGCCGAACGGCATCTACTGGATGGAGACGCGGGTGTGGGATGCCGGCATCAACAACCTGCGCACCGACTGGTTCGCGCTGTCGGTGCAGGGCCCCAACGACGCGTCGCTGACCGCCGGCGGCAACGCCGCGGTGGGTGCTGCGACGCCGCTGCAGGTCACTTCGCCGCGCTCGTTCGGCGGGTTGTACTTCGCGGCCCTGTCGTTGGATTCGCGCAACCCGGTCACCGTGCTGGGACTGACGACGGCGCTGTCGGTGCCGATGACCGGCGACGCCTTCACCAACGCATTCGGCGTGCTGGACACGCAGGGACGCAGCAGCGGCCTGCAGCTGAACGTGCCGAACCTGCCGGCGCTGCGCTACCTGGGGCTGCAGCTGCAGTCCCTGGTGTACGACGTGAACGGCTTCCTGCTGACGAATCCGCTGTCGCTCACCGTGCGGTGAGCGGCTAGCGCAGCGTCAGGGCCTGCACGTTCTGGCCGAACGCCGCCACAGCACCGCTGGCGAAGACCTGCTGGAAGTGGAAGGTCGCGCCGACCAGCGGCGGCAGGTTGGGGATGGCGATCTCGTGGCTGGCGTGACCGTTGCCGTCGGCGAGCTGCAGCGGCAGGGCCACGAGGCCGGCGGGATCCAGCAGCAGCGCGCCCTGCACGCCGGCGAAGGTCACCGGCCCGCCGGGCGCGGCGCTGCCGAGCGGCACGATGGCGGCGGCGGGCGGCGCCAGCAGGCCGAGTCGGACGCGGCTGCCGAGCGTGCCGGAGCCGAGCACGGTGAGGGCGCCATCCGGGGCGAAGCCGCGCAGCTCCCACTGGTCGATCAGGGCCTCGACCAGGGACGCGTTCAGGTCCTGGGCGCGCACGCGCAGGCGCATGCGGTCGGTGAGCGGCGCGCCGAGGTCGATCTCGAGGCGCAGCCAGGCACCGGTGGAGGTGCTGCGGCTGTGGGCCAGCGACCAGCTCTGGCCGCCGTCACGGCTGACGCTGATCTCCAGCGCGTCGTTGGACTGGCTCTCGGCGTACCAGCAGTCGAACAGCATGGTCGCCGTGGTGAGGTGGCGCAGGTCCAGCTCCGGTGACCAGAGGTCGGTGTAGCCGCCATCGACGTCGTAGGTGCCGGCACTGCTGCCGGCGCGGCCGTCGGTGACCCAGCAGCGCGAACCGCCGGGCGTGGTCTGGCTGCCGGGCTGGATCACGACGCTGGCGTTCACCGTCTGCTGCGGCGTGCTGCGCTCCCAGAGGCCCGTGGTGGCGGTGCCGGCCGGCGCGCGGGCGAAGCCGCGATCCTGCTCGAAGTCGTCGGCGACCAGGAGGCGCGGCGCGACCAGCGGCAGGTCGAGGGGCAGCTCGACGGTGCGGCCGCCGCCGGTGAGGCGGACCTTGAGCTGCGCCACCGGCAGCGGGAAGTTGGCGGGCACGGCGAACGAGAGCGGCTGCGGCAGGGGCACCGAGCCGAAGGCCGGCACGTAGCCGATGGCGAAGTTGGCGGTCAGGATCTGCAGGCCCGGGCTCACCGGCAGCAGGTCGACGAGGGCCGAGCTGGCGCCGACGCCGACGTTCTGCACGGTGAGAGTGACCAGACCGGTCTCGCCGGCCTCGACGCGCTGGTTCTGGTTGCTGCCGGGGCCCTCGGTCACCGTGAGCGCGGTGGCGTCCAGCGCCGGACCGGCGCAGAGCGCGACCTTGCGGAACATCGGCTGGTGGCGGCGGGCGATGTCGACGATGGTCTGGCCGGCGGGCCAGAAGCCGCCCTCGTTGGAACGGCCCAGCTCGGCGGTCCAGGCATAGCTGCCGCGGACGGTGTGGTGGTGGTCGACGGCGCTGCCGGACGCGATGTAGAGCAGCGCGCTGATGGAGCCCTGCTGCACGCCGTTCTCGGCCACCAGGAACGGCCCCATGGCGTCGTAGTCGGCGACGTTGGCCGGATCGCCGTTCTGCCAGCCCCAGGGGCGCAGCAGCACGTCGGTGTAGGTGTGGGTGGTGAACACCTGCACGAACTGGCGGGAGGCGGCGAACGCCTCGATGGCCTGGGTCTCGGGCTCGGAGAAGGGCGCGGGGCCGCGGTAGGTGTCGCTGTTGGTGGCGCCGGAGCTGCCGCCGTTGGGCGCCGACCAGGCCGTCGCGTAGTTGCGGTTGAGGTCGATGCCGAAGGTGCCGTCGCCGTTGTTGCGGCGGTTCTTGCGCCACATGCCGCCGCCGTTCGGGTTGGTCTGGCGGTTGTACTCGTAGCCGTCGGGGTTGAGGCAGGGCACGAAGTAGAGCTCGCGCTGGTCGATCAGGAAGGTCGCCACGGGGTCGGTGCCGTAGCCGGTCAGCAGCTCGTCCATGAACAACAGGGTGGCGCCGAGCGAGAGCGGCTCGCGGGCGTGGTGCAGGGCGTCGTAGAGCACCTCGGGCTCGTTCTCGTCGGTCTGCCAGTTGTCCGAGATCTTCACCATCCAGATGTGGCGGCCCTCGACGGACAGGCCGATCGAGGTCTTCGGCGAGCAGAGCTGCGGGAACTGGGTGGCGAACGAGTCGAGGATCGCCTCCATCTGGGCCAGGGTGTAGTGGCCGCCCATGGCGCCTTGGCCGATCGGCGGCGTCAGGTCCTCCTGGTTTTGCACCGGAAAGCGGGCGAGCTGGGCCGCGTGCCAGGCGGCGAGGTCGCGGATGGCGACGCGGTGGGCGATGCCCGCCTGCTGCAGGCGCTGCAGGTCCTGGTCGGTGGCGATGAGTTCCAGGCGTCGCTGGCCGGGCAACGGCTGCCGGCAGCTGGCGAGGTCGGGTTCGAGCGCCATCACCTGGCGGAGCTGGGCCGGGCCGGTGACGGTGACGATGACGAGGTGGCGCGGCGGCTCGGTCGGCGGCTCGGTGGGCTGCTGCGCCGCGAGGGCGGCGCCGAGGAGCGCGAACAGGGCAGGGGCGCACCACGTCGGGGAGGGAAGGCGCATGGTCGGACCTCGCGGGGCAGGCGGGCGCGGCCAGCGTAGTGGGTGGCCGGGAACGCACAAGCCGGCGCGCGCGGGGTCGCGGCTATGGTTCCGGCATGCCGTGTCACCGCCTGCTCGCGCTCGCCCTGTTGCCGTCGTGCCTGGGACTGCTCGGGGCCCAGGAGCCGAAGCCGGCGGCGGCACCGGCGGACGTGGCGAAGGTCGGCGCGGCCTACGCCGCCCTGGTGGCGGGCTCGGCGGTGTTCGTGTCGGGCCGCGAGCTGGACTCGGTGCGCGCCCAGGAACTGGCGCCGGACACCGCCCTCAACGCGCTGATCGGCCCGCTGGTCCGCTTCGAGGTGGATCGCGCGGGCGGGACGCTGACCGCGAGGCTCGGCCAGGCGAGCGCCACCGCCGTGTTCGTCGAGGGGCTCGGCTGCGTGCTGCAGGGCCAGCGCAGCGTGGCCGAACTGCGGGCGCGGGCGGTGGTGCCGGCGGACCCCGGCTTCGATCCGGCGGGCGTGCCGTGGCCCGACGGCGAGCGGCTGCCGGACCTGCCGTGGCCGGCGGAGGTGGACCGTGCGGCGCTGGAGCAGGCGGTGGCGGATGCCTTCGTCGAACGGGCGGGCGGCCCCGTCCGCACCCGCGCCGTGGTCGTGCTGCACCGCGGCCGGCTCATCTGCGAACGCTACGCCGAGGGCTTCCATGCGGCGATGCCGCTGCCGGGCTGGTCGATGACCAAGAGCGTGGTCGACGCGCTGGTCGGCATCCGCGTGGCCCAGGATCGCCTCGATCCGGGAGCACCGCTGCCGGTGCCCGAGTGGAGCGAGCCCGACGACCCGCGGCGGGCGCTGCGCCTCGACGACCTGCTGCGCATGCAGTCGGGCCTGGCCTGGAGCGAGGACTACCAGGACGTGCAGGGCCTTGTGGCGCGGATGCTGCTGCAGAGCGACAGCGCCGGCGCGGTGGCAGCGGCAAGGGAACTGGCGGCGCCGCCGGGCAGCCGGTTCCAGTACTCGAGCGGCACCACCAACCTGCTCTGTCGCGTGCTGCGGGCGACGTTCGACCACGACGCCGACCACCACGCGTTCCCGAGCCGGGCCCTGTTCACCCGGATCGGCATGCGCTCGGCGGTGATCGCCACCGACCCGTCGGGGACCTTCGTCGGCAGTTCGCTCGGCTTCGCCACCGCCCGCGACTGGGCCCGGTTCGGGCTGCTCTACCTGCGGGGCGGCAGCTGGAACGGCGTGCGGATCCTGCCCGACGGCTGGGTGGCGCGGAGTTGGACGCCGACGCCGGGTGCACCGCGGGGCGGCTACGGCCGGCACTGGTGGCTCAACGCCGGTCGCGAGGGGGCACCCGAGGATCGGCCGTTCCCCGGACTGCCACGCAGCCTCGCCTGGATGTCCGGCTTCGAGGGGCAGTACGTGGCGGTGCTGCCGGAACAGGACCTGGTGGTGGTGCGGCTCGGCTGCACCCAGCGGGGCGGCTTCGACCTGGCCGGGCTGCTGACCCGCGTGCTGGCGGCCTGCGGCGGCTAGCCGGTCTTCTTCTGCGCCTTGCTGTGCGCGCGGTTGCTGCCGCGCAACGCCTTGACCAGCGGGAAGCTGACTTCCTTGCCGTTCTGCGTGATGGTGATCATCCCGCGCTTGATGGCCTTGGCCGACAGCTTCATCCGGACGATGCTGCCGTCCGGGGTCAGCACCCGCACGGTGTGGATGTTCGGCTTGAAGGTCCGCTTGCTGCGCCCGGTGACACGGCGGCCGACGCCGCCCTTCTTCTTGGCGAGACCGCGGCGGGTGACCTGGTTGCCGATCCGCGTGCGGCGGCCGGTGACTGCACAAACTCGGGCCATGGCTGGTTCAGGGGGTTCGGGAGGGCGAGCAGGGTAGCGGTCCCCCACCCCGGCGCAAGCACGGAAGGGGCAAATCCCGTCAGGCCGGGGTGGTGGGCGCCGCCGGCCGGGGGGTCCGGCCGCCCCACCAGAACATCAGCACGCCCGCCAGGGCCATGCCGACGCACAGGACCTGGCCCATGGTCATCCCCAGCAGGACCGTGCCCAGGGGATCGTCCGCCGAGCGGAACTGGGCGTCGGGCTGGCGCAGGAACTCGATGAAGAAGCGGACCGTGGCGTAGCCGATCAGGAACAGGCCGCCGAACAGGCCGGGCCGGGGGTTGCGGTTGCGGACCAGCAGCCACACCACCAGCAGGCACAGCCCCACCAGCAGGCCCTCGCCGAGCCCCTCGTAGAGCTGCGACGGGTGCCGGTAGGGCACCTGGTCCCGGATCGCCGCCCAGTCGAGGTGCGGGCGGACGCTGGCCCAGTCGATCCGGCGGCCGGTGTCGTCCACCTCCGACAGGAGTCCCTGCACGCTCTCCCAGGAGCGCCGGCCGAACGCCACCTGGATGCACAGCTCCCGGTCGCGCATGGTCCAGCTCTCGGACAGGTGCAGGAGCCGCATCGCCACCGGATCGGTGGGGAACTGCATGGCCAGGCCGACCCCCTTCTCGGTGACGCGCCCGTACAGCTCGCCGTTGATGAAGTTGGCCATCCGCACCGCGAAGATGCCCGGCGTCACCGCCAGCGCGCAGCAGTCGCCGACCCGCAGCGCCGGCAGCTTCTGCTTGCGGGAGAACAGCCAGTAGGCCACGGCGACGCCGATCAGCCCGCCGTGGAAGGCGAGCCCGCCGCGCCAGACCTCGAAGATCCGCACCGGATGCAGCAGGTGCTGTTCGTAGAACAGCGCGTAGCCCAGCCGGCCGCCGAGGATCACGCCGAACACCAGGTAGAGCACCAGGTCGCCGGCGCGCTCGGGCGCGATCGGGAAGAAGCCGCGGCGGGCCAGCCGGGTCAGGATCATCTGACCCACGACGAAGCCCACGACGTACATGAGCCCGTACCAGCGCACGTCGATGGGCAGCCCCGGGATGTCGAGCAGCACCGGGTCCCAGGCGGGAAAGTCCATCGGCGGAACGTTAGCGGCGGCCCCCCCGCCGGGTCACTGCACGAACAGCATCTCGCGATACTTCGGCAGCGGCCACAGGTCGTCGGCCACCATCGACTCGAGGCCGTCGACCGCCTCGCGGATCTTCACCACCGCCGGCACCACCTTGTCGCGGTACGTCACGGCGTGCTCCTTCGGCGAGCCGGCGTGGTGCTCGGCGTGCTCGAACTGCGCCTGCAGGTCCTCGATGGCGCCGACCAGCTGCTCGACCAGCGCCGCGGTCTGCTGCAGGCGCCGTTCCTGGCGCTCGACCTTGAGGCCGCAGGCCCTGGCCGCCGCCACGCTCTGCGCGACGTTGCCGAGCTGGGTCTGCGCCGCCGGCAGCACCATGGTGCGGCCGATCGACAGGGCGCTCTGCGCCTCGATGGCGATCGCCTTGCAGTAGTGCTCGAACATGATGTTGGTGCGCGACTCGGTCTCGCGCTGGGTCAGCACGCCGAGCCGCTCGAACAGCTGCACGTTCTTCGGGTTGCCGTGCTGACCGATGGCGTCGACCGCGTTGCGGAAGTTGGGCAGACCGCGGCGCTCGGCCTCGGCGTGCCACTCCGCCGAGTAGCCGTTGCCGTTGAAGATCACCCGCTGGTGCTGCTTGAGGGTCTGCTGCACCACCTCCTGCACGGCGGCCTCCAGGCCCTTCTGGCCCTTCAGCTTCTCGATCTGGTCGGCCAGGGTCGCCAGCGAGTCGGCGACGATCGAGTTGAGCACCGCGTTGGGGAAGGCGATCGCCTGCGAGCTGCCGACGGCGCGGAACTCGAACTTGTTGCCGGTGAAGGCGAACGGCGAGGTGCGGTTGCGGTCGGTGGCGTCCTTCGGCAGCGGCGGCAGGGTGGTCACGCCGAGCCGCATCGACTCCTTCTGGCGGTCGCCGCCGCGGCCGCCGGCGGCGCCGGCCACCAGCGAGTCCACCACCTCGGAGAGCTGCTCGCCCAGGTAGATCGACATGATCGCCGGCGGCGCCTCGTTGGCGCCCAGCCGGTGGTCGTTGCCGGCGTGCGCGATCGACACGCGCAGCAGGTCGGCGTGCTGGTCGACGGCGCGGATCACCGCCGACAGGAACACCACGAACCGCATGTTCTCCCGGGGCGTCTGCCCCGGATCGAGCAGGTTGTCGCCGGTGTCGGTGGCCATCGACCAGTTGTTGTGCTTGCCCGAGCCGTTGACGCCGGCGAACGGCTTCTCGTGCAGCAGGCACTGGAAGCCGTGCTGGTGCGCCTTCTGCTTCAGCACCTCCATCGTCAGCATGTTGTGGTCGGCGGCGATGGTGCTGCGCTCGAAGATCGGCGCCAGCTCGTATTGGCTCGGCGCCACCTCGTTGTGGCGGGTCTTGACCGGCACGCCTAACTTCCACAGCTCGCGCTCGACGTCCTGCATGAACGACAGCACGCGCGGCGGCACGGCGCCGAAGTAGTGGTCCTCGAGTTCCTGGCCCTTCGGCGGCCGGGCGCCGAACAGCGAGCGGCCGGTGGCGATCAGGTCCGGGCGCAGCAGGTAGAGGTCCCGGTCGATCAGGAAGTACTCCTGCTCGCAGCCCATGGTCGGGTAGACGTAGCCGACCTTCTGGTCGCCGAGCAGCTTGAGCAGGCGCAGGGCCTCGCGGTTGAGCGCCTCGCAGCTGCGCAGCAGCGGCGTCTTCTTGTCCAGCGCCTCGCCGGTCCACGAGCAGAACGCGGTCGGGATGCAGAGGGTGGCGCCGTTCTCGGTCTGGCGGATGAACGCCGGCGAGGTCGGGTCCCAGGCGGTGTAGCCGCGCGCCTCGAAGGTCGCCCGCAGGCCGCCGCTGGGGAACGAACTGGCGTCGGGCTCGCCCTTCACCAGCATCTTGCCGGAGAACTCCAGCAGCAGGTTCTGGCCGTCGTAGTTCACGAACGAGTCGTGCTTCTCGGCGGTGAGCCCGGTCATCGGCTGGAACCAGTGCGTGAAGTGGGTGGCGCCGTGCGCGACGGCCCACTCCTTCATGGCGTTGGCGACCTGGTCGGCCAGCGCCAGGTCCAGCTCGGTGCCGCGCTCCATGCACGACTGCAGGGCGCGGTAGGCGTTCTCCGGCAGACGATCGCGCATCTGCTGCAGGCCGAACACCGCGCTGCCGAACAGGTCGGTGAGGCGCGGCAGGTCGGCGGGGCCGGGAACGGGCTTCTTCTTGGCGATGGACTGGAGTGCAGCGATGCGGGCGGCGGCGGACACGATCGGAACCTCCCTGGCAACGGACCGTGATGTTGGGGTGGGTGTTGCCGTCGCACACTAGGGGCGGGGTAGGTGCCTTGCCACCGGCAAGACGGCGATCCCCGGAGGCCACGTTCTCCACCGCTCTGGAGAGTCGGTGGAGAACCGGCTAGCGGTCCTGGCCGGCCGGCAGCGGCAGGTCGGGGCCAGCCTGCTGCCAGGCAAGGCTCGTCACCCACCAGCGGCGGCCGTCGAAGGCGCACTGGATCGAGTTGATGCCGCGCAGGAACGGCTCGGCGTCGCCGTCCCGCCTGCCCTCGTAGGTGCTCCACACCTGGGCGATGCCGCCGAAGCGGTCGATGGACCGGGCGACCTCGCGCTCGGTGAAGCCGACGCTGACCAGGAACTCGCCGGAGCGCTCGATGTACTGGTCGACGGTCAGCGCCGGCAGCACGGCCCCGCGCCCCGACGGCGCGCCCACCGGGATCAGCCGCGCGTCCGGCGCGAACAGCTTGCGCATGCGGGTGAAGTCGCGGGCCTGCCCCTTCGGCCCGGAGATGCTGCCGTAGAGCGCCGCCACCAGCCCCTCGACGGTGGCGACGTCCGGGTCTTGCACCGCCATCGCCAGGTGCTCGGGCCGCAGCGCCTTCGCCACCCAGTGTTCGTCCTTGTGGAAGGCGAAGCGCGACGGCGCGAAGCCCCCCACCAGGCCGGCGTCCAGGCCCTCGGCCGGAATCGCCTCGCCGAGCCCGCACAGCCAGCAGACCGCCTGCACCAGGAACCGGCGCGTGCCGGCACTCTGCAGGTCCTGGGAGGCGCCCATGGTGGTCGTCACCGCCCGTCCCGCCGAGCCGCCGGGCAACTGGTAGGTGCGGGTCCAGGCCACCGGCAGCATCGGCTCGTTCTTCTCGCCGGCCACCGGGGCCGCGTCCGGCGTCATGCCGGCCAGCACCTGGCCCAGCAGCAACGGCGCGCTGTCGCCCGGCAGCGGCAGGCGCACGCCGTAGACGTCGGTCGGGCCCCAGACGTCGCCGTCGGCGAGCCCGCGCAGGATCGGATGCCCCTTGGCGTCGGGCGCCAGCACGCCGCGGGTGCTCTCGCGGCCGTGGGCGCCGTGGTGGCTGATCCACATCTCGCCCAGCACCAGCCGGCCGAAGCCGCCGTGCCATTCCCGCTCGGGCCCGTTGTAGCCGTTGCCGTAGCGCGCCCACGGCTGGTCCCTGCCGACCTGGAAGGCGTGGGTGGCCGTGCGCAGCCCCAGCACCGCACCGCCCCGCCGCAGGAACGCGTCGATGTGCGCCATCTGCGCGTCGGGCAGGTCGCGGAAGCGCGTGGCGATCACCATCACGTCGGCCTCGGCCAGCGCCTGCAGGCCCGGGATGTTGGTGCGGACGTTGGGCTGGACGATGCCGGTCTGCGGGTCGATCGGCAGCAGCACCGTGCAGTGGAAGCCGTGCCGGATCGCCAGGATCCGGCCCAGCGCCGGCAACGCCTCCTCGGAGCGGTATTCCTCGTCGCCGGCGACCAGCACGACCTTGCGGCCGGCGCCGACGCCGCCGCTGCCCGGGTAGACGACCCAGGGATCCTGGGCGGGCAGCGACGCCGGGAGCAGCGCGGACAGCAGCAGGAGGGCGATGGTCGGGTGCGGCATGGAACCTCGGCGGGCAGGAAAGTCGGGCGGACGGCTCACGGCACGACGTGCATCACGCCCTGCATGATGCGCCAGTGGCCAGGGAAGGTGCAGACGTAGGGATAGTCGCCGGGCACGCCCGGCGCGGTGAACTCCAGCACCTCGCTGGCGCCGGGCTGCAGCAGCTTCGTGTGGTGCAGCACGCGCGGATCGGCCGGCACGAAGTCCTTCGCGAAGCCGTCCTGGCCCAGCGCCTCGGCCAGCGTGCCGATCGCCTCCAGCGCGCCCGGCTGCACGATCAGCAGGTTGTGCATCATCGCGTCGGGGTTCTGCAGGCGCAGGCGCACCGGCCGGCCGGCGCGCACGGTGAACTGCTCCTTGTCGTAGCGCATCCGCTCGGGCAGGGTGCGCAGCTCGATGCGTTGCGGTTCGAGCCGGCCGAACGCCTCGCGCAGCGGCGCGGCCTCGCTCTCCGGCACGGCGCGGCAGACGCGCAGGCCGAGCGCGATGGCGTCCTCGTCGGCGCCGGGCAGCAGGGCCTGCAACGCCGCCAGCAGGGGCCGCGCCAGTTCCGGCGGCAGGTGCTCGCAGTCGAGCCGGCGCAGCGCCGCCAGGGCCGCGCCGCGCAGGGCCGGCTCGGCCAGCAACGCGGTCAGCTCGGTCACCGCCGCCGGCCGGCCCGGCGCCAGGACCGCCGCCGCGGCGATGGCCGCGCGCCGCTGGCCGAGCGGGTCGTTCACGGTGAGCGCGCTGGCCGGGATCGGCTGCTTGCCCAGGTCCGGCCCCGCCCACGACACCGTCAGGTGGTCGGCGCCGCCGTGATCCGACCAGGTCACCAGCAGGTCGTGCGGCCCGGCCGTCAGATCGCGGGCCGCCCGCTTCTCGACGATGCCGTGCGGGCCGTCGTTCTGGATCAGCTCCTGGCCGTCCAGGTAGAGGCGCGAGCCGTCGTCGGAGGCCACGAACAGGGTGTAGCGGCCGTCGTTGGGCACGTGCAGGGTGGCGCGGAGCTGCAGGCCGTAGGGCTCGAAGTCGGCGCCCGGCACCTGCTGGGTGAAGTGCGGGACGACGCCGGTGGCCACCGGCGTCAGCGCCGACAGGGTCTCCTGCCGCACGTCGGGGAACGCGGGCGCGCGGTAGAGCTGGAAGGCCACGCCCGGCGTCGGCGCGGCCGCGCCATCGGCCTGTCGCAGCAGCGGCTGCACGCGCTCCCACACCGCGTCCGGCGCCGCCAGCCCTCTGCCGAGCGCCACGCCGGCCAGCAGGTCACCCAGCCGACCGTCGCCTGCCGCGGCGTCCCAGACCGGCGCCGGATCGGCGGCGAGCCGCAGCGCCACCGCGTGGCAGGCCGCCCGCACCGCCGGCTGCGCGGCGCCGCGGCCGAGCGCCTCGATCGCCGCCGCCTCGGCCCGCAGCGCGGCCTCGTCCTCGCCGAGCAGCAGCGCCCCCAGGTCGGCGGCGGCGGGCGCCGACGCCGGCAGCGCCTGCAGGCGCGCCAGCAGTTCGAGGAGCGGCGTCCGACCCTGCCGTTCGGCGAGGACTCGCAGCGCGTCGCGGCGCGCCGCCGCCGGCACGCCGGCGCGCTGCAGCAGCGCCTCGCACACCTCGTCGGTCTTCGGCAGCTGCACAAGGTCGGCGGTCTCGACCATGTCGAGCAGCCAGGCCAGCCCGGCCGCCGGCGGCGCGAACGCGCCGAGCCGGATCGCCTCGCGCCAGCGCGGCTCGAGCGTCTTCAGCGTCTCGCGCAGGATGTAGGTGAGCCAGCGGTCGAGCGGCTGTGCGGCAGCACCGAGCGCCACCTCGGCGGCCTGGGCCGACGGCACGAAGCTGCAGCCGCGCACCGCCTCGGCCCGCACCCGCGGGTGCGGATCGGCGACCAGCGGGCGCAGCCGTTCCAGCAGGTCCTGGCGGCCGTGCCGCGTCTCCACCAGCACCTTCACCGCCGCCGCCCGCGCCCGCGGATCGGCGTCGGCCAGCACCGTCGCCAGCAGCGCCTCGTCGACGGCGCCGCAGCGCTGCTGCAGCCACAACGCCTCCAACCGCGGATGCACGCCTGCCTGCTCCGCGGCCAGCGCCGACGGCAGCCAGGCAGCCACCGCCGCCAGCACCGCCGCCGTCGGCCGCGCCGACAGTTCCGCCCGCGCCCGGTAGCGCACCGGCTCGTCGGGATCGGCCAGCAGCGCCACCAATTCGCCCTCGCCCGCCTTGCTGGTGTCCGGCGCCTGCCGCGGCGCCCGGTCGGCGACGGTCACCCGGTAGACCCGGCCATGCGCCTTGTCGCGGCTCGGATCGCGCAGGTTGTGCTGCATGTGGCCGATGATCGGGTTGTGCCAGTCGGCGAGGTAGATCGCGCCATCGCCGCCGATGTCGACGTCCGCCGGCCGGAAGTTCGGGTCGCGCGAGGTGAGCAGCGGCGGCTGCTCGGTGGCGGTGTAGCCCGCACCGTCGTCGTGCAGGCGATAGCGCAGCACGCCCAGCACGCCGATCACGTTGGCCACCAGCCACTCGCCCTGCATCGAAGGCGGGAAGTGGCTGCTCGACAGGATCGCGGTGCCCGGACACGGCCGCGTGCGCTGCCGGTAGACCGTCGGCGCGCCACCGAGCTTGCGCGGGTGCTCGACGTGCACCGAGATCGAGGTCCCCCAGTAGGGCACCGCGCCGGTGCCGTCCGTCACGAAGCCCTGGCCCCAGCGGTCCACCACGTGGCCGTGCGGATTGGCGAACGGATAGGCGGCATGGACCTCGAACCGCCGGCTGCGCGGATCGAAGGCGAACACGCCGGCGTTGAAGCTGCGCACCGCGCCGCTCCACGGCGTCTCGACGCCGGTGTGGTGGAACGTGCCCTCCTGGAAGTAGAGGATGCCGCCCGGCGAGAACACGAAGCTGTTGATCGAGTGATGGGTGTCGGCGGAGTCGAGCCCCGACAGCACCCGTTCCCGCCGGTCGGCGACGTCGTCGCCGTCGGTGTCCTGCAGGAACCACAGATCGGGCACCTGCGCCACCAGCACGCCGCCGTTCCAGAAGTCGAAACCGGTCGGGTTGTGCAGGTCGCTGGCGAACTCGATGCAACGGTCGGCGCGGCCGTCGCCGTCGTCGTCCGGCAGGATCAGCAGCTTGTCGTTGCGCGGCTGCCGCGGTTGCCAGTGCGGATAGGTCGGCCAGGCGGTCACCCAGACCCGCCCGCGCGGATCCACCGCCATCTGGTTGGGATTGACCAGGGCCGGGAAGCGCTCCTCCGACGCGAACAGGTTCACCTGCAGGCCGTCCAGCACGGTCATGTCGGCGATCGCCGCCTCGCCGGTCTGGAAGCGGTGGGCGCCGTCGGGCAGCGGCCCCGGGATGTTGGTCTTCACCGGCAGGAACGGCGGCAGATCCCGGTCGAGGTCGGCGATCTCCTGGCCCCGGGCCCGCGCGTGGATCAGCCGGTCCCGGTTGCGGGTCATCTGGTCGAGCACCTCCAGCTCGCGGTTCAGCACCTCGCGGTTGGTCTGGCCGTCGACGAACGCCAGCTCGCCGCGGTCGCCGAAGATCGAGTAGCCGTCGGTGGTGCGGTAGCGGTGGAACCAGAGGTCGTTCTTCTCCAGCACCCCAGCCCGGATCGCGTCGCGGTGCGGCGAGGCAGGCTCCGCGCCGCCGAACAGCGCCGCGTCGAGCCGCACGGCGATCTGATGGTTGCCGGCCGCGGTCGGCCGCACGCCATCGCTGGTCCACGGCGCGCCGTTCCGCTGCGCCATGGGCGGCGGCCCGCCCAGGTCGACGAACGGCACGCCCTCGGCCCGCGCCACCGCCGCCATCGCGTCGCTGTAGCGCCTGAGGTCCTGGTTGATCGCGTCGAGCACCTCGCCCTGCGGCAGCGCCGGGTCCGGCAGCGCCTCCTGCTGCAGCGGCCCGCACAGCACCACCCGCGGCGGCGCCTGGCCGAAGGTCTGGCCGCGCACGTGCCGCAACCAGCCGGTGAGGTCGGCGCGGAAGCGATCGAGGCCGGCGGGCCCGGCGAAGGCCTCGTTGCGCCCGAAGAACGCGATCACCACGTCGGCCTTGCAGCGCTGCAGGTGCTCGTCGGGCGTGCCGAAGTTCTTCGACCGCGGCCGCAGCGACACCTCGTCGCCGGCCACCGCCAGGTTGCGCACGACCAGCGCGTGGTCGGGGAAGCGGACGTGCAGCAGGGTCTCGAACCAGCCGTCGTGCTGCATCTGCTCGGCGAGCCCGTTGCCGACGATGGCGATGGAGTCGCCGGGGCGCAGTTCCAGGCGTGGGGCGGCCGGGGGCGGGCCAGCCGGCGGGAGCGCGGCGGGCCCGGCGGGGTCCGGAGCGCCCTCGCCGCAGGCGGCGAGCAGCAGCAGGATCACCCCGGGGACGAGGCGGGCGAGGAAGGCGGGGCCGGGACGCAACATGGGGATGCGGATCCTAGGAGCGAGGGCCAAAACCACCATCGTCGTGCCGCCTACGCCCATCGCCCCGCCGACCCGGGCCCTCTTCGCCGTTGCAATACTTTCTCATCCGCACTAGAGTCGCATCCGTGCCGCAGCCCCCCCGTCTCGCCGAACTCGCCGCCCGCTGCCAGGGAGAAGGGCTGCCCATGACGATCCAGCGGCGGGCCATCCTCGAGACCCTGCTGGCCCACCGCGACCACCCCACCGCCGACGAGGTGCAGAGCCGCCTCGCCGGCCGGGTCGCCGGCATCTCCCGCGCCACCGTCTACCGCACCCTGGAGACCCTGGTGTCCATCGGCCTCCTGGAGCGCGTCTGCCACCCCGGCGCCGCCACCCGCTACGACATCCGCACCGAGCGCCATCACCACCTGGTCTGCGACCGCTGCTCCGCCATCGCCGACTTCGAGCAGCCGGAACTGGACGCGCTGAGCCTGCCGGACCTCGCCCCCCGGGGCTTCCGCGTCCGCGACTTCTCCGTCCACGTGCGCGGCCTCTGCCGGAAGTGCGCCCGCCGCGCATCCGGCCGCCCCGCGCCGACGAAGCCAACCAAGAAGGACTGACATGCACTCCACTCCCGCTCCGTTCGCCCCAAGGGCGAGGTTCCGTCCCCACCTGCTCGTCGCGCTGGGCCTGCTGGCCGGCTGCGCCAGCCAGGGTTCCCACGACCAGGCCCACCAGGCCAACGCCATGGCCGGCGAGTGCCCGGTGACCGGTGCCGGCGCCCCGCGCAGCGCCCGGCCGATGACCCAGGGCGCCTGGTCCAACGCCGACTGGTGGCCCGAGCAGTTGAACCTCGCGGTGCTGCACCAGCCGTCGGCCCATGCGAGCCCGATGGGCCCCGACTTCGACTACCGCGCCGAATTCCAGAAGCTCGACCTCGCCGCGGTGAAGAAGGACCTCGAGCAGGTCCTGACCACCTCGCAGGACTGGTGGCCCGCCGACTACGGCCACTACGGCGGCCTGATGATCCGGCTGGCCTGGCACAGTGCGGGCACCTACCGCACCCACGACGGCCGCGGCGGCTCGGACTCGGGCCAGATCCGCTTCGCGCCGCTCAACAGCTGGCCGGACAACGGCAACCTCGACAAGGCGCGCGCCCTGCTCTGGCC
>CAZMGG010000010.1:0-75961 GCA_964565715.1 uncultured candidatus Brocadiaceae bacterium | reverse complement strand
GAACCGGCACAGCGTGACGTCGGAGAACCGCCCGAGCGTGACCGCCGACACCTGTCGTCCCCGAGGCAAGCGAGGACGGACGGCGGAACTCTATCCGGCACAACAAGCCTGCCCAGCCCCGGCCTGGGCAAGGCCAAGGGTGGCGGCCGACCCGATCGCAGGTTCCACCGCCACGGCCATCCGCACCAATCCCCGGACGTCCGATCGCAACGCGTTTGGCAGCAGACCCTTGCCGCACCGGTCGCGGCAGGTCTCCCCCACCGGTCATGGCACGACGAACGCCCCGCCCCACCCCGGTTGGGGTGCTACAGGAACAGCCGGTGCCGCTTGAAGCGCGCCTCGACGCCCTGGTCGGCGGGCACCGAGCGCCGCCGCAGCGGCCCGCCGGCGCACTCCAGCCGATCGGCGATCTGGGCGAACGCCGCGGTGAGCGAGCCCTCGGCGTCGGTCGCCACCAGCGGCAGCTGGCCCAGCCGATGCTGCGACACCCGCGGATCGTCGGGGATCTCGCCCAGGTAGTGCAGCCCGACGCCGGCCTGGGCGCGGGCCACGTCGGTCAGCTTCTGGAAGGCCTGCTCGCCGCGGCCCGGGGAGGTCACGCGATTGACCACCACCAGGAACTGGGCGTTGGGATCGAGTTGCGCCACGCACTTCACCACCGCGTAGGCATCCACCAGCGCGGCGATCTCCGGCTGGGTCACCAGCACGATCTGGTCGGCGCAGAGCATGGTCAGCACGGTCTGCGGCGCGATGCCGGCGCCGACATCGAGCACCATCACGTCGCTGTCGGCGGCGACCACCCCGAACTCGCGGGCGAGCGCCAGCAGCTCCTTGTCGGCCAGATCGGCCATCTTGCGGACGCCGGACGCGCCGGGCACCAGCAGCGGCCCGCACGGCGTGGGCACCCGCACTTCCGACAGCGCGGCCTTGCCGGTCAGCAGCTGTTGCAGCGTGTGGACCGGCTTCACCCCCATCAGCAGGTGGTCGCAGGCGAGTCCGAAGTCGCAGTCGACCACGGTCACCGCCTTCTGCCGGCCGTGCAGGAGGACCGCGAGGTTGGTGGCGACGAACGACTTGCCGGTGCCGCCCTTGCCGCTGGCGATGGCGAGCGTGCGGCCCTCCAGCTGCGGCCCGGCGGCGGGACGGAGCCCGGACATCAGGCGGTCGAGGAGGCCACGGCCACGCGGCCCGAGGCCCGCGCCGTTTGCCCGTCCTGGATTGCCCGCCGCTCGATCGACCATGCCACCTCCCTGACCGGAGGAACCAGCCGGCAGTCTCCCGCCGGCGGGCGGCGAAGTCTCGCCCGCAGGCGCCAATTTTTGGGCCGGGGGCCGGCGTCAGGGCAGGGTGCCGAGCCGCACCGGGTTGCTGGCGAAGTCGATCGGTCCGAGCGTGCCGAACGCGAAGTGCAGGTCGCGGGGCCCCAGGAAGCCCAGCACGCCCGGCGGCAGGTCCAGCCCGACCTCGCGGCGCCCCTGCCCGTCCAGCACCCCGGCGAAGCCGGGCAGGCCGCCGTTCAGGGCCAGGTCCAGGCAGAGACCGATGACGGGGTCGAAGTTGAGCGGCAGCACCACCGGACCCAGCGGGATGCCGGGCGAGGTGCCCGCCGCCGAGGCCAGCAGCAGGTAGGAGCGGCCGGCGCGGGTGGCGCCGCCGTTCAGCACGAACGTGACGCGGCCGCCCTGCTGCACCGACAGCGACGGGCGTGAACTCCACAGGGCGTCACTCACCGCCACGGCGGCGTGGTCCGGTCCCAGGTCGCGGCGGCCGAGCCCGTCGTCGGCGCCGACCCGCAGGCGCAGCGCGCCGGGCGCGGTGGCGCGGACCGGGATCGTGTAGGACCCGTCGCCGTGGTCGATGGTGGCGCCGAACGCGGCGGCGCCGGCGCTGCCCGGCGCCACGCTGGCGGTGACCTGCGCGCCGCCGAACGGCAGGGCTGCGCCGCGCCAGTCGCGCAGCACGATGCGCAGCGGCACCTCGGTCACCGAGTCGGCGGGCAGGGTCGGCGAGCCCAGGCTCACCTCGCTGCGGAAGTGATCGGGCCGCAGCAGGTTCTGCAGGCGCCAGTCCAGGAACTGGGTCTGCAGCTGGAACACCGGATCCGGCGCCGAGGCCTGCTGGCCTGCGATGTTCAGGTTGAGGAAGTAGCTGCCGGTGGCGCAGCCGACGCTGCTGTTGCAGGCGGCGCCGTTCTGGTCGCCCGGGCGGGCGACGATGGCGAACGCGATGTGCGACGACTTCTGGAAGCTCGCCGGCGGCGCGCCGCAGCCGGTCGGGCCGCCACTGGTGCACGAGCAGCGACCGTCGCCGCCCATGCTGCGGGCGGCCTCCATGCCGGCCATCAGCCGGTCGGCGAGGTCGCCGGGCGCCGTGCGCACCGCCAGTTCGGCGGCCTGCACGACCGGCGCGCCGGTCAGCACGTTGCCCTGGATCGCGTAGACCACGTCGCCGATGCGGCCGGTGATGTGTCCGGCCCAGGCGCCGGCGCCGGTGCCGGAGAAGCCCACCGCGCGGCCCTGCAGGTCGACGATGCCGTACTGACGGGTCTGGTGGCCGGGATCCTGGCCCTGCAGCAACAGCAGGATCTGCGCGGGATCGGTGCCGAGCTGGAGCTGGTTCCGGATCAGCAGGCGGTTCTGGCCCGAGGAGTCGACGAAGGACTGGGCGCAGGCGGCGCCGGCGCCGACCCAGATCACCGGCACGCCGGCGCGCAGGTCGAACGCGGTGAGGCAGGTGGCGCAACCGACCGCGATCTCGCCGGTGCGCGTGTCGATCAGGATGATCGACCAGGTGGCGGGCAGCGGCGCGCAGAGCAGGACGGCGGCGAGCGCGAGGACGACGCGGCGCAGGACGGCGGGCATGGGCGGGCCACGATACTCGCGCGAGCCGGTGAGGAACGTCGCGCGCGCATGCGCCAAGCCGTATCCACGATCCGCCCTTCGGCCCATACCATGGGCGCGTCGCGCGAACCCCGGTTCGCCGACCTCTC
Organism: uncultured candidatus Brocadiaceae bacterium; assembly: GCA_964565715.1. Classification (GTDB taxonomy): domain Bacteria; phylum Planctomycetota; class UBA1135; order UBA1135; family UBA2386; genus CAZMGG01. Next base: position 72,972 of record CAZMGG010000010.1, on the reverse strand, counting down.
ACCACAACCACCACTCCGAAGGAGAACCCATGCTCTCTCGCGTCCTCGCTGCGATCGGCGCGCTGGCAACGTTCGCCAGCGCCCAGGTCTCGTACTTCTCCGCCTCCCTCGACGGCGCCCAGGAGGTGCCGCCGGTCGCCACCGCTGGCCTCGGCTGGGGCGTCGTCCGCCTCGAAGAACCCGCCAACAGCGTGCGGGTCTTCGTCCACGCCGAGAACCTCACCGCCGCGCCGACCGCGGCGCACCTGCACATGGCGCCGCTCGGCGTCAACGGCGGCGTGATCGTGCCGCTGGCCGCGGGCCCGAGCCCGACGACGTTCACCGGCGGCGCCGTGCTGTCGGCGGCGCAGGTGGCGGCGCTGAAGACGAGCGGCACGTACCTCAACGTGCACACCGGCGCGTTCCCCGGCGGTGAGATCCGCGGCCAGGTGGTGACGCCGTCGACGTGGCGCTTCACGTCGATCCTGAACGGTCTGCAGGAGGTGCCGCCGGTGCCGAGCAATGCCACCGGCGAGGGCGTCGCGTTCCTGCACGAGCCGGACAACCGGCTGGTCTACGTGGTGCGCTGCATCGGCCTCGGCACCGTCACCGCCGCCCACATCCATCAGGCGGCGAGCGGGGTCAACGGTCCGGTGGTCCACGGCCTGATCGGCGGCGGCGGCAGCTACTGCGGCGTCACGCCGAAGCTGACCACGGCCCAGGTGAACGCCCTGAAGGCGAACGGGATGTACTTCAACGTCCACACCACGACCTGGCCGGGCGGCGAGATCCGCGGCCAGATCCTGCTGACCCGCGGCGACGACTTCCTGGCCAACTGCAACGGCGCCCAGGAGGTGCCGCCCAACACGACCAACGGCCGCGCCCGGGCCTGTCTGCAGATCCAGCCCAACGGCCAGGTCACGTACCGCGTCGAGGCCGTCGGCCTGACCGGCCCGCCCACCGCCGCCCACGTCCACGTCGCCGCCCCTGGCATCAATGGCCCGGTGGTGTTCCCGCTGAGCGGCGGCCCGAGCGTGTGGATGGGCACCAGTCCGGTGCTGACCACGACGCAGCTCAACGACTGCCGCGGCGGCAACTGGTACGTGAACATCCACACCGCCGCGTTCCCCACCGGCGAACTGCGGGGCCAGGTGCAGCCCCTGCGCATCCCGACCGTGTTCGGCGGCTCCTGCCAGGGCAGCAACGGCATCCGGCCGCAGATCGCGGCCGACGGCGGCCCCTGCGTCGGCGGCGGCTTCCGCATCCAGTGCCACGGGGGGATTCCCGGCGGCGTCAGCATCCTCAACCTGGGCGCCTCGCGGGACGCCAGCGGCGGCACGCCCCTGCCGATCGAGTTCACGACGCTGGGCTTCCCGGCGCCGAACTGCTTCTTCCTGGTGTCGCCGGGCAGCACCGTCGTCCACATCGCCGACCCGATGGGCTGCTCGCACCACCAGCAGAACATTCCGTTCAACACCGCTCTGATCGGGCTCGTGGTCTACGCCCAGTGGTACCTGTTCGACCCGCCGGCCAACGCCTTCGGGCTGACCAGCAGCAACGCCATGACGCTGGAACTGCAGTAGCCGGCGACGGGCCGGGCGGTCGTCGGCGCTACCATCGGCGCCGATGACCGCCCCCGTCCCCGCCGAGGCCAGCTCACCGCAACGCGGCGGGCCGGCGCGGGTGCTGAAGGCGGAGGCCGCGACCCTGGTCGAAGTGCTCGGCAGCGGTCCGGAGGCGGTGGTGCGGAAGACCTACCGCAGCCGCGGCGTCCGCCTGCTGCAGACCTGGCTGCGCGCCTCCCGCGCGCACCGCGAGCACGACCGGCTGGCGGTCGTGCAGGCGGCGGGCCTGCCCTGCACCGAGCCGGTGGCCTGGTCCGAACGGCGCCAGCTCGGCCTGGTGCCGGAGTCGGTGCTGGTGACGCGCTTCGTGCCCGGTTGCCGGCCGGTGAAGGAGGTGCTGCAGGGCCTGCCGCCGGCGACTGCGGGCCCCGTCCGGGCCGCCCTGGTCCGTCGCATGGGCGAGCTGGTGGCCGCTCTGCATCGCAAAGGCGTGCTCTGGGGCACGCCGATGCCGCGCAACTTCCTGCTGCGTGGCGAGCCGATGGACGCCGACCTGCTGCTGTGCGACCTGCCGGCGGCGATCGTGCACCGCCGGTCGATCCACGGCGAGGCCGCCGCCACCGTCGACCTGTTCGAGGCGGCGTTCTCGCCGTCCCGCCGGCGCGACTTCTCGGCCGCCGAACGGCTGCGCTGGCTGCGCGCCTACTGCGAGGGTGACCGGGCGCAGGTCCGGCGGTTGTGGCGGGTGCTGAACCGGCGCACGCGGCCCGGCAACGACCTGCGCAAGGCCTGGCGCCGGCTGTTCGGCCTCTACCTCCGGGGCTGAACGGCCCCGGCGTCCGCATTCCGCACGCCAGTCCGTGCGCCTTCCGCACGCGGGGCACGCCTGCAGGAGCAGACCGGCCATGGCACGACCATTGCCCTCGGCCGGCCCATCATGCGCCAGTTCCTGCACGCCGCGTTCGCTCTCCTCGTCCTCCTGCTGGCCGCCTGTGGCGGGGGCAGCGGCTCCGCGCCGCCGCCGGTCACGAGCCAGCCCGGTGCCCACGTCCTCCTGGACACCACCGCCGGCAGCGAGTCCTTCGTGCAGGCACAGCTGGTGGCGGTGGTGTTGCGCGCCGCCGACGGCACGCTCACCCCGAACCTGCTGGCCGCGCCGCGCCTGCTGACCTGCGCCGATCCCACCGGCGCGCCGGAGACGATCCTGCTCACAGGGTTGCCGTCGGGCACGTTCGGCGAACTGCACCTGCTGCTGGCGCCGGGCAGCGTCGTGCGCATGCAGCCCGATGGCGCCCGCACGGCCCTCGACCTGACGACGGCCACGGTGACCGTACCCGTATCCCCGCCGCTGCAGCACCAGGCCGGCGGCACCTCCTGGCTGCACGCGCGCCACCGCAGCACGCCCGCGCTGGCGACCGCCGGGAACCGCACGACCTGGACGCCGGACCTGGTGGGCCAGCCCGCCGCCGGCGTCGACGTGGCGGCGACCCTGGCCGTCGCGTCGGTGCACGGCACGACGCTGACCGCCAGCCTCGGCGGCGCGGCGCTGCGGGTCGAGGTGCCGGCTGGCGCCGTGCTGCTGGCGGCCGACGGCGCGTTGATCGGCGACCCGGCGACGTTCCTGAGTCGGCTCGGCGGCGACGACGATCTGCACGTGCGCGGCGCCCTCCACGATCATGGCCTGCTGCGCGCCCGCCACGTCCAGCAACGCCGGCGCGGCGACGGTCCGCGGCTGCTGGGTCGCGTGCTGGAGGTGCTGCCGGCGGCCACTTCGCTCCGCCTGCTGGCCCTGGCCGAAGACCGCGCCGACGGCCGCGCCCTGCTGGCGCCGCCGATCGAGTTCCTGGTGCGCGCCAGCCAGGCCCGCATCCATCGCAGCGGTGATCCCACCCTGCTGCCGTTCAGCGCCCTGCTGGCCGGTGATCTGCTGAAGGTCGAATGGACGCAGCGGACCGGCAACGAGGTCACCGCCCGCGAGATCGAACTGGAGCACCGCGACGGCCAGCCGGCACAGCCAGAGATCGAGGGAGCGGTCGCCGCCGTCGATGTGCCGCAGGGCACCATCCGCGTGGTTCCGCGCGGCAACGACCCGCTGCTGGTGGGCGGCCGATCGGTCACCACCCTGACCGTGCGGCTCGCCACCGGCGCCGACGTGCTGCGACAGGCGCCGAGCGGCGGCGAACGGCGGACCATCGGCCTTGCCGACGTGGTGCCGGGGCAGGACCGGATCTGGCTGCGCGGCGCCCTGCAGCCCGATGGCGCGCTGCTGGCCCGCGTCGTACGGGTGCGCGACGACCGCTGAACGGCGGCCCGCGGCGCGGCTACTGCACCGACGCGCGCAGGCCGTTGCTGGCCGAGAACAGCCCGTTCGGCGCGCCGAAGTCGAGCAGGAACGCCTGGAAGTAGAAGTCCAGCGGCACCAGCGTCGCCGGCATGGCGATCGGGTAGGTGAACACGCCGGCGCCATCGAGCAGGAACAGCGACGTGTTGCCGAGCACCGCGGTCTGCAGCCAGGTGCAGCCCGCCAGCGGCACGTTGCCCGGCTGCAGCGACATCACGATGGTGCCCAGCGCGTTCGGCTGGCCGCGCTGGACCTTCAGGTGGATGGTGTTGCCCGGCGACGGCACGCCGAGCCCGATCAGGGTCGGCGCCAGGTTGCCCGTGCCGGCGCAGCCCTGGCCGTACTCCGAGAACCAGTGCACTGAGGTGGCGAGCCCGCCGCCCTGGGGCCCGGTGACGACGCCGGTGGAGGTCCAGGTGTCGGTGGCGGACTGGTGGCGGAAGCGCTCGAAGCCGCCGGCGAAGTGCCGCGACACGAACATCTCGTTGCGGTCCGGGCTGAAGGCGACGTCGACGGCCGAGGTGCTCGGCACCGAGCCGTTCGGCACGGGCGTGCCTGTGCCGTCGAACCGGAACCGGTGCACCGCGTTGGTGGCGATGTCGCACACGTACAGCTCGTCGCCGCGGAACTTCATGAAGTGGATGTTGGTGGCGCCGGGGATCGTCAGGTTGCCGAGGTGGCTGTAGGCGCCGCCGGGACCGCGGGCGAAGCGCCGCACGAAGCCGTAGGAACTGACGAACAGCTGCTGGTCGATGGCCCGCACCGCCACGCCGAGCTGCGGCGAGCCGTCGGGCATCTGCAGGGTGCCGTTCGGCACGGCGTTGCCCTGGGCGTCGAACCGGAAGCGCGAGCAGACGCCGCCCTGCCAGTTGACGACGAACAGCTCGCCATCGACCGGGTTGAAGCAGAGCTGCACCGGGTCGGTGATGCCGTTGCCCGAGATCGTCGCCCGCGGCGTGAACACGCCGAAGCTGGGATCGAAGTCGAAGGTCGCAATCGTGCCGTTGCCGCGGTGGGCATCGCGGTTGGCGACGAACAGCACGTACTGGTTGTTGAAGACCAGCGAGACCGGGTCGTTGACCGCGGTGCCGGGGATGTCGCTGAGCCGGGTGGCGGGGCCGCCGCTGCCCGCCACCAGGTAACGACGGATCGGCTGGCCGCCGCCGGCGCCGACCGGGGTCTCGCAGAACACCAGTTGGAAGGTCTGGGCGCTGGCGGGCGCGATGCCGAGGGACAGGAGACCGGCGAGAACGACGGGGCGCAGCATGGCGGGAGCCTTTCGGAGCAAGTGTGGTGAACCCTTGATTGGAGCCCGAGCCCTGTGACCCCGAAAGTGGGCCGAGGCCGGGGAAGGCCTCGGATCCGCGGCCTGCGCCGATATCCTCTTGCCTCGCTCCGCATCCGCCTACCGCTCCGATGACCACCGAACCCGTCCGCGACCAGCAGCCGAAGACCGTGCACGCGCCGATGCAGCAGAGCAAGCTGCAGAACTACAACTCGACGCGCGGCGCCACCGCCTACAAGGCGGACTATGACAACAAGCTGCACCGCAAGGTCAGCGACAAGAAGGAGCGCGCGATCCTGGAGCGGCACTTCGCCACGATCGGTCGCTGCGAGAGGATCCTGGACCTGCCCAGCGGCCATGGCCGGCTGAGCGGCTTCCTGAAGGAGCGCTGTGCCCACCTGATCGAGGGCGACTGGTCGTTCACCATGGTGGCGTTGAACCAGCAGGATCACGGCGGCGACGGCCGCAGCTACGTGCGCGCCTCGGCCCTGGAGATCCCGCTGCCCGACCGCGCGGTGGACGCGGTGGTCAGCTTCCGGCTGAGCCACCACCTGGAGACGCCGGAGCTGCGCGAACGGCACCTGCGCGAGCTGTTCCGCGTCGCCGACCGGGCGGTGGTGGCGACCTGGTTCAGCCACACCTCGCTGAAGGCGGTGCTGCGGCGCTTCCGCACACGCTTCACCAGCAAGAAGGAGAAGAACACGCTGCGCAACAGCCGCGTGGCGGAGATCGCCTCGGCGTGCGGTTTCGAGGTGCGCGCCATGCCGCCCCTGTTCCGCATCGGCTCGGGCCACATCGTCGGGCTGTTCACGCGGCGCCCCGGCGCCTGACCTGGCGTGGCGGGCTTCCCGCACGAACCGTTCGCCGATCGATTCCGCCTGCTGCGGACCTTCGCCGGCGGCGAGGGCCAGACCGCCCTGCTGGCGCCGCTCGGCGGCGGCGAGCCGGTGGTGATCAAGGTGCTGCCGCCGGGCTGCGAGCCGCACGAGGCGGATCTGCTGCTGTCGCTGCAGCACCCGGCCATCCCGCGCCTGCGCGAGGTGGGTCATCTGGCCGATGGCCGGGCCTTCCTGCTGCGCGACTTCGTCGCCGGCACGCCGCTCACCGAACGGCTGCCCCTCGCGCCGGCCGCGGCCCTCGACCTGCTGCGGCAGACCCTGGAGGTCCTCGCCTTCGTGCACCTGCGATCGGTGCGCCATCTGGACCTGAAGCCCGGCAACCTGGTGCTCGACGACCGCGGCGCCGTGCACCTGCTCGACTTCGGCCTCGGCGCCCGGGCCGGCGAGCAAGCCCGCGGCGGCACGCCGTTCTTCGCCGCTCCCGAACTGCTGCTGGGCGGCACGCCGGACGGCCGCACCGACCTGTTCGCGCTCGGCGCGACGATGGTGCTGGCCCTGTGGCCCGGCGGCGGCCGCGGCCCGGACCTCGGCGCGTTCCTGCGCGCCTTCCCGCGGCAGCCGTTCCTCGCCGCCTGCGGCGTCGACGCGGCGATGTTCCCGCCACCGTGGCCGCGCCTGCTGCCGCGGCTGCTGGCCCGCGATCCGGCGCGGCGCTTCGCCGATGCCGAGGAGGCCTTGGAGGCGCTGTCGGCAAGGCCGGGCCGGCCGGCCCCGTCGCTGCTGCGGCCGGACCCGGTGGCGCTGTTGGGACCGGCCCTGGAGCCGGGGCTCCGCGCGCTCGGCGAACGGGACCCGATCCTGGTGGGCGGCGACGCCGCCGACCGCCAGGCCCTGGCCTGGCACTGCCTCGCGCAACTGCCCGACGGCGAGCGCATCGAACCGGGCAACGGCGCGTTGCGGGTACGGCGGCGGACCGAGGCCGGCACGCTCGAAGTTTCCGTTCCGCCGCTCGGCCCGGAACCACTCGCGGCACATCTGCAGCGGTGCCTCGGCCTCGGCGGCAGCGCCGCCGGCGCCGCTGCCACGCACCTGCTCACCCACGCCGCAACGCCGACGCCCGCCGCCGTCGGCGCCCTGCTGGTGGAGCTGGCCGAACGGGGCGAGGTGGTCCAGAACGGCGTTCGCTGGAGCTGGCCCGACGCGCAGTCCGGCCGGTTGCGCCGCACGGCACAGCCGGCCGTCGCGGCGCCCGCCGACGCCAGCACGACGATCGAGGCGATGGCCGCCGGCGGCCGCCGGGAGGCCGCCCTGGCCGCCTACCGCCGCGAGGCCGCCCAGGCCGCCCCCGACCGCGAGCGCGAACTGCGCACGGCCCTGGCCCGCGGTCTCTTGGCCGGTGGCGAGCCGTTGCGGGCCCTGCCGCTCTGCGCCGATCTGCCGACCGAGCATATCCAGTGCCTGCTGGACCTGGGCCGCCTCGACGATGCCGCCGCACTGCTGGCCGGTCTCGATCACCCGCCGCGGCCGCTGCGGCGCACCGCGGCGCAGATCGCCCTGCTGCGCGGGGATCCCACCGGCGCGCGGCAGATCCTCGTTGCCCTGCCGCCGCCGCTCCTGCCGGCCGAGACCGTCACCCTCGCGGCCGCGCACACCGCCGGCGGTGCGCCCGCCGACGCCATGCCGCTGCTGGACGGACTGCTGGCCGACGCGATCCTGGCGGCGCGGCCGTTCCTGCGCGCCGCGGCGCTGACCGAACGCTTCCACGCCGGCCGCGCGCTGGGCGAGCCGCGCGCCGACGACCTGGCCGAGGCGCAGCAGCTGCTGTTCGGTCTGGGCCACGTCCGCCACGCCGCGTCGGCGGAACTCAACCTCGGCGTGCACTGGAAGGACCAGGGCGACCTGCCGGCGGCCACCGCCCGCCTGCGCGCGGCCCGCGGCCTCTACCGCCACGTCGGCGACGCCGCCGGCGAGGCCATCGCCGAGGCCAACCTCGGCATCGTCGCGCTGGCCGCAGGCGACGCCGCGGGCGCAGCTCTGCGCCTCGCCGGCGCCATCGACCAGCTGCTCGCCGCCGGCGCCGGCGAAGCGGTGCCCCTGGCCCGCACAGCCCTCGCCCGGGCGCTCGCGTTGCTCGGCCGGCGCAGCGAGGCCGAGGCCGAACTGGCCCGGGTCGGTCCGCCGGCCTCCGCTAGACTCCGCCGCGAGATCGCCGCCGCCCGCGCCACGCTGGCCACCCCGGCAGCAGCACCAGCGACCGAGCCGCCGGCGGCCGCCGCCTCCCCCGCATCCGCCATGACCGACAGCGTCAGCCGCGAACTGTTCCGCACGTTCCTGGCGGTCAACCGCCGGCTCGGCGCCGAACGGGACCTCGACCGCGCCATGCAGGTCCTGCTGGAGGCGGCGGTGACGCTCACCGGCGGCCGCCGCGGCTACCTGCTGGTGCAGCGGCCGGGCGGCGTGCGGTCGGAGTTGGCCGTCGGCGAGGGCGACCCGGGCGCCCGCGCCTTCAGCCGCTCCCTGGCCAACCGCGCCCTGCAGCTGCAGCGCACGCTCACCGGCGACGACGCCCTGCAGGACCAGGACCTGCGGGAGATGCCCAGCGTGCGCGATCTCGGTACGCGTTCGGCGATCTGCGCGCCGTTCCGCTCGGCCAGCGACGTCGCCGGCGCCATCTACGTCGAGCACGCCGGCCGCGCCGGCGCGTTCGGCGACCGCGACCGCGAGCACCTCGAGGTGCTGGCGGACCAGGCGGCGATCGCCGTCGATCGCATGCTGCGCGAGGAGCAGCTCGCCGCCGAACTGGAGCACAGCCGGCGCGAGGTGCTGGTGGCGCGCCACAACGCCCGGCAGAAGGCGCCGTCGATGCTCGGCGAGAGCCCGCCGATGGCCGCGCTGCGCAAATTGATCGCCCGGGTCGGCGATCAGGACCTGCCGGTGCTGATCACCGGCGAGACCGGCACCGGCAAGGAGCTGGTGGCCAACGCCATCCACCAGGCAGGTCCGCGCCGGCGCGGGCCGTTCGTCGCCGAGAACTGCTCGGCGCTGCCCGCCGAACTGATGGAACGCGAGCTGTTCGGCCACGTGCAGGGCGCCTTCACCGGCGCCGACCGCGACCGGCCAGGGCTGCTGGAGCTGGCCCACGGCGGCACCCTGTTCCTCGACGAGGTCGGCGACATGCCTCCCGCCCTGCAGGCGCGGCTGCTGCGGGCGCTGCAGGAGAAGCAGATCCGCCGGATCGGCGGCGATCGGACCATCGCCGTCGATGTGCGCGTGCTGGCGGCCACCCACAAGGACCTGCGGGCCATGGTGCAGGCGGGCTCGTTCCGCGAGGACCTGTTCTTCCGGCTGGCGGCGGTGGAGCTGCGGGTGCCGCCGCTGCGCGAGCGTCAGGGCGACCTGGAGCTGCTGGCTTCGCACTTCCTGCAGCGCCTGAACCAGAAGCACGGCCGGCAGCGCCGCCTGTCACCGAAGGCCCTGGCTGCCCTGCGCGCCCACGCCTGGCCCGGCAACGTGCGCGAACTGGAGCACGTGCTGGCGCGGGCGTTCCTGCTGGCCGACGGCGAGCAGATCGAGGCCCTGGACCTGCCGGCGGCCGCCGGCGAGGCCGCGTCGCCGGCACCGGCGCCGGGGCCGGCGGCGTGGCCCGCCATCACGCTCGCCGAAGCCGAACAGCGCACGATCGCCGCCGCCCTGGAGGCGTGCGCGGGCGACAAGACCGCCGCGGCGAAGCTGCTGGGCATCTCCCGCACCGCCCTCTACGCCAAGCTGAAGCGGCACGGCGAGCAGGCCTGAACCGGCGCCTGGGGCCGGCATCGGCGCCGCCGAACGTGGGCGATCAGCTGGCCATGCGAGTTGCCGACCCGGCGCAGGCGCAGTTGGATCCGGTGGTCGGTCATGTTGCCACCACGCGAGGTCGTCATGACCTCAGAAGTGCTGGCGGGCGCACTGGCTGCCGCGCAGCACGCCGTTCTGGCTGTCGAACGCGATGGCCTGCTGGGCCCAGGAAGCGCCGCGCAGCACCAACCGGGCCCCCGGCGCCACCGTGGTCACGTAGGCGGCACTGCGCTGCTGATCGAGCCAGCCAAGCCCGGTGACGAAGGCAGACGGCTGGTCCAGGCACACCCCACCCACCGATCCCGGCACCAGGCTCGCCAGGGGCTGGACGATGCCGAAACCCTGGAACGATGCGAGGAACGCCACCAGACTGCCCGGCACCAGGTCGACATCGGTGAAGAGGAACGCCAGGTCGTCGGCGCGCCCTGCATTCCGGGGCGGGCTGGCAGCATCCGGGTGCAGGCCGGACAGCAGCGTGGTGACCCCTGGCGGCAGCCCGGCCACCGGATAGCTGGCCTGATTGCTGATGGTGGCCGCCATGCCGCTCGGCGACGTGGTCAGCAGGTCGATGAGGAACTGGCCGCGCGAACCGTAGGCCAATCCATTGGTGGTGACATTCCGATACAGGCGGTAGCTGTTGGCCTCCGGTGGCGACGTGGGGAGACCCGGGCCTGCCACGTCGACCGTGCCCGTGAGGACCATCAACCAGGCTCCGGCGAAGGTGCCGCTGGAGGGCGGGATGCGCACACCAACGAACAGGTCGCGGCCGAGGGGCGCCCGCACGGGCGCCGGGAAGTACACGAACGCGAACGACAGCACCTGCCCGGGCAGCTGAACGCCGGTGGTGCCGCCCAGGGGAGCACCCAGGTCCGGATGGCCCGGGCGCGCCGGATCCTCGGTGTAGAGGGTGACATCCACCAGGTTCGAGCCGCCGCCGAAGTCGCGCCCGCCCAGCACGACTCCCCGCACAACCTGCATCCCGGGCGTCCCGATCTCGATCCCGTAGCCCGTGAGGTCGTCGGCATCGAAACGCTGCAGCAACTCCCCCGCGCCGGTGCCGAAGGTTCCCCGCGAGTAGGTGGCGGACGAGATCCGCAACAGCGAACCTGCCATCTGATAGGACTGCGCCGCAGCCACCGCAGGGAGGGTCAGGAGCGCCAGCAACACCCTTCGCATCATCGTGGCGGGGATCCTCCGCCGGCATGGTGTGGGCGTCAACTCCGGCCTCGCGTCCGCATTCCGCACGGGCCGGGGCCCACCGCGTGCGGATCCCGCACGGATCGGCCGCCTCAGGCCCCGATCGCCGGCTGGCACGGCCGTTGCGCAAGGACCCTCGTCGCGAACGCGGCACTTCCCTTCCTCTGCACACTCGCAACCCAGGAGACCCTGATGCGCCTGCTCCCCCTCATCCTTCCCCTCGCCGCCGCCAGCCTGCTGCCGGCCCAGACCCAGACCATGCGCGGCTCGATCGAGGACGTCCGCAACACGCAGAACCAGTTCTTCCTCGACTGCACCAACATCCCGGTCTTCAGCACCACGCTGAACCTGAACACCGTGATCAGCCAGGAGGCCATCCTCGAGGTGGTCAACGTCGGCACCGCGCAGAGCCCGCGCCTCGACGTGCGCTCGGTGACCCCGACCACCAAGGTCTTCGACATGGGCAACCTGCGCCTCGGCCGGTCGGCCCGCTGGCAGATCAACGCGCCCCCCGGCTCGTTCGGCATGATGTTCCTCGACTTCACCGCCAACACGGGCTACGTGCCGTTCGGCAACGCTGGCGTGTGGCTGCTCGGCCCCAACGCGGCGACCATCGCCAGCGGCTTCACCAATGGCCAAGGCCAGTTCGAGATCAGCTACGGCGTGCCGAACGTGCCGCAGCTGATCGGCACCGACTTCACCGGCCAGGGGCTGGTGGGCAGCAACGGCACCTGGTTCCTGGCCAATCCGGACTGCAAGACGCTGGAGGCCAACTAGGACCGCCCCTGCCGCGGCCTGCTACCCTTGGGGGGCCGAGCCCATGCCACTGCCGAACATCCTCCGCCGCCTCCTGCCCGCGTTGCTGCTGCTGGGCACGCTGCCCGCGCAGCGCATCGCCCTGCTGGAGGGGCCGGGCCCCCATCTCCTCGACCTGCGGCTGCTCGACGAGAACAGCCCGCAGGCACCGGGCCAGGTGATCCTCGCCGGCATCGAGATCCTGCCGATCGAGATCACCGGCCGCACGGCGATGCAGGCCGATGACGCCACGGTGGCGCGCCGGGTCGAACGCCACGGCCTGTGGCGCGTCGAACTGCCCGGCGGCGGCCGGCTGTTCCAGTACCGCCGCCAGAACGGCGCCTACTGGGGCTTCCTGCTGGTGCCGCCCGACGGCCAGGCCCGCGTGCTGCTCGAGGTTGCCGGCATCGGGGCCGGCACCGACGCGCCGTTCCACGACCGGCTGGCGGTGGCCGCCGACGGCCAGAACGGCGTGGTCGGCGCCGTGCTCGGCGGCCTGCACGTGCTGCGCCTCGACGGCACGACGTTCGCCAGCACCGGCACGCCGGCGCGCTTCGTGCCGACGGCGGTGCCGGTCGACGAGGAAGGCTGCCTCGCCGGCCCGCAGTTCGCCTTCTATCTGACCCAGGACGACCGGCTCTGGCGGCTGCCGCTCGGCGATCTCGCCACGCCGGTCGAGGTGACGCCGCCGCCGGTGCCCGGTGGCTTCTTCAAGACCACCTTCGCCATGGCCGGCGACGGCGCCTCGATCGTCTGCCTGTATGGCCCGCGGGACCAGCAACGCCTGTGGCTGGTGCGCAGCAGCGGCCCGGCGGTGCTGCTGCCGCCACCGCCGAGCAAGTACGAGGACCCCGACTACCTGCCCGAGGGCTCCGGCCATCCGCACCTCTTGCTGAACGGCGACGGCTCGCGGCTGTTCTACGTCGATGGCCTGGTGCGCGACGAGCTGTTCCTGCTCGACGTGGCGGCGGCGGCGCCGCCCCTGCAGATCACCGCCGATCCGATCTTCCAGCCCTACATCGGCGTGCACATCCTGCCGAAGTTCGTCGGCGCGACGCTGGACGTGGCGATCGGCGATGCGGGGCGCATGGACTGGTTCCGCGCCGAGAGCACCGGCGTGGTCACCAACCTGACCGGCACCGGCTCCGTCCTGCAGCCGTTCCCCGCCGGCACGCTGGATCCGGTGGCCGCGGTCGCCGCCGGCGGCACGCTGCTCAGCACCGAGGTGGCCAGTCTCGGCGGCGCCCTGCGGCTGCGCCGGATCGACCTCCAGAGCGGCTCCCACGCGGTGGCCTACGGCGACCTGACCGCCGTGCCACTGCCGGGGTCGGCGTTCACCGGCGCCGCCGACCTGATCGTGCGCGGCACCGGCGGCGACCGCCTGCTGCTCGGGGGCAGCGGCGTCGAGCTGGCCGCCACGCCGCCGGGCCTGCGGCTCGCGCCGCCGAGCCGCGGGCCGCAGTACTCCGCCACCTGGCTGCACCTGGCCTCGGGCTGGGGCCTGACAGTCTTCTACCTGCCCAACGGCAGCGTGCTGACCGGACCGTTCGAGCACGGCGTCACCCAGCTGACGATGACCGCAGCCGGCGGCTGCGTCGTGCTGGGCACGCTGCCGCGCTATCTCGCCCCCGGCGTGCTGGCGCCGCTCAACCTGGCGCCGGCGGCCCTGCGGGTGTGCGTGTCCGGCGCCGGCGGCTGAGCGCCACCGTCGGTCAGCGACGGCGGATCACGCCGCACGCCAGCCGCGCCCCGGCATTGCCCGCGGGATCGGTCTTGTTGTCGTCGGGGCCGGCGTGGATCACGAGGCAGGTGCCGCCCGGATGGAACAGCGAGTGGGCCGGGCCCTCCTCCAGGGTGACATGGACGTTCTCCACCTCCACGGTGGCGGTTCCGTCAGCGGCAACGGTGAAGTTGGGCAGGTCACCGGCGTGCGGACCTTCCGGATTGTCGAAGCCGTGCTTCTTGTTGGTCGGATTGAAGTGCCCGCCGGCGGCACCGAACGCCTCGCCATCCGCCGCGTGGCACTCGGCCTTCTCGTGGATGTGCAGGGCATGCACGCCCGGCGGCAGGCCGGACACCTGCATCCGGATCGTCACCACCTTGCCGACCTGACGAAACTCGGCGGTACCGAGCTTCTGCCCCTTCTCGTCCAGCATCTCGGCCACGGCCTCGACCCGGCCACCGGCGTGCACCGGCCCGTCGGGATCACCGCAGGCGGCGACGGGCAGCACGACCAGGAGGGTCATGAGGGAAAAGAACTGGGGAATGGTGTGGAACCGGAACATGCAGTGCGACCTCCGGAAAGCGGGTGAGGGCGGCAAGGCTCAACTGGCGTGCCAGCCGGGTTCTCTCTCGCATTGACCAGACCCCAGACTCGGGGAAGACTGGCCGGCGCGATGCCGCGTCCCAAGCCACCGGTGGCGCCAGCCGCCCTCCTCCTCCTGCTGGTCGCCTGCAGCGCGCCGCCTGCCATCGGGCCAGGCCAGCCGCTGGACCAGCTGCGCCTCGACCCGCGCTTCCTGCACTACAGCCACGCCACGCGGGACGGCTCGGCGGTCTACCCCGAGCATCCGAACGCCACCGCCGCCTACCGCTGGCTCGACGTCCTGCAGGAGGCCTGCGCCCGCGACGTCGAGAGGTGGGGCGCGCGCCCCACCATCCTGTCGCGGCAGATGGCGATCCCGCTCACCGCGATGTACGACGCCTGGGCCGCCTATGACGACCAGGCCGTCGGCACCCGGCTCGGCGGCACGCTGCGACGCCCCGCGGGCGAGCGCACCGACCAGAACCGCACCACGGCCATCGCCCACGCCATGTGCCGCACGATGCTCGAGGTGCTGCCCGACCAGGCCGACTACATCCGGGCCGAGATGCGGCGGATGGGCCACGACCCCGACGACCAGAACCGCGATCCGGGTGCGCCGCAGGGCATCGGCAACCTGGTCGCCGATGCGCTGATCGCCTACCGCCGCCACGACGGCGCCAACCAGCGCGGCGACGCGTTGGGCCGCACCGGTGCGCCGTACTGCGACTACACCGGCTATCGCCCACGCAACCCCGTCGACCGGATCGTCGATCCCGACTGCTGGCAGCAGAAGCAGTTCACGCTGCCCGACGGCACGGTATTCACCCCGGACGGCCTGACCCCGCACTGGGGCCTCGTGAAACCATTCGCGCTGGAACGGAGCGACCAGTTCCGGCCCGGCCCACAGCCCAAGGTCGGCGATCTGCGGCTGCGGGCCGAGGTGGACGAGGTGATCCGCTACCACGCCAGCCTGACGCCGGTGCAGAAGGCGATCGTCGAGTTCATGCGGGACGGGCCGCGGTCGACCGGCCAGAGCGGCCACTGGCTGCGGTTCGCCCAGGACGTCTCGCGCCGCGACAACCACGACCTGGAGCAGGACGTGAAGCTCTACTTCGCGGTGGCCAACGTCTGCCTGGACGCCTTCATCGCCTGCTGGGAGGCCAAGTACGTCTACGACAGCTCGCGACCGCAGACCCTGGTGCGGCACTTCTACGCGGGCCAGCGGCTGCCGGGCTGGCTCGGCTACGGCCGCGGCGTCGGCATGGTCCGAGCCGAGGACTGGATCAACTACTCGCCGCTCTACTTCACCTGCCCGCCGTTCCCCGCCTACCCGTCGGGGCACAGCACGGTGAGCGCCGCCGCGTCGACGATCCTGATGCTGTCCACCGGCTCGGACTGGTTCGGCTTCGTCGCGCCGCGGGTGCCGGGCGCGATCACCCACGAGCCGATGGACGAGGCGGTGCTGCTGGAGCTGCCGACCTTCACCGCCACCGCCGAGATGGCCGGCATCTCGCGGGTGATGGGCGGCTACCACATCCAGTCCGACAACATCGCCGGGCTCGAACTGGGCCGCACGATCGCCCGCTGGTCATGGCCGCGGTACCAGGCGTACTTCGACGGCACAGCGACGGTCCGCGGCTGAGCGCCACGAGCGGTCAGCGGCCCTGGGCCCGTTCCACCTGCTGCAGGAAGGTGGCCACGCTGTCGCGCGGCTTCATCGCCTGCGCCGCCTTCAGCAGCGGCACCGCCTCGGCATAGCGGCGCTGGCTGGCCAGGACCTGCGCGTGCAACACGCGGGCGTCCGCGCCGACCGCCTCGCTGCTGGCGGCGCGCTCGAAGCAGAAGATGGCCTGCTGTGGATCGCCGGTGCGGGCGTGGTGCTGGCCCAGCCGCAGCAGGGCATCGCCGTCCAAGGGATCGCGGGCCACCAGTTCCTGCAGCATCGCCACCTCGGTATCGGTGGCGCCGGTCGCCGCCGCCAGCCGGGCGCGCAGGCGGAGCAGTTCCCTGGCCTCGTGCTCGCCCAGCCGGTCGCCGCGACGGGCGGCGATCTGCGCCGCCAGCTCGGCGGCCTCCTCCGGCGCGCCCCTGCCGAGCAGGAAGCGGGCGCCGCGCAGCGCGCGATCGGCGGTGCCGCCCTCGGCCTCCATGCCACGCAGCCAGGCGGCGGCGGCGAGATCGGGCAGCCCGAGCCGGGCGCAGGCATCGGCGAGGTTGGCCAGCATCGCCGGCGTGGCGGCGCCGAGGCCATCGACCACCTGCAGGCACTTGACAGCCTCGAGGTCCTTGCCGAGCCGCAGATAGGCCTCGCCCAAGGCCAGCCAGAGTTCGGGGCGATCGGGATGCTGCTCCTGCAAGCCGCGGAACAGCGCCACGGCGTCGGCGAAGCGTTCCTGACGGTAGAAGGTCTCCGCCAGGCCCATCTGCCAGTCCCACTCGTCGGGGGCCAGCATGGCGGCCATGCGGAAGGCGGACTCGGCGGCCACGTAGCGCTGGCTGCGGGCGTGCGCCACGCCCAGCAGCCCGTAAGTGAGCGCATCGTGGGCGCCCAGTTCGACGGCGCGGGACAGGGCTCGGCCGGCCTCGCGGAAGTCACCGCGCCGGAACTGCACCATGCCGAGGTGGGCCCAGGCGCGACGGAAGCGCGGGAACTTCTGCACCGCGAGGCCGGCTGCGGCCGCCGCCTCGTCCAGCCGATCCAACTGGGTCAGCGTGTTGGCCAGGGTGAAGTCGAGCTGCGCGCTCGCCGCCGGGCCGCGGCTCCGTTCGAGGGCGGCCACGGCGTCGGCGGCCCGCTCGGTGGCCACCAGGTCGATCGCCGCCTGCAGGGTCTTGCGTTCGGCGGCGGTGAGCGGCGGCTCCACGTCGCTCTCGGCGAGGTAGCTCTGGACGAGGCGTTCGCGGAAACCGGGCGATCGCAGGACCTCGAGGTCCTGGCGAACGGTGATCGTGGCGCCGTTCGTCTGCGCCATGGCGGTCGCGGCGAACAGCACGGAGGAGAGCAGGAGGGTTGCGGGCTTCATGGGCTATTGCTTGGGAAAGGAGACCTGCACGCGCATGCGGAAGCGGACCGGCCTGCCCTGGCTGCGGCCGGGCTCGAAACGCCACTTGCGCACCGCGGCCAGCGCAGCCGGCTCGAACACGGTGTCGGTGGAGGACTGCACGGTGGCCTTGGCGACGCGGCCGTCCTCGTCGACCACGAACAGAACCTGGACGTGGCCCGGCGCCTTGGCGCGCAGGACCGCGTCCCAGTTGGGACCAGGCTGGTGCACCGGCCGCGGCTTCTGGTCGAGATCGGCGAGGCCGAACACGCCGCCGTCCTCGCTGCCGCGCTGCGCCGCCGCCACGCGCCCGCCGAGATCGCCGGGCAGGAAGCCGCTGCCACCGCCGCCGCCGTCCAGGACCAGATCGAGGCTGCCGAAGTCGAACTGCGGCGGCGGCTCATCCATGGCCGGTGGCTCCGGCTCCGCCTCAGGCGGCTTCTCCGGCTCCGGCGGCGGCGGCGGTGGCGGTGGCGGCAGGGCCGTCGTGTCGATGCCGCGCAGCAGCGTGTCGTCGTCCGGCGGCGCGGTGATCGCCTGGATCAGCGGCAGCACCAGGAAGCAGAGCAGGGTCAGCACGGCGCCGCCGGCCATCGCCAGCGCACGGCGCAGCGGCGGGCGGCGCAGCGGCGGACGCCGCGCAGGTACAGGGCTGGCGTTCATCGGCCGGGTTGGCTGGTGGCCAGGCTCACCTTGGCGGCGCCGCCGAGCTTGGCCTCGTCGATCACGCGCACCAGCAGGCCGGTGGGCGCCGCGGCGTCGGCCTGCACGATCACCGGCACCGGCTCCTTCTGCATCGCCACCGCCACCACCGTGCGGACGCCGCCGATGCCGATGTCGCGATTGCCGTGCATGACCTCGCCCTTGCCGGTGAGTGCGATCAGCAGGCTGGTCTTCTCCAGGCGCGACGCCGAGGCGGCCTTCGGCTTGTCCACCTCGACGCCGGACTCCTCGACGAAGGTGGTGGTGACGATGAAGAAGATCAGCAGGATGAAGACGCAGTCGATCATCGGCGACATGTCGATGCCGAGCGCCTGGTCGTCGTCCTCGGAGACACGGAAGCGGCTCATGACTTCACCTCGGTGGGAACGGACGCGGACGCGGACGCAGGACGGAGCAGCAGGCCGGCGAAACGGCCGCGGGCGGCGGCGCGGGCGGCGGCGCGCCGTTGCCGCCGGTCGTGGCCCCAGGCCACCTGGGTGCACACGGTCTGCAGGTGGGCCAGGAACGCCTGGTGGACCTCGGCGCGGCGGGCCAGGTGGCGATGCAGGAACAGGCCGCCGAGGGCCACCACCAGGCCCGCCTCGGTGGTGATCAGCGCCTCGCTGATGCCCTTGCTGATCTGCGTCATGGTCTGGTCGCCGCCGCCGCCGGCGGCCAGCGCGGCGAAGGTCGCCAGCATGCCGGTGACGGTGCCGAGCAGGCCGATCAGCGGCGCCGCCCCCACGCACACCTGCATCACCCGCAGGTCGCGTTCGAACGGCACGATCTCCTCGTGGTGCAGTTCGGCGAAGCGCCGCACCATCGCCGTCACCGACTCCGGCTCGCCGACCCGATCGAGCAGGTGGCCGATCGGTCCCTCGCGATCCGCCGGCTCCAGCAGCCAGCGGCGCCACACCGCCTCCGGCACCCGGTGCCGCCGTTGCCGCAGGTCCAGGTGCACGCGGACGCCGATGCCGAACAGGGTGAGCGCGATGACCAGCAGCCCCCACATGGCCCAGCCGCCGTCGTGCCAGATCCGCAGGGCCTCGCGCAGCACCTGCGCGAGCCGCTCGGGCCAGCCTTCCAGCAGGGCGAGACTCACCGGCCGGCTCCCGGGGCACTGCCTTCCAGCAGCGGGCCGAGCATCTCGCGCAGCAGATCGTCGACCTGCGCCCGCACCAGGACCGGGTCCGGCGCGGCTGCGGCCGGCCCCGCCGCCATCACCGGCGCGCGGCCGCGTCGCCGGGCCCGCGCCGTCTCCACCTGGTTGGCGAACTCCACCGCCACCGCCTCCATCCCGGCGACGATGCCGCGCGCCTTGCGCGACAGGAACGCGTGCAGCAGCAGGGCCGGGATCGCCACGATCAGGCCGTACTCGGTGGTGATCAGCGCCTCGGAGATGCCGCCGGACAGCGTCTGGGCGTCACCGGAACCGAACGCCGTGATCAGCTGGAAGGTGTTCATGATGCCGGTCACCGTGCCGAGCAGACCGAGCAGGGGCGCGGCGGCGGCGGCGATGCCGACGAACGGCAGGCCCCGCTGCAGCCGCAACCGGCTGCGCAGCACCTGCTCGTACATCACCTCCTCGATCAGCTCGCGCGGCTCGTCGGCATGTTCGACGCCGGCCGCCAGCATCTCGCCGGCGGGCCCGACGACGCGCAGCGCGCTGGCCCGGGCCGCCTCGCGATCACCGCTGCCGATCGCACCCAGCACCGCCTCCACCTGCCGGCGCGAGGGCCGTCGCACGCGGAGCAGCTGCAGCCACTTCCACAGGGCCACCAGCAGGGCGGCGCCGGCCAGCACGAAGATCGGGATCATCACCGGACCACCCTTCTGGATGTGCTGCCACAGCGTCTCCTGCGTGCCGGCGATCTTCAGCGCGTTGCCCAGGGTCGGATCGACCGGCAGCCCACCGGCGCCGTTCTCGACCACCCGCGCCGCCGCAACGGCGTCCCCCGGTCGCGGCAGCCGCGTCACCGTCGGCTCGGTGACGGTGCCCGGTTCGATCAGGCCGGCCTCACCGGTGTCGGTGGCGCGGAACACCACCACCGGACCGACGGCGGTGAAGCTGCCGGCGCGGACGATGCCCTGCGGATCCACCGCGCTGCCCGGGAAGGTGTGGCCGCCGAAGGCCTCGTCGAGGCGCTGCAGGGCCGCCGTGACCAGCGCCGTCTGCGCCGCCAACCGCTGCGGGAAGGCGGCGTTGAGGTCGGCGCCGAGCGCACGGGCCTCGCCGAGGACCGGCCGGAGGCGCTGCCGGTCGGCGCTGTGCACCCGCGTCTCGAACTCCTGCACGTACTCGTTCAGCAGGTTGGTGAGCCAGCCGGCCTCGTCGTTGCGCACCCTGATGGTCTGCCGCAGCCGGCCGAGTTCGAGGGCGCGGCCCTCGGCGAGCCGTTCGGCGTCCTGCAGTTGCTGCCGCGCCACCGCCAGCTCGGCCTCCAGGTCGTCCAGCAGGCTCGCCATCGGCACCTTCACCGCGGCGATCTGCTCCCGCACGGTGGCGAGCTCCGTCAGGCTCTCCTGCAGGCGCCGCTCCAGGTCCTGGCCGACGCCCTGCAGGCCGCCGGCCTGACCGGGCAATGCCGCGGCCGACAGCAGCAGGGACGCGCACGCGATGGTGTCGATGATTCGCTTCATGGGTGATCTCCGTTCGGGGTCGTCACTGGATCCGCACCGGCAGGCGCACGTGGTCGGCCATCTCCCGGCCCTGCAGGATGGCGATGGCGCGCACCACGGCGGCGGCGTCCTCGCCCTGCAGCGGCTGCCAGGTCCAGCCCTCGGCGCCGGGTACGCCGCGGCCGGCATGGCGGCCGTCGGCGGACGCGTAGAACGCCTGGCCGAGGCCCAGGTACAGGGTCGTGACGCTGGCGGTTACGTCGTCGGCCACCTGCCGCTGCTCGGTGGCGGTCAGCACCTGCTGCTGCCACTTGTCCGCCTCGCGCAACACCGTCAGCACGGCCTGCAGCCGCTCGGGCAGCGGCAGGTCGGCGGTGACCGCCTGCAGGCGCCGCGCCGCCGGATCGACCCGGGCCGCCAGCAGGGCCGGCAGGCGCTGCAACAGGCGGCGCGTCTGCGCCTCCAGGGCCGGGGTCGCCGCCAGCAGGCCGGCGGTGGCCGCCGCGCTGGCCGCCGCCTCGGCCTGCAGCTTCTGCAGTTCGGGCGTGGTGGCCTGCACCGACTCCTGGGTCGTCGCCACCCTGGCGCGGAGCAGTTCCAGCTCCCGCCGCAGCACCGCCACCCGCGCCGACAGCATCTCCCGGGCCAGCTGCCAGTCCCGCTTCTCCTGGGAGATGAGCTGCCGGACCTCGACCCAGCGGTCCAACGCCGAGCGCGTCGCCGCCAGCGTGGATGGTGTGGCCGGCGCCGCGCCGTCCTGGGCGCGCAGCGCGGCGGCCAGCAGCAACGCGCCGAGCAGGATGCGCCAGAGGGCGCCGCCGAGGGAGCGTCGCGCGGGGTGGAGGGCGGTCGGGGGATGCGCCGGTGCCGTGGTCATGGTGTTCCTGGGTCGCGATGTCAGAAGCGGATCTCGCCGCCGATGCCGAAGGTCAGGTCGATGCCGTTGCGGTGCGAGCTGCGCACCACGTCGCCGTCGATGTAGGGCGACCGGTAGACCTCGCGGATCAACGGGTCGGTGAGGTTCTTGGCGCCGAGCTGCAACCTGACGTGCCGGCCGAGCGCCTGGGAGAAGCTGGCGTTCAGGGTGTCGAAGTCGTCGGCGTAGACGCTCGGCACGAAGTTGCCGCTCGACTGGCCGGCGCCGGCCACCAACGAGTCGCCCTGCACGGTGTAGAACACGGCGAGCTGCGAACCGGTCGCCTCGAGGTCGTAGGTGACGAAGGCGTTGTAGAGCGCCTCGGGCGCGTTGGTCATCTCGCGGCTGCTCATCGGCGCCTGGATGCCCGGCAGGTCGAAGCCGGCGATCTCGTCGTCCGGCAGGCTCACTCGCGCATCCAGCCAGGTGGCGTTGGCGCCGATGCCCAGCCCCTCCAGCGGTCGCCAGAAGTGGCCGAGCTGCTGCCGCGCCTCCAGTTCCAGGCCGTCGATGCGGCCGCGCGGGTAGTTCACCGCCGTGGTGAAGTCGAACGACGCGATGCGCTGCACGTATTCGATCGGCCGGCGGATGTCCTTGCGGAACCAGGACGCCGACAGCATGCCGCCGTCGTACGGCGTCCAGTCGACGCGCAGGTCGTAGTTGCGCAGGTCGCTCATCTGCAGCTCCGGGTTGCCGATGAAAATCGGCCCGCCCAGGAATTCCTGCTGCAGGATCGGCGACAGCTCCTTGAAGGTCTGCCGCGCCACGGTCTCGCCGTAGGACGCGCGCATGGTCACGGTGTCGGTCGTGCGCCAGACCAGGCCCACCGCCGGCAGCACGTCGTGCTGGCCGAACTGCACGTCGCCGTCGCCGGCGTTGAGCTGGGTCGGCGCCAGCGAGCCAGGCGGATACCAGGTGGCGCCGGACTCGGGGTCGTTGACGATGCTGGTGCGGGTGCGCTCGAGACGCAGGCCGCCCACCAGGTTGACCCGTTCGAGCAGCGGCAGGTCGAGCATCACGTAGCTGGCCGAGAGGTGCTGCCGGCCCTCGTAGTCGACGTCGAACACCGACGGGGTGATCGGGTGGCTCTGGAACGGGAAGGTCGACGACCACTGCTGCTGCCAGGGACCGTCGAAGCCCGAGTTGTCGTTGAAGTTGCTGAAGGTGTCCTGGTCGAAGGTCCGGTGCACGCGGTCCTCGAACACGCCGAACTTGAGATGGCCCGGGTGGTCGTCCCACTGCCGGAAGGGCAGCCTCAGGTTCACCGAGTACTGCTCGCTGTCCTCCTCGATGTCCTTCCAGATCCGTTGCAGGTTGCCCAGCGTGAAGTTCGCCGAGGGCTTGAACGGGCGGTGCGCGGCGGGGATGACGAAGGGTCCGACGGTGCGGCCGGGCACCCACAGCGAGCCGAACTGCCGCTTGTCGGGCTCGCTGCTGGCGGCCTCGCTGCGGGACACCACCCAGTCCAGCTCCGGCGGCAGCGAGTCGCCGCCCAGGTCCAGACGGTGACGGCCGGCCAGCTGCACCGAGTCCATGGTGCGCTCGCTGTAGGCGAGGGTCTCGAGGCGCAGGTAGGGCGCGGCGTCGGTGCGGTCGTGGCCCGGCGTGGTCGGATCGTCGGGGTCGTGGCCCGGGAAGAACCACGCCTTGCCGCGGGTGTCCTCGGCCACGGTGGCGGTGTCCTCGGCCGTCGTCGTGCGCAGCCAGGTCAGGCTCAGGGCGTGATGGTCGGTCTCCAGCCCGATCACGCCCAGCGCTCCCCATTGCACCGACTGCGCGGCCTGCCGCACGTCGAACAGCGAGGTCTTGAAGTCACCGTCCTGCACGGTGCCCTGCGCGGTCTTCGGCGTCATCGGCGCGCCCGGCGACTCCACCCACCAGGAGTCGTCGACGGCATCCCGTCGCAGCGAGCTGTCGCGCTCGTAGAAGAAGCTGCCGGACGCGCCGAGCCGCACACCCTCGGCGATCTCGTGCCGGCCGCCGATCGCCGACGACCACTTGTAGTCCAGCGGCGCCTCGCCCTCGACGGTGCCGACGGCGCCGCTCCAGTCCTCGCCGAGCTGGTCGAGCTGCTGCCGGCGACGGCCGCCGTCCCGCCCGAGGTAGCCGAGGCCGCCGCCCTGGTAGGTCAGGAAGTCACCGCGGCCGGTCACCTGCGTGTTGTGGCTGGTCTGCACCGACCACTTGAAGAAGAACGGCTCGTCGGGGATGCCCTTCAGGCGGATGTCGACCGCGCCGCCCGAGGCGTCGCCCTGCTGGTCGGGCGTGAAGGTCTTGCTGACCCGCAGGCTCTCGATGATCGCGCTGGGGAACTGGTCCAGCTCGACGGCGCGCTTGTCCTCGTTGGCGGTGGGCAGACGCACGCCGTTCAGCTGGGCGCTGACGTAGCGATCCGGCAACCCGCGGATCACCGCCGAACGTCCGTCCTGCACCGAGGCGCCGGCCACCAGGCGCAGGGCCGCCGCGGCATCGCTGGCGCCGGACCGGCCGATCAGGTCCGAGCCGATCGCGTCGAGGAACGAGGCGCTCTGCAGCCGCACCTGCAGCAGCGCGCTCTCGGAGCCGCCGCCGAGCTGCAGATTGTCGGCAACGACGAACTCCTCCAGGTCGGTGACCTCGGCCTGCAGCCACACCTCCAGCTCGGTCAGCCTGCCGGCGGTCACCGTCAGGTCGCGGCTCTGCCGCAGGTAGCCGTCCTTGCCGATGCTGAGGGTGTAGCGGCCCGGCGGCAGGTCGGGCAGGCGGAACGTGCCCTGGGCGTCGGTGGCGGCGCGGGCGCCGTTCTCGATGACCGTAACCTGCGCGTCGGCCAGGGGCTCAGCGAAGTCCTTGTCCCAGACGCGGCCGAGGATGCGCCCGGTGGGATCCTGGGCCATGGCCAGGCCCTGCAGACAAGCCAGGGCCAACAGTCCCAGCGCCGGGCGCGACGGGCGTCCTACCACGGGTGCCCCAGGCCGTCGGCGACCTTGCGCAGGTCGGCGAGGAGTGCCGCATCGGGCTCGAACCCGGCGCCCAGCAGCGCCGCGACGGTAGCCGCCAGATCGTCAAGGCGCGGCCGCGAGTTGGGATTGGCGACGCCGGCGGCCACCGCCTGCCGGAACGTGAGCAGCGCCTGGTCGCGTTCGCCGCATGCCTGCCAGCCGAGCGCCAGGGCGCGCAGAACGCCGGCACGCTGGATGTCGACGATGCCGGTCTTCAGCCGTTCGTAGTCGACGGCCACGGCCGACAGTTCCGCCAGACCCTCGCGAGTCTCGCCGGCGCGGAAGCGCAGCCCGGCCAGCCGGGCCCGCGCCGCCAGGCGGTCTTCAGTCGCCATCGGCGCGCGGTCCAGCACGCCGCCGGCGAGCCCGGCGAACTCCGCCGCCACGGAACCGGCGCCGCGGTCGGCCGCCAGGGCGGCGGCGCTCATCAGCACCTCGGCGAGCACCACGCCCGGCACGCGCGTGCCGACCCGACGCAGGGGCTGCAGGGACCGCTGGCGCTGCGCCGGATCGTCCCAGAACCGCCGCGCCACCACGACGCAGCCGCGCAGGGCGGCGGTGACCTGGTCCAGGTCTCCCTGCCGCAGGATCGGCGCCACGGTGGCGAGGTGGTCCAGGGCGGCGTCTGGCGGCAGCCGTTCCAGCCGCGCGGCCACCAGCGGCTCGAGCGCCGGCACCATGGCGCCCCCCACCGCCGCGTCGGGATCGTCGCCGAGCAGCACGGCGGCGGCGGCCACCCGGGCGAGGATCTGGTCGATGCGCCATTCCTGGGTCCCGGCTTCACTGCCGCGGATGGCGTTCTGCCGGGCGAGGCGCAGCAGCTCGCGGGCGCGACCCGCATCGCCGCGGCGGGCATGGGCCATGGCGAGTTCGCCGAACGCCGTGCCCTGGCGCCAGTCGGCGATGCCGGCGGCGATCGTCGCGCCCGCCGCGAGCTGGCCGATGGCGACGCAGGCGTCCACCAGCTGGCCCTGCACACGGCTGCGGTTCTTCTGGTGCGGATCCGCCGGCATCCGCGCCGCGGCGGCGGCGACCAGGTCGATGAGCTGGCGCTGCCAGTCGGCCATCGGCGGATCGACGGTGGCGGTCTCGGCAGCGACGGGCGCCGTCGCGGAGGCGGCCGCGGCGGCATCGTTCTGCCCGTCGCAGCCGGCGAGCAGCGCCGACAGCGACAGGGCCAGTGGGATCAGGGGGCCGGCGTACGCCGGCTCGACGGGACTCTTGGGGCACATCGGGATGGGCTCGCGGACGCGGTTCCAGGGCTGGGACCTGCAGCAGCAAGGCGGCGCCCGGCGGGGAAGCGCCGGGCACGGCGCGGATCAGGGCGTCCGCTTCGAGACCGCGTTCGACAGGGCGAAGCCCTGCGGCGCCGCGGCATCGAGGACCCCGCACTGGAAGAACAGCGGCGTGCCGGCGGTGAACCCCGGCGGCACCGTGAACGAGACCGACAGGGTGCCGCTCGGCGAGGAGAACAGCACCAGCGTGCCCAGCGTCAGGTAGTTGGGCACCAGCACGCCGCCGAGCAGCGGCTGGTCGATGCGGCCGTAGCCCAGCGCCATCACCGTCAGCGAACTCGGCACCGCGTTGCTCAGGCCCAGCGTCACGTTGGTGCTGGACGCGAAGGTGCCGGTGCCGAGCATGACCGGGTGGCCGCCGGTGCCCGCCAGCGAGCTGCCGAGGTCGCACCAGTCGTTCTGCGGCGTGAGGCCGAAGGCCTCCGACGCGGTCCAGCCGCACAGCCAGCTGCTGCCGGGCGCGAATGCGCCGCGGTAGCGGGCCGAGCTGAAGAAGCCGTCCGCCGGCGCTACGCCGACGCTGGTGAGCGCATCACCGGCCGGGCGCGGATCCAGGAAGGTCACCGGCAGCATCGCCTTGCCGCCGCGCAGCACCAGCGGCCCGCGGGTGAGCGCCGCGATCGGCATGCTCGCCGGCTCCTGCACGTTGTGGTTGCCGCCGGCGAACACGCCGCGGTTGTTGGCCTCGGTGTAGGCCGACGCGAAGGTGTTGGACCAGAAGACGCTGTCCTTGATCTCGGCCAGGTTGCCGCTGGTCTGCGTCTGGTAGAAGGCCGCCGGGTTGGCCGGGGCGTTCACCGTCGAGGTGGCGGTGTACGGGGTGGTCCAGGTGGCCGGCCAGGACAGCGTGCCGTTGTAGCCGTAGCCGTGGCCGCCATCGCCGTCGACGTTGTCGAACTGCACGACGCGCTCGCCGGCGTTCATGAAGATGCAGTTGCGGAACTGCACGCGGGCGTTGTCACGCCACGCGGTGGCGTGGTCGCCGTCGATCGGCTGGCCGATGAACGTGCAGTTGTAGATGGTGGCGGTGGTGACCGGCTGCCAGTCGGAGTCCTCGGCGCCGTCCATCTCGAAGCCGTTGTCGCCGACGCCCGAGCCCTGCGCGGCGTTGAGGCTGTGGCCCTGCACGATCAGGCCGAACTGGGCCTTGCCGCGCCAGCCCTGGTCGACGTCGAGGCTGTCGTCGCCGACGTTCCAGATGCTGAAGTACTTGAGGTTGACGGCGCCGCCCCAGATCTCGATGCCGTCGTCGACGTTGTTCATGATCTCGACGTGATCGATGTCGGTGTTGCGGCCGACCCCACCCAGCGAGAGGCCGTTCAGCTCGACGTTGAGGCCGACCACGCGGCCGCCGTAGCGCAGCGACAGGAAGCGGATGCTGCCGCTGTCGTCGTCGTCGTTGCCGCCGCCGTAGAGCACGCGGGTGTCGCCGGGGAACGCGGCGACCAGGCCTTCCATGGCGGCGACGTTGCCGGCGGCGGGCGCCGGCGTGTTGCCCGGCGTGGCGTTCTCCGACACGTGACCCGCACCCATGATGGTCAGGTTGCCCCACTCGTTGGCGGCCTCGCGCCAGGTGCCGGTGCGGGGATTGCCGTTGGTCCAGGTCTGCCGGTCGGCGGTGGACGTCATCACCACCGGGTTGTCCTGCGTGCCCTGGACGAAGATCTGGGCGCCCTTGGTGACAGCCAGGCTGCCGCCGAGACCGGTCGTGCTGGCGATCACGGTGCCGGCCTGGATCGTCAGGGTGGCGCCCGGCAGCACGTAGATCTGCTGCTGGAGGTTGTAGCGGTTGTTCGCGGTCCAGGTGGTCGAGACGGCGATGTCCTGGGTCACCAGGACTTCCTGCTGGGCCGACACGGCGGCGGCCGTGCCGAGGATCGCCAGGACGGCGATCGGTGCGAAGTGGCGTGGGTTCATGGTCGTGACTGCGGCAAGGAGGAAGAAGCGTCGTCCGCAGGGCCAGTCCCTCCGGACGGGCGAGGAAGCTAGGGACGCTTCTTGCAGGCTCCGTGAAGGCCGCGTGCAGCTTCGCGGCGATCGGCACGGAGCCGGGCCGTCAGGCCGGATCCGGCCCCAGCAGCTCCAGCACGATCGCTCGCACGTCGGCCAGGCCGAACGGCGTCCGCCGCGCGCGCAGCACCTCGGCGGTGGCGATGAACAGTCGCAGCGCCAGGCCGACCACCTCGGGCATCCGCGCGCGGGCGTAGGCCTGCATGCGCTCGACGTCGGTGCTGGTGGCCGTCGCCTCTTCCCCGGCTGCCGCCGGTCCGTGCGCCAGGACGGCCAGCGCCACGAACCGCTCGGCGATCCACTCCTGGTCCCGCGCGCGCCCGGGCTCCGCCGCCAGCAGCGTCACCAGCCCGCCCACCACCTTGCGATCGATCGGCGGCAGCGCCGCCAGCAAGGGCGGCAGATCCTCGAAACCGGGCGGCACGGTCATGGCGCCAGTATGGACGGCGACCCGCGCCGAGGGCACGCTCTGGCCATGAACCGTTCCACCGACCGGCCGCCGCCGACGCAGGCCCAGGCCCGGCTGATCGCGATCGCCATCCTGCTCGGCGGCTTCGCCTTCGCCGTGGTCGTGCCCATCATCCTCTCCCAGAGCGACGGCAAGGGTCTCGCCGACCCGCCGGTGACCATCCTGACCTGGATTGCGGCGGGTTTCGCCCTGGTGGCGGCCGCCGCCGGCTTCGGGCTGCGCTCCGCCATGCTGCAGCGGGCCGAGAACGCCACCGGCGACGCCCGCCAGACCGGCCGCGTGCAGGCCACGATCCTCGGCCTCGCCATGCTGGAGGGCGGCATCCTGTTCAACTGCGTCGTCTGGCTGCTGAACGGCACCGCCGTGCCGAACGCGATCGCCGCCGGCCTGCTGCTCGCGCTCGGACTGCTGATGGTGCCGTCCGGCGAGGCGGAGTAGCGGGCCCGGAAACGACGACGGGCGCGCCGCAGCACGCCCGTCGCCTGGGTTCGGTCGCGAGCCGGCGGTGCGGCTCAGGCGCTCACTGGGTGACCAGCTCGGTGCCGTTGCTGGCCGCCATCGAGCGGGTGCGGTTGACGCGGTCGTGGCTGACCACGACGGCCTGGAACGACACCGTCAGGCCGGCGGGCGGCGTGTTGCGGGTGATCTGGATGCTGGCGGCGCCGTTGGCGTCGGTGCGGAACATGCGGCTGTGCAGGCGGTGATGCCGCGCGTCGATCAGCAGGCTGCAGTTGCCGACCGGCAGCGGGTGCGGCGTGGTGGCCTGGTCGCCGATGGCGATGAAGCCGAAGGTCGAGGCCGGCGCGTTGGTCACGGCCAGGCCGATCTCCAGGTTGGTGCCGACGGTGCCGTTCAGGTCGGCGCCGCAGGCGGTGCCGAAGTTGGTGAACACGGCGCTGGTGGCCGGGGTGCGCTGGGCGGTGGCGAAGGGAGCCAGCAGCAGGGACGCGAGAAGGGCGACGGTGAGCTTGGTCATGGGAATGGTCTGTCTCTGATGGGGATGCGTTCGGGCAGGCGCGGCAATCTAGCCACCCCGGCGACCGGCGTTTGTCCCGTTTGTGTCGAGGGGGGTGGCGCGGCCCGGGGCTGGGGCCGGCCTACCCGACGAACACGGGGTCGGTCCCCGGCGCCAGGCACTCGGCAAGCCGCGTCAGCACGCCCGGAAGCGCCGCTGCCAGCGGCCGATCGCCCACCGCCGCCAGCAGCCGGCGGGCCAGCGGCCCCTGTTCGAGGATCACCTGCAGCGGACGGCGCAGCGCCGGATCGACCGTCCCGACGTCGGGCAGCACCCGGTCGGCCAGCTGCCGCCACACCTGTTGCGCGGTCGCCGGCCGGGCCGGCAGGCCGAGCGCCGCCAGCAGCCCGGGGTGGCCCACCGTCGCCCGCTCGCCGTCCTTCGCCACCGCCCACAGCACCGCCGCCAGTTCCTCGGTGGGCAGCGCCGCCAGGGCTGCCCGATCGCACCAACGCTCGTCGCACAGCGCCCGCAACACCGCCACCACCAGCGCGCAGATCGCCAGATCGCCGAACGGCGACTCCTGGCAGTCGAGCACGCGGATCTCGATGGCATCGCGATCGAAGCGGGCGATGGCGCCGCGCGAGTTGAGCCATTCGTGCCGCAGCAGCCCGTCGGGATCGTGCGGCGCGATGTCGCGCCAGACCCGGGCCAGGATCACGTCGCGATACTCCTGCTCGCTCCGCACCGGCTCCGGCACCACCAGACCGGCGATGCTCGGCACCCGCCGTTGGTTGTGGCGGTAGACGTCGAGCCGCGTGTCGAGCCAGCCGGTGGCGACGCCCTCGCGGAACGGCGAACTGGCGGCCAGCGCCGGCAGCAGCGGCAGCAGGGCGCGCACCGCCAGGTGCAGCCGGCCGAACTCCTCGTCGCCGCGGAACGGCAGGTTGAGGTGACAGCTCTGCAGGTTGGACCAGCCGTGACCGCGGCAGTCGAAGATGCGGTCGTAGGCGGCGTAGACCTCGGCGTAGTTGTGCGGCCAGCGGCGGAACTCGCGATCCGGATCCATCAGCGGGTGCATGCCGCCGGGCAGCAGCCGGGCGCCGAGGCCCTGCAGGGCCGCGGCGGCGCGGCCGGCCGACTGGCGGAACTGCTCGGCGACGCCGCGGAGCGCCGGCGCCGGGCCGTTGGTCTTCAGCTCGACCACGTGCAGCGCCAGTTCGTTGGACCAGGCGATCGCGCCGTCCTCGTGGTCGCCCTCCAGGTTGCCGGCGACCTCCTGGAACAGGCGGTCCACCACCGGCGCCACCGCCAGGCTGGCGCGGTCGACCACCATGTACTCCAGCTCGATGCCGAAGCCCTCGAACAGGCCGAGGCTCACGCGTTCCACCCGGTGTGACGCATGGCGACGCGGGCGGCGAAGGTGCGCATCACGCGCAGATACAGCTCGTCGCCGAGCACCGCATCCTCGAAGCCGGCGTCGATGTTGGGGTTGTCGTTGACCTCGATCAGGTAGACCTTGCCGCCGACCTCCTTCAGATCGACGCCATACAGGCCCTTGCCGATGGCGTTGGCGGCCTTCAGCGCGGTCTTCACCACCCGGGTCGGCGCCATCTCGGCGGCCATCGTCTCGGCGCGGCCGACGTCCTCCATCTTGCCGCCGGCGTCGCGCTTCATGATCTGCCAGTGGTTGTCGGCCATGAAGTAGCGGCAGGCATACAGCGGGTGCCCGTCCAGGATGCCGACGCGCCAGTCGAACTCGGTCGGCACGAAGGCCTGGGCGATGACCAGGTCGGACTTCTTCAGCATCTCGTCGACGATGCGGTCCAGGTCCTCCTTGGTGGCAGCCTTCAGCACGCCGGCGGAGAACGACGAGTCGGGCTGCTTCAGCACCAGCGGCAGGCCGAGCCGGTCGGCGACCATGTCGACGTTGCCGCGGTGCACGATCATGGTGTTGGGCACCAGGATGTCGTGCTGCTCCGCCATCTCGGCCAGGAACACCTTGTTGGAGCAACGCAGGATCGATGTCGGGTCGTCGATCACCACCAGCCCCAGGGCCTCGGCCCGCACCGCGAAGCGGAAGGTGTAGTGATTGACGTTGGTGGTCTCGCGGATGAACAGGGCGTCGAACTCCGCCAGCCGGCCGTAGTCCTCCTGCTGGATGAACTCGACGTTGAAGCCGACCTGCTCGGCGGCCTTGGCGAAGCGCTTCATCGCCTTGTCGTTGGACGGCCGGTCGGCGGCGTCGGGATCGTGCAGGATCGCCAGGTCGTAGGGCCGCGTGCTGCGCCGCGGCACCCGCACGTGCACCTTGGCCAGGTACTCCTTGGTGGCCTCCCGGGCGAACTCCATGTGGCTCTCCGGGATGTCGTCGAACGCCAGCGGCGACACGTCCCACAGCTTCCAGCGGTTGCTCTTCTCGCTGCGGGCGAACTTGGCCTGCAGGTACGGACACGGAAACATCCGGAACAGGGCGCCGGCCAGCCGGTCGTGCCGCGCGGCGACGTTGCGGCCGAAGTACACGCTCAGCGTGAACTCGTCGCTCTGGATCGAGCCCAGCGAGTGGTCGATCAGCGTCTGCAGGTCCGAGCCGGCGATCGCCGCCACCGCCTGCGACTTCATGTTCTGGATCGTGCCGATGCTGGGCAGCGGCTTGTGGCCGCGCACGTCGGCCAGCAGGCTGACGTAGTAGCCGAGCTTCTGGTAGCCCATCGACCGGCACAGGTTGATGACCCGCACCCGCTCCTCGGTCGAGAACGACGGATGCGTCAGGTAGACGCGGGCGGCGACGACCTCGACCCCCTCCTGGGGGAAGGTCCATTCCTTGGGATCGTTGACGACGACGAGGTTGCGCATGAGGGTCAGGCCCGGGCCGGTGACGAGGACCGGCGCCGCGGTTCGATCAGCAGCAGATTGGCATCGTGGGTGAGCACGCCGAGCATGATGGCGCCGAGCACGCGCTCGAGGGCCACTTCGTAGAGCTGGCCCGGCGCCATCGGGTTCTGTTCGAAGGGATCCGCCACCATCACCGTCTGGGTCGGCGCCCGGTAGCCGCACAGCACCACGAAGTGGCCCTGCGGCTCGCCGCGTACGTCGTCGTCGGCGTCGTCGGGCCCGTATTCGCGGATGTGCCGATACAGATAGGTGGAACTGAGCCCGGTCAGGATCGGCACGCCGCGGCGCAGGTAGCGCCGCAGGAGCTGGGTCGACAGGTCGACGAAGCGGATCTCACCGCCGCGCTGCAGGAACTCGACGTAGGCCTCGGTGAGCTGCTGCAGCGTGGTCCAGTAGGGCTTTGCCTCGGCCTGCCGCCGCAGCTTGTCGACCAGGTCCACCGGCTCGGTCCCGAACCAGGTCGGATCGAAGATCCGCACGTTGTAGGTGTAGATCACCGCCCGGTAGCCGCGCCGCAGCGCGTGCACGCCCAGGTACACGTCGGCGGTGCCGCCGGACGGCGTCTTCGACACCTCCTGGACGACGTCGGCCAGGGCGACCTGGTCGCCCCAGTAGCGGTAGACCGCGTGCAGGCAGGTCGGGCCGCAGGTGAAGTCGTCGGGCTGCGGCTGGATGTCCAGGTGCAGCCGTTCGAGATCGGCGGCGCGGTTGGGGCGCGGTTCCGGCATGTTCGGGGCGGAGAGGCTACCGGATCGACGGGACGGGCGCGAATCCGCCCGGCGGCCTCGCCGCGGCCGCAGGTTCGGGCCCCGGCGGCCACCACCACCGCCGGCCGCGGGTGGCCGGCGCCGCGCTACGATCGTCCTGTGCCTTCCTGCCTCCGTCTCCCCGCCAGCCATGCCCTGCTGCTGCTGACGCTCTGCGGCGCCTTGCCGGCCCCGGCCCAGACCGTCCACGTCGTCGGCCCCGGCGCCATCCCGCAGATCCAGCAGGCGATCGCGCTGGCGGCGCCCGGCGACGTCATCCAGGTGCAGCCCGGCGTCTACGAGCCGTTCACCCTCGATCGGGCGCTGACCATCGTCAGCGCGGTGCCCGACACCGTGCACGTCCTGCCGTCCTCGTTCCAGGGCGGCACCACGATATTCCGCATACCGGGCGGCACCGCCCGCGTCGCCAACCTGCTGTTCGAGAGCCCGTATCCGTTCTACTGGAACCACCAGGTCGAAGTGAGCCAGGGCACGGTCTGGTTCGAGGACTGCCTGTTCGAGCAGGGCACCCACACCTACGGCGGCGCCCTGATGGTCCGCGGCAGCGCCGTGGTGCTGCGCCGCTGCTGGCTGATCGGCTCGGGTGGACCGCGCAACAACGTCAGCGGCTTCGGCGGCGCCGGCGGCACCGCCCTGCTGGCGCAGCAGTCCTGGGTCAGCGCCACGCAGACCTGGTTCCTCGGCGGCGACCTGCACTGGGACTTCGGCGGCCACGGCGGCCACGGCGTCGAGGCCACCGGCTCGGCCCTGCACCTGGTCCGCTGCACGCTCACCGGCGGCAGGAACGCCGCGTTCACCTGCGCCGCCTATCCGGCGGGCCACGGCCTCCTGGTGCAGAACGCGCTCGGCACCTGGCTCGCCGACTGCACCCTGGACGGCGGCCCTGGCAACTGCGGCACCGGCGGCGACGGGCTCTTCAACGCCGGTCCGCGACCCGTCGAACTGGCGCGTTGCACCGCCAACGGCGGCCCCGGCGGCACGCCTGGTCTGCCGCTGCGCGGCCCAACCGTCGGCGCCGGCCTGCTCGGGCTCGGCAACAGCCCCGGTGCGCTGGTGCGCGGCTCGACCTGGACTGTCGACTGGCGCGCCGCGCCGGGCACCCCGGTGTTCGCCGTGCTCAGCCTCGACCTCTCCGCCAGTGGCTCGCCGCTGGTGGTGCAGCGCACGTTCCTGCCGGTCGCCAACATCTTCCTCGCCGGTGTCGTCGTCACCGACGCCAACGGCGCGGCAACGCAAGCCTTGTCCGTGCCGAACGTGCCGGCCCTGCGCCACGTGGCGATCTGGCTGCACGGCCACGCCGGCTTCGCTGTGCCCCTGCAGACCGCGCCGCCGCTCGGCGGCGTGATCCGCTGACGCTCAGCAGCCCACCCACAACCTACAGGTCGATCGCCACCCAGGGGGCAGCCACCTCTACATGTCGGTCCGCGATGGCCAAGCCACCGCCATTCCAGGCCTGCAGGCGCAGCGGCCCACGGGGCACGGCCAGCACCGCCCGTGCCACCGGCATGCGGCCCCACGGCGAGTCGCACAGACTGGCACGGAACATCCGCACGACTTCACCGCCGGCATGCTGGCCCGCGACCACGGCCCCGGGGTGCCATCCGCGCAGCCGAACTTCGACGGTGGCGGCCGGTGCCATCTCCACCGTCAGCGTCTCGCCAGCCGCCAGGATCCCGGTCCGGCCGATCCATGCTCCGTTCCGGCTTCGCGCGACGATCATGGCGGGTTCCTCCCACGCGCCAACGGGCTCCCGGCGCCGATGCCACCGGACCGGTCCCAACCAGATCTTCGGCTCCGATACATCCGCCAGGTCATCCGCTGCGACCAGCCGCACCGTGACGGGCATCGCTTCGTCCGGGATGGCACGCAACTCGAGCAACCCCTGCGGGCCGGGCTGCAGGTGGATCCGGCTTTCGTCGCCGGCATCCTCGGCGAAGGTCACCAGCGGCGTTCCACCAGCAAACGCCAGCCCGCCTTGCGGCACGACCCGGGGGCGATAGACACCCCGCGGCAGTTCCACCTGGATCAGGGTGCTGCCCGGGCGCAGCTCGGTGACGGCGCAGGCCACGACCTCCGGTCCGGCATCGGTCCGCACCAGCAACAGCGCAGCCGGCTGTTGGCCGGAGCCAAGCCCATCGACATCCACGCGCACCTTCCGGGCAAACCGTCGTTCCGGCACCACCAGGGTCACCACGGCATCCTGGCCGTCGGGCCCAGGACGGAAGCGCACCACGGCCGCATGCGGCGGTCCATCCGGACCCGCCGACAACCGGACACGGAACGTTCCCTGCCCGGGGAAGGTGGCGCAGGCATACCCGGTCCGGTCAGTCGTCCCGCTCCATGCCCTGACTCCGTCCGAATCGACGCACTCCACGGCAACGTCCGACTCCGGCCCACCGAGGTCTGGGCGGTACACCTGCACGTGCACGCGCCGGACGCCATCCTGCAGGTGCGCCTCCACCATGCGGCTGCCCGCGAACGCCGGCACGCTCAGGAACACCGTGCCGGTGCCACCTCGGCCACCCGACACCCGGGCCCAAACGCGGCGCGGTGCCGGCAGTTCGATCCTGACCTCCCCGGCCGGCGCTTCCCCGCGCCCGAACCCGTCGGCCATCGGCTGCTGCCGGCGCCGCAGATCCTCCAGGGGATCGAAACGCGGCATCGCGGTGTCGGCGGTTTCGGGGGCGTACCATGCCACGCTGCCCGGCACCAGCTCGCCGTCCGCGCCCAGCAGGCGGATCCGCAGGACGCTCGCGATGCCGGACTCCATCCGCGCTGCGGTCGACTCGGCAGCAGTGCCACCCGCCAAGTCTGCAACCTCGCGGGTCATGCCCTGCCGGGCGGCCGGATCACCGGGGGGGACCGCCTCGTCTGCACCGGCACCGAGCCATGTCACCGTCCATGCGAACATCATCCCGGCGACCAGCAGCACAACCGCCGCCCGTCCGATGCACTGGCGCTTCATGGCAGGATGTCGATCGGCACCTCGTTGGTGACCGGCCCCAACGCCCCCGCGCGCGGATCGAAGGTCAGCGCCGCGCTGCGCAGGCGCACGCCGACCAGCACGGGATTGGTGGGCACCGTCAGGCCCACGCTGCCCCGGCCCTGGGGATCGAGCACGGTCCACAGACCAGCACCAAGGCTCGCCTGCAGAACGCCGTCGTCGCGCAATGGCAGCACGCGCCCGGTGACGCCGGGCAGCGGCATGCCCGGCCAGTCGGCGCCGCTGAACAGCAATGCAGCGAGGCTGCCCGGCTGAGTTGGGAGGTTGAGCGAGTAGTCCAGGCGCTGGCCGAGCCGGGGATGCTGGGTGCTGGCGGTGAGCGTCCGGATCACCAGGTGCCAGATCATCGACTCAGTGGGCCCGAAGTGGCACAAGGACGGTCGGATGGCCCGCAGGAGGCCACGCCCGGTCTCGGCGGGAATCGGGTGGGTGAACAGGCTGGGGGGTGGCAGCTCTCGCTGCGGAAAGACCTGCCGCCAATCCGCGCCATCCCACAGCCAATGTTGGATCACCAGATTCTGGAAACCGATGCCAAGCACACCACCGAGCTGTGCCACCGGCTTGAATACAGGCCCGTTGTCGTAGTACCGCGCAGGAGGATGATTGGTCGGCTGCAACTGCCGCCAGGACGTGCCATCGAACTCCCAGGTGTCGTCGTGATCGCTGATCCAGATGGCGGTTCCCGGCATGAAGGTGCGGCCCCCGGCGAAGATCAAGGTGCCCCGCCGTGGATCCAGGAACAGACCAAATCCCCTCCTGCCGGCAAACGGCAGTTGCGCCGCCGGGCGCACCTGCCACCCCTGGCCGCGCCACTCCCAGACCTGCTGGCTGTCCGGCTGGATCATCACCACCGCCTGCCGGGCTGGATCGTAGGTCGTCGTGCCGTATCCCGGGGAAGCGCCACCGGGAGTCAGGTCCTGGGTCCAGCGCACCCCATCCCACACCCATGTGTCGCCCTGATAGATCCCGCGCAGTTTGCCCCCGAAGAGTACGACGCGCTGCAGCCCCTCGTGGTAGCTGATCGCCGGCCACTCGCGGAACGGCGGCGACACCACGCCGGGCAGACGCCGCAGCCTCTCGCCCTCAAGCACCCAGCTCTCGAAGGTGGGCCAGGCGGTGTTGCCGTTCACCGTGCTGAGCAGCAATGTCCGGTCCCGCGCGGGCTCCTCCACCGCCACCCATGCCTCCAGCTTCGGCGGCTCCAGACCGGCCCGGCGGGCCCAATCGCCCTGTTGGAACACCCAGGTGGATTCCTGTTGGTCCTGCGGGTCGGTGCCCGGCGTGCTCGAACTGACGCCATTGCCTCCTCGAAAGAGACCACCGTAGTACACGAGATGTCCGCTGGCGACGTGCGGCGCCAGGCGGCCCCACTCCCGGCAGCCCGGTTGGTGCGGGGCGGCGATCTGCGCCCAGGAGGAGCCATTCCATTCCCAGGTGTCGATGGGCAGATCTACCACATACTGGGGCGGCGGGCCGAGCCTGATGCCACCGTGCAGGATGACACGGCCATTCCAGGGCACAGCCGAGAGCACCACCGATGCTCTGCGACCGGGCGTTGGCCCGGTGTACTCGTGCCAATCGTTTCCGTCCCACTCCCAGCAATGATCCAACGAGAAGTACGCCCCAGCACCACCGCCGTACATCAGCACACGGTTGCTGGCGCCGCACCACGCCATCGACGCCGTGGCCCGGAACACCGGGTTAGTGGCTGGCGATCGCTGCGTCCAGGTCCGGCCATCCCATACCCAGGTGTCACCCAGGGTGATGCCCCCCCAAGGATCCTGGCTACCCCCGAACAGCACGATCTGCCGCCGCACCGGGTCCGATCCCATGCAGAAGCGGATCCGCGGCGGCGGCACGACCTGGGGCGTGATGTCGCGCCAGTCCTGGCCATCCCATTCCCAGGTGTCCTGAGCCCAGACACCAGTAGCTCCCCATGCGGTGAGGCCGCCAAACAGAATGATGGTGCCACGCACGTGGTCAAACGCCATCTCAGCCCCATAGCGGCCGGGCGGGCTGGTCACAGGAAAGCGCTTGCTCCAGCGCTGCCCATCCCACTCCCACGTGTCAGCCCTCATGGGCACGCCATAGTCGCAGTTGGTGCCGCCGAACACGACAACCCGATCGCGAATCGGATCATGGGCCATGCAGTGCCCTTCCCGGGGGCCGAACATCGGCAAGGGCTCCCAGGTCATGACCTGGGCCCGCGCAACAGGCGCAGCCAGGCTTCCCAGCCCCAGCGCCACCGCAACACTCAGCTTGTACATCATCGCAGATCCTCGGTTGGGGCCGGACCAGCCGTTGCCGGGTCCGGCCCGATGGGTCGACAACTACTGCCGCCAGATCATGAACGTCTGCAGATTGGTACCACGGCCATTGGTCAGGCCATTCCACGGCTCCGTGCCCGGCCAGAACTCGCAGCTGATCCGCATGGCGTTGTCGCCGCTGGCGAACCTCGGATTCGCGGATGGCTGCAGGAACGTCACTGGCGCAGTGCCGTCCGCCAGGAAGCACCATCCGCCGGTGACGCTCGCGTCGTTCTTCAGGCCAACTGTGTTCGGCGGATTGGCCCCATTCTCATTCATCCACGACACGGGGTTGGATGGTGAGCCGGCGGCGGCGAGAAGGTCCGAGTCCAGCCAGTTGCCGTTGTTGACGGTGGCGAAGACATCGAGCCAGGTCCCGACCGGGTTGACGATCCCTACCATCGGATCCAGGTACAGGAAGGTGTTGCGGAACGACGCGTACGGCGAACAGGGCTGCCAGAAGACGTTGGTCGGGAACAGATGCGGTGCCGACGAGTGCCATGGGTGGATGTCGGGCAGGAGATGCGGCACGACATCCACGTAGCGCGGCTGATAGTAGCTGGCGGGAGGGCCGGGCGACCACCCGGCGACCGGCAGGTAATCCGAATGCAGCGGGCTGAGCGAAGCCTGGGTCTGCGGCACCAGGCCGGTTCCGGTGGCACCCGTCAGCCCTTCGCTGGCAGCCAGGAACCACTGGTAGTCGTTGTTCTTGTTGCTGGATGCGGGCGGATTGGGCAAGGACATGAACGTCGTCGTCCCCTGTCGGTAACCCGCCATGATCAGCAGGTCCACCTCGTCCGCGCCGATGTCCGTCGTGTGCACCGCGCTGCCCAGGTTGGGAGCGTTGGGGTAGATCGGATGGTCGAACACCCGCAGATTGCCAAACCCTTCGCAGTCCCAGTCCCACGGGTTGTGGGGGAACGATGCTTCGCCATTGCCCAGGTCGAACGGATCCGGCGTCAGCGTCAGGCTGTTCCACATGGTCAGCGGAATCGGGTTGCCCATGGCATCGTTCTGGAACGTGAAGCCCTGATCGATCAACGGGTTGACCCGATCCGGGGGCAGGCCCGGCGATGGCGCCGACGGCACCGCCGGCAAGGCACCGGGGGAAAGCCGGAAGTCGCCAAGGCAGACGTCGTGGAATTCGCCGCTGGTCGGGACGAAGAACGGTAGCGTCGCGCCCCGGGCGCCCTCGTGCATCAGGTCCCTGACGAACAGGATGCCCCGTCCCTGGCCACCGCCGGTCAGCGGCTCGATGTTCATGGCTCCACTTGGGTTGGCCGGCCGACCGTTGCGCTCTCCCGTCTGGTGCAGCCCGAGGAACGTCATCTGGTCGATGGTGCTCTGTTGCAGGGCTCCACCGGCCAGCAGGATCGTGCTCACGTTCCAACGCCGTAACTCGACCGCGTTGTAGTTGGTGCGAGTGCCGGTCAGCACTTGCGCCTCGACATCGTCCCGGTCCATCCCCTCGAAGTTGGTCTTGCGGTTCGGGTCGATGAGCCGACCCGTGGTTCCAGGAATCGGGCCTGTAAGTGCCAACTGCCACCGCTCCCAAGAACTGCCAGGCATCAGGCTCCGCCCACTCGGGTGCGGCAGCGGTATCTCCAAGGCGGCGGGCGAACCCACCACCGGCGGCGAGGAGTCGAACAGGTTGTTCGCCAGGCAGAGGAGGGACAAGCCGAGGCTGCTGTTGGGCAGTGCCGGGGGTGCCCCGACCGTGATCTGGCCGTTCCAGATGCCGCACACGTTCCAGGCGAACGTGTTGTTGACCAGGAAGACCACGTGGTTGGTGTTGGGGAAGTAGGGCTGACCCGTCTGCTGCAGCACCGAGCCCTGCACTGCATCCACCAGCAGACCTACCGCATTGGCGTAGAGGAAGCAGTTGGTGACCAGGAGCGAGGTGCGGCGGGTCCGGTTGAAGTAGATCGCGGCGCCGTTCCAGGGTTGGCTCGCATACCCGCCCTGCCGGATCGCCCCGGTGATCGCGATGTTCGCCAGGAACTGCCGCGGCGTCGGGTCCGGATCCTCGATCTCCGGCTCGTCGGCGAACGCGTTCAGGGCGTTGCCGAACTCGAACACCGGCCGGCTGCCATCGGCGATGAACACCGTGTTCATGGCGTTGGTGCCCTGGAGCGAAACCCGCGTCGGCAGCAGGATCGGGAACGTCTCGCCGTTGAAGAACAACCCAGTGTGCGGCTCCAGCCCCGTCGTCGGCCCGTAGATCCCGGGCAGGCAGTGGATGACCACCTGCTGGGTCGTGATGCCCGTCGTGGTGTTGAGGTGCGGCAGGCCACTCGGGTGCAGGCTGCGCACGTAGTTGATCGCGGCGGTGACCGTCTTGAAGGGGCCGGGCGAGTGCAGCAGGAAGTTCGGGGGAGAGGCCCCGTCGCTGACGTTGTGCGGGTGGGTGTCGGTCGGCGAGCAACGGTTGCCGGACAGGACCGCGGGACCGGGGTTCCAATCGAGGGGAAGCGTGTCGACCCCGCTGTGGGGATCCACCCACACGTGGAGGACCCGAAGGGTCTGCGCGGTGGCGGATCCGGCGAGTACGAGCAGGACCATCAGGGCCTGCAGGACCCTCCTAGGAGAGGAGAGGAGAGGAGAGGAGAGGAGAGGAGAGGAGATCTCTTTCACTTGCTTTGCTCCTTGCCATGCCTTGCTTCCCAGGTCGACCCACCCGCTGCGCGGGCTCTCCGGTTCGACCCAGGTCCAAGGGAGACGCCAAAGCCTAGCAACCGCAACCGCCGCGCACAGCCCCCCCGAATGGCCGACGCAAACGACGCGCCTTGCCCGGGCACCAACCCACCAGCCCGGCGCCGCGAGGACTCCGGAATCCGGAGGTCGAACCTCCTTGCAAGCTGACGCTC
Source organism: uncultured candidatus Brocadiaceae bacterium (assembly GCA_964565715.1). Classification (GTDB taxonomy): domain Bacteria; phylum Planctomycetota; class UBA1135; order UBA1135; family UBA2386; genus CAZMGG01. The sequence goes on along the minus strand of CAZMGG010000010.1, from coordinate 32,005 downwards.
AGCGCTCCACGCGCTGCAGCAGGCGCGCCAGCCGTTGCCGATACCCCGCCGGATCGTCGAGCCAGACGCGGCCGTGGCCCGAGCCCGGCCGGATCCACAGTTCCTTCTTCAGGGCCGGCATCGGCAGCGCGTCGAACACCATCTCCGCCACCGCCGGCGGCGAACGGTCGTCGTCGCCCGCGCCAATGACCAGGGCCGCGGCCGCAGGGGGCACCGCAGTCAGCGCCGTCAATGGCCGCACATCGGCGAAGGCGAAGCCGGACCACCATTCCAACGCGACGAAGGTCAGCGACCGCCAGGGCTGCCACAGTTCGGTGACCCGGCGGCCTTCGTTGCGCGTGCGCCCCAGCATGCGGTGACCCGCGGCGGTCAGGTCCTCCATCGGCGCGTCCAGCACCAGCCCGGCGAGGTCCGGGATGCGCGGCGCCGCCAGCGCCGCCGTGACGCTGCCGAGACTCACGCCGAACAGGACCAGCGGTGCGCCAGCCAGCCGGCCCTGCTCCCGCAGTTCGGCGATCGCCGCCACCAGATCGTCGGCGTCGCCGAGGCCGAAGGTCGCCGGTGCACGCGCGCTGCGGCCGTGATTGCGCATCTCCACCAGCCACACCTCGCAGCCGAGTTCGCGCAGCATCGCGCCCACCGGCTCAACCTCCATGGCATTGCGGAACAGCCCATGCACCAGGAACGCGCGCGCGCGCGGCGGTTCGCCCGGCGCCGGCACACGATAGAGGCCGAGCCGGGCGCCCGGGCCGGTCAGCACGACCGGCGGCAACGGCACCACCGCCGGTCCGCCGCGGCGCAGGCTGTCGCGATCCTGCACCCGCCATACCCCGTCCTGCAGCACCGGGCCCTGGTAGGCCCGTTCGTCCGGCCGCGTGTCGATCCAGCGCGAGCCGACGAAGCCGAGGAAGCCCGGCACGGTGACCAGCAGGTGCATCGCCGCGAGGGCGAGATGCAGCCACAACACGCGGGCCAGGAACACCCGCAACGGCCGCCGGCGCAGCCAGCACACCAGCGCCCACAGGAGACACGGCAGCAGCGTCGCCAGCAGGAGGATGCCGGTGCCCACCAGCGGCAGGATCACGGCGCCCCCCCGGACAGCGGATCCGGCCCCGCCGGCAGCAGGCCCCGTTCGCGGCCGCGGGCGAAGATCGCCCGGATCGCCGCCCGCCCGTCCGGGCCGAGATCCTCGCTGTGGCCGTTGACGTAGAGGGCGATGTGCTGGTCGCAGACCCGATCGTCCATCTCCTGGGCGTGCGCGCGCACGAACGGCCGCGGCAGGGCGGGCTGGCGCCGCGCCAGCGCCACCGAGTCGCGCAGGCTCGCCCCGACCGCCGCGCGCAGCGCCGCCGGCAGGTCGCGCCGTACGGCGATCAGGCCGAGCGGCAGCGGCAGGCCGGTGTCCCGTTCCCAGAGGGCGCCGAGGTCCGCCAGCGCGACGAGCCCGTGCTGGGGATAGGTGAACCGGCTCTCGTGGATGATGAGCCCGGCGTCGCAAGCGCCGGCGACCACCGCCGGCAGGATCTGCTCGAAGCCCATCGGCACCAGTTCGCAGTCCTGGGGCGCGAACAGGCCGAACAGGAGGCGCGCGGTGGTGCGCTGGCCCGGGATGGCGACCCGGCGGCCGCGCAGCGCCGCGAGATCCCGCGGCCCGGCGTCGGGGCGCGCCACCACCAGCGGGCCGCAGCCGAAACCGAGCGCCGCGCCCGCCGGCAGGACCGCGTAGCGCGCCAGCACCTGGGCCAGGGCCGGCACCGACACCTTGGTCACCTCCAGCGGGTCGGCGCCGGCGGCGAGGCCGTTCAGCGTCTCGATGTCGTGCAGTGCGGGCCGCAGCACGAAGCCGGGCGTCGGCACGCGCCCGTGCACCGCGCCGAAGAAGGCGAAGGTGTCGTTGGGGCACGGCGAGAAGCCGAAGCGAAGCGGCCGGGGCGCGGACACGCGGCCATCATTGGCCCCGCTGCCGCGGAATCCAGGCCACCGCCGTCTGCGCGACCATGGCGCGCCGCAGCGCCGCCGCCCAGCGCCGATAGAAGGTCAGCAGCCAGGGCACCGGCGGCGAGTCGGCCGCGTCGCCACTGGCGTCGCCCACCTCGAGGCAGCGGTCGAGGAAGGCGATCTCCAGCTCGCGCAGCCGCGTGCCGACGCGTTCGATCTCCTGGCAGAGGTCCAGCGCGGTCCGATCTCCGGTCTGTGTCATGCCTCCCAGGATCGACGGCCCACGGCAAGAACCCGGAGGGGCGTGCGTGAAGATCCCGCGAGGGAAAGCGGCGAGACCTTGGCTCCGGAGCGACCAGGGCACCGTCGCCACCGGCGTGAAGGCCCGTGCGGGGCGATCGAGAAGTTCCGCATGGGCACCGGCTTGCCCGCGGGCCGCGCTCCCGCTCCGATGCGCGCATGGCCCTGTTCGCCCACCTCACCGCCCTCGAGACCCCGCTGTTCTGGCTCGCCTTCGTCGCCGGCACCCTGACCGGGGCGCTGGGCATGTGGGCGGTGCTGCGCCGGCGGGCCGCCGGTCCTCAGCGCTGACCGAGGCCCGCCTGCAGCCGCCGCACGGCGGCCTGCACCGCCTGCAGGGCCCGCGGCAGGTCCCAGCCGCCGCGTTGGCGGTCGCCGGTCCAGTTGCTGATCGCGCGGACCTGCAGCAGGGGCACCGCGAACTCTGCGCAGCAGAGTGCGACCGCGGCGCCCTCCATGGTCTCGACGTCGGCATCGGCGCGTGCCGCCATGGCCCCCGACGCCGCCTCGGTGCCGCTGCAGGTGCTGACGGTGCAGCCGCGCACGATGGGCGCGTCGAGCAGCGCCGCCGCCCGCGCCGCCAGTTCCGGCTCGGCGGCGAACGGCCCGACCGGGCCGAGGCCCAGCTGCGCGAGGTCACGGAAGCCGTCGGGCTGCAGCACGCCCTCGTCGCCGAAGCGGTCGCTGCCGAGCACGCACAGGTCGCCGGGCCCCAGCACCGCGCCCGGGCGGTGCCGCGCCGGGTAGGCGCCGCCGACGCCGAACAGCAGCACCACGGGCGGCCGTTCCCGCAGGAACCGCCGGGCGAGCGCCATGGCCGCGGCCGCCTTGCCGACGCCGAGCACGGCCACCGGCAGGTCGAGCCCACGGGCCTCCAGCGGCGCGGCGCAGCAGAGCAGCGGGCTCACGGATCGATGGTCGGAAGCGCCGCCTTCACCGCCGGCAGGTGCTGCAGGAACACCTCCTCGCGGGCGCCGAACTCGCAGGTGACCACCCAGTGGCGGCGGTCCAGCAGGCCGGTCACGCGCACGAACACCGCCACCAGGTAGCCGTGCCGTTCGCCGTCCAGGGTCTGCCGGCACTCGAGCCAACGGCCGGGCCGCCCGTCGGCGTCCTGGCACTCGCCCTGGTCGACGATGGCGTAGCCGCGGTTGCGTTCCAGGTCCTCCCGCAGGCTGGCCAGCCAGAAGTCGAGGGTGCCCTCGTCGTGGTCGCGGAACTCGCGCACCCACACGCGGGCGTCGGTGGCGGTGACCGCGCGGTAACCCCGGCCGCCGTCCAGGGCCAGGAAGTCCGGCGGCAGGGTCATGGTGGTCTTGCACGCCGGCAGCGCGGCCAGCGGCAGCAGCAGCAACAGGGCGAGGGCGCGCATCAGAACTGCCTCCGCAGGTTCTCCAGGCCGATGTCGTTGAGCCAGCGGAAGCGGCTCGGCGTGCGCCGCCGCTGCACCGAGGCCGGCGCCGCCACGCCCCGGAACTCGACCGTCAGCGTCGACATCGCCACGCGGTCGTCGAGGAACTTCAGCTCGCCGGTCATCCGCTCGATCTCCTCGGTGACGCGACGGAGCTGCTCCTCGATCTTGAGCATGTCCTCGACCTTCTCGGCCTTCTCCAGCAGCACCAGAAGGCGTTCGCGGGCCTTGCGGGCCGTCTCCAGCCGGATCGACAGGTCCATGTGCTCGCGGGTGACGTCCTGGGCCTGCAGCGACTCGCTGAGCACGCGCCCGTACTCGCGGACCGCAGCCAGCGCCTGCTCGAACTTCGCCGCCGGCACGCGCAGCACCAGCACCGCGTCGTGGCGCGAGCTGACGTAGCCGCCCCAGACCTGCGCCTGCCCGCTCAGCCGGGCGATGGCGTCGTCGACCCGCGCCACCTCGATGCCGAGCTGCGCGGTGTAGACCATGCGCCGATCGGCGGCGGGCTCCGGGGTCGCCGGCGGAGCGGCCGCCGCCTTGCCGAACGCGTTCTCGGACCGGGCGCGGACGTCGCCATCGGCGCCGTCCTGGAAGAACGCCCCGGCGACCGCCGGATCGGCGGCCACCAGGCCGTTGCTGACGTCGTCGAGGGTCGCCTCGGGGGCGGCACGGTCCTCGGCCAGGACGGAACAGGCGCCGGCCAGGACGGCCCACAGGGCCAGCGCGCACAGGATCAGGGTCCGTTGCATCGTTCGCTCCCGCAGCAGGGGGAACGCCGATTCTGCGCCGTCGCCGGACCGCGGGCAAACAACGCGCGGCGTTTCCGCCGTCCTTGCGGTTGCGCCCGGCGGCAGGCCGGGCAACCATCCGCGCCGTGAAGCGAACGGTCTACGACAGCCAGCACGGCCGCACCACCTGCCCGCGCTGCCGGAAGCCGGTGGGCAAGTGCCGCTGCGCCGCCGAGCTGGCGCCGGCGCCCGCCGGCGACGGCGTGGTGCGCGTGCGCCGCGAGGTCCGCAACGGCAAGCCGGTGACCGTGGTGCTCGGCGTGCCGGGCGACGATGCGGCGCGGAAGGCGCTGGCGCAGCAGTGCAAGCAGCGCTGCGGTGCGGGCGGCTCGGTCAAGGACGGCCAGATCGAGATCCAGGGCGACCACCGCGACACGGTGGCGGAACTGCTGCGCGCCCTCGGCCACACGGTCAGGCTGGCGGGCGGCTAGCGACTCGCCCTGGCCTTCCGCCCCCGGCGGTCGCTTAGGATGGCGCGCCCCATGACCGCGCCCACCCTCGCCCTCCTGCTCGCCCTGCTGCCCCAGGATCCGCCGGCCGCGGCACCGGCGACGCCCCCGCCGGCGATCGAATGGCAGCGGACGCTCGCCGATGCGCTGGCGATCCAGAAGGTGACCAACCAGCCGCTGCTGCTGTGCGTGAACATGGACGGCGAGGTGTTCTGCGAGCGCTTCGCCACCGAGACCTACCGCGAGCCGGCCTTCGTCGCCGCCACCCAGGGCTACGTCTGCCTGATCGCGTCGCCGGATCGGCACAACGCCTTCGACCTGGACTGGCAGGGCAACCGCATCGAGTGCCCGCGCTTCCCCGGCGTCACCTGCGGCGAACACATCGCCGTCGAGCCGCTGCTGTTCGAGAAGTTCTTCGGCGGCCGCCGCAACGCGCCGCGGCACCTGTGCGTGAGCCCGGCCGGCGAGAAGCTGTGCGATCACATCATGGAGAACTCGATGCAGCCGGCGATCGCCAGCGTGAAGCAGCACGCGGGCGCTGCGGCGCCGGCGCTGCCGGCGGCCACCGAGGCCCTGCTGCGACTGCGGCGGGCGGCGGCGCGGCGCGTCGTGGAGGAACGCTACCGGCAGGCGGACGAGGCTGGCCGGCTGGCCCTGCTGCAGGTGGCCCAGGGCGGGCAGGCACCGTTCGATCTGCTGCGCATGCCGCTGCGCGGTCCGGCGGGTCCCCTGTTCGACGCGGCGGTGCAGGCGCTCTGCGCCACCGCCACGCCGGACGCGGCGTTCGACCTGCTCGACGCGCTGCCGCGCGCCGACGAGCCGGCGCTGCAGGAGCTGCTGGTGGCGGCCCTCGAACGGGTCGGCCAAGAGCATCCGCCGACCGCGGCCCTGCACGGCCGGCTGCTGGCGGCGCGGCGGGGCATCGCCGAGGGCACCCACAACCCGGATCCCGCGGTCCTGCGGGAATCCGCCGCCCCGGCGACGCCCCTGTCCCGCGAGGAACTGGAGGCGGCGGTGGAGGCCGCCGAGAAGAATGCCAAGGCGGCGCCGTCGCCGCGGGCGTGGCTGGCCCTGGCCCAGGCCACCCTGGCGCTGGCCGACTTCCTCGCCGAAGCCAACGACAAGTACGCGGCGATGACCTTCGAGGACAGCGCCCGCGCCGCGGCGAAGGCCGAGGCCGACGCCGACGCGGGCCTGGCGCCGGCCCTGGCGGCGGTGCAGACCTGCGCCCGCTGGCAGCAGGGTGACGCGGCGGCGACCGCCGCCCTGGCCCTGCAGATGCACGCCGCCCTGGCGGCGCTGGGCCCGGCGGCGCGGATCGACGGGGCGTTGCTGGCCCGGGCGCTACGCGCCGAGGCGCAGGCCAACGCCGCGCTGGTCACCGCGGCCATCGAGAAGGAGGCCGACGCCGACGTGACCGGCCCCACCATGGCGGCGGTGGCGGCGAACGCGGCGCTGTGCGGCTCGCCGCTCGCCACCGAGGCCGATCGGCTGCGGCACGCCGGCATGCTGGAGTGGGCGCAGGCACGCCGCGAGGCCCTGGCCGTGCTGAACGCGGCGGTGCAGGCGCATCCGGCCTCGGCGGCCGTGCACGAGCGGTTCCGCAACCGGGTGGTCGCCGACCTCGGCGCCGACGCCCTGCTGCCCCGCTACATGGCCATCGTCGCGGCCTGCGACGACAAGGCCACCGCCCAATGGTTCGCCGGCTACGCCGCGATCGTCGCCGCCGAGCAGCACGTGCGCGACCGCCGGCCGGGCGAGGCGCGGGCGGCCTACGACGCCTGCGTGACGCAGTTCGAGGCCGCCGCCGGCCACGAGGCCTACGCCGACTCGGCCCGGCACTTCGCGGTGCTGGCCCTGGCCGGCCGCGCGCTGCTGCGGCACCAGGAGCGCGACGCCGCCGGTGCGGTGCAGGACCTGCGCCGGGCCCGTGAGCTGCGCCCGGCCAGCATGGGCGAGAGCGACGGTCTGGGCCGCAAGCCCGACGCGCTGCTGCGGCGCGTGGCCCGCGAGCTGGCCGAGCAGGGCCAGGCCGAACTGGCCGCCCAGCTCGGCAACGGCTGACGGCGCCCGCCTCAGCCGGCGTGGGCCGCCAGCAGCTCGGTCACCCGCTGCACCAGTTCGCGGGGCAGGAAGGGCTTGTGCAGCAGCTCGACCCTGCCGGGCGGCAGGTCGGCGTTGCGCAGGGTCTCGGCGGCGTAGCCCGACACGAACAGGGTGCGCAGCAGCGCCTGCCGACCCCACAGCCGCTGCGCCAGCTCGACGCCGTTCATCCCCGGCATCACCAGGTCGGTGACCAGCAGGGCGATGGGGCCGGCCGCGCCGGCCTGTTCGAGCGCGGCCTCGCCGTCGGCGGCGGCGATCACGTGGAAGCCCGCCTCGCCCAGCGCCACCGCCATGATCCGCCGCACGGCCTCGTCGTCGTCGCACACCAGGATCGTGGCGGGCACCGGCGTCGCCTCCGGCGGTGGCGCGACCTCGGTCCCCTGGCGCGGCAGCGCGACACCGGTCGCCGCCGCCGGCAGCCGGATGCGGAACGTCGTGCCGCGGCCCGGCTCGCTGGCCACCGCGATCTCACCGCGAAGCTGCTCCACCACGCCCTGGACGATGGTGAGGCCGAGCCCGGTGCCCTTGCCCACCGGCTTGGTGGTGAAGAACGGCTCGAACACCCGCGCCACGACGTCCGCCGGCATGCCGCAGCCGGTGTCCTGCACCACCAGTTCCACCGGTCGGGCGTCGTCGTCGCCCCGCCGCAGTTCGACCTCGAACGCACCGCCCTGCGGCATCGCGTCCTGGGCGTTGATGGCCAGGTTGAGGACGATCTGGTCCAGGTGACCCGGTTCGGCCTCGATGGCCGGCACCCCATCCTCGATCCGCAGCCGCAGGTCGACGCCCGCGCCGAGCACCGACTGCAGCATGGGCTGCAGTTCGCGCAGCGCGTCGCCGGGCAGGATCCGTTCCCGCGGCGCCTCGCGGCTCTGGGCGAACGCCAGGAGCCGGCGCGTCAGGCCGGTGCCCCGCTGCACCATCGCGCTGGTGGCCGCCAGTTCGCCCAGGGCATCCTCGGCCCCCGGCAGCCGCATGGTCCGCAGCCGGGCCAGGTCGATCTGGCCGAGGATGGCGGTGAGGAAGTTGTTGAGGTCGTGGGCGAGACCGCCGGCCAGGCGGCCGGCCAGCTCGGAGCGCCCGGCGGCCAGCAAACGCTCCTGGCTCACCGCCAGTTCGCGTTCGGCCTGTTCGCGCCGAGTCGCCGCCGCCACCAGCTGCCGGTTGCGCGAACGGAGACGCAGGGCATACGACAGGTACAGCAGCAGCAGCCCGACCGCCAGCGCCGCGATGGCCGAACGGAACCACGCCGTCTGCCACACCGCCGGCGTCACCGCGAGCGCGATGCCGAGCTGCGGCGCCGACCAGGGACCCTCCGCATGGGCCGAGCGGACCTCGAAGGTGTAGGAACCCGGCGGCACGTTGGTGTAGCGCGCCACCGGCACCGCCCCGCCATCCACCCAGTTGGGATCGAAACCCCGCAGGCGGTACTGGTAGCGGTGGTTCTCCGGCCGCAGGAAATCCAGCCCGGCGAAGCGGAAGCTGAAGAAGTTGCTGTCGCCGCCGACCTCGAACTCATGGCAAACAGCCGGCATCGGCTGCGGCCGCTCGAACACGGCGAACGCGGTCAGCACGACCGGCGGCCCCGGCCGCGGCACCGCGAGCCGGCGCGGATCGATCCGCAGCACGAAGCGACCGCAGGCCGCCAGCAGCGTGCCATCGGGCCCGTCGGCCAGGCTGCCGATGATGAAGCGGTCGTCGGGCAGACCGTCGGCCACGGTGTGGCGGCCGGTCACCCGCAGATCGGCGTCGAGCCCGAGCAGGCCCCGCCGCGGCGCGGCCGCCCAGATCGAACCGTCCGGCGTCTGCCGCAGCGCCAGCACCGCATCATCGCGAAGCCGCGGATCGGCGCTGGCGCGACGTAGTGCGCCGGTGGCCGTGACCGCCAGCCACAGCCCCTGCGATCCGCCGAGCAACAATGTGCCGTCGCCCCGGTCCAACAGGCAGGCGTGACCCTCGGGGATGGCGAGGCCGTCGGGAGAATGCAGGCGCAGCTCCCGGACCTGGCCGGTCTGCGGATCCAGGTGCGTCAGGCCGCCGTGCACGCGCAACACCCAGAGCCCGCCCGAGCGGCAATCGGCGATGCCGTGGAAGGCCACCGAGGCTCGCCGCCGGCCGCTCGACGCCGGCGGCAGCGGCAGCCGGCGCACGCGACGGGTCACCGGGTCGAACTGGTCGATGCCCTGTTCGGTGCCCACGTACAGGAAGCCGTCGGCGCCGGCGTGCAACGCCAGGAAGCCACACGACGAGAAGCTGGCGGGGTCCGCCGGATCGTGCCGCAACGGCTCGCCCAGGCTGCCGTCGGGCCCGAGCGGGCACAACATGCCGCCGCGAGAGGCCACCCAGGCCACGCCCAGCCGGTCGCGCGCGAAGCCGACGGGCACCGCCCGGACGCCCTTCTCCGCCGCCTCTGGCAACGGCTGCCGGCGGAGCGCACCGTCGGCATCACGCCGCAGCACCTGCCGCGAACGGCTGCCGACGATCGTCGAAGGGCCATCCCCCAGGACGCACAGCGCGGCGTCGTCGGCGTGACGTTCGGCGATGGCCCAGGCCTCCACCGGCGGATCCGGCTCGCAGGAACACAGCCCGCCCTCGGTCGCCACCCAGAGAAGCCCGTGGCGATCCAGCAGCAAGCGGTCGACCGACGCGCCGACCAGTTCCCCCACACCGGCGCCGCCCCGGTAGCTGGCGACACGCCCCTGATCGACGCGGTGCAAGCCCTGATCGGTGCCGATCCAGATCCGGCCTCTGCCGTCGCGGCCGAGCGCCCGGGGCATGCCGGAGCCGCCGGCGGCTTGCCAGGGCACCTCGATCACCCCCGGCCCCTGCGAACCGTCGAAACGCACCTCGAACACCCGGCCCCGCACGGCCACCAGAGCCCCCTCGGCGGACCAGGGCGACAACGCCGCCACCGGGGCCCTCGGCGGTGTGTCCCCTGCGATCGGCAGGACAACGGCCTGCCATTCGTCGCCCATCTCGTCCCAGCGGAGTACCTCGCCCTTCGAACTGGCGATCCAGATCCGACCCGCCGGCCCCTGGGCGAGGGCCGACGCCCAGACGCTCTCCACGCGCCCACCCTTCTGCAGCATCACCCGCACCTCGTCCCTGGCGGGGTCCCAACGCAGCAGGCGGTCGGGGATCTGCACCCACACCTTCCCGGTTGCGTCGATCGCCAGCCCGAGCACGGGCTCGCCGAGAGGATGCTCGTCGTCGGCTTCAGTCACGTAGCGAAGGGCGGACGCCCCCGGCGAAAGCCGCAACACGCCGTGGCGCGTGCCCACCCAGAGCGTGCCGTCGGGTGCTTCCGTCAGGCACCGCACCTGCGGCAGCATGCGGAGACGGGGCCCCCGCGGCGGCACTTCGAAGGCGATCGCCTCGCGGCCGTCGAAGCGCCACACCTCGGTGCCGCTGGCGATCCACAGGAAGCCAGAGGGTCCCTGAGCGAGGGCCGCCACCCGTCGCCCGAGCCAGTCGGGCGCAGGCTGGAACGGTCGGAAGGCGACCACCGGCTCCTGCGCTGGGGCGACGCCCATCCAGGCCAGCAGGCCCGCCGCAACGGCCAGCGCGCGCGAACCGTTCCAACGCCATCGCCACATGGGCGGCTGATCCTAGCCACGAAGGCACGGCGGATCTCCCCGCCGTTCGGCTGGTTCCATCAGCCGCGGCGGGCGCGCCGCTCGAGCGGCCCGCGTGGCCGCCGGCCCTGGCTCTGCAGCACGACCTCGGCGTCGTCGGCGCTCCGCTGCGCCGTCAGCGGCCCCTCGCCCAACGGGTCCGCCAGCTCCGGCAGCGCCTCGCCGCGCTGGAACGCCACCGCCAGCCGCAGCAGCCGCACCTGCGTCACCACCTCGCGCAGGTTGCGTTCGGCGGCCTCCAGGTTGGGCATGGTCTGCTGCACGACCGGATTCGACGACGACGCCGCCCGCGCGGCGAGTTCCGCCCACAGCGCGCGCCGGCCGATCCAGCCGGCATCGGCGTCACGGATCGCCCGGGCCATGCCGCGCTGCACGAGGAACGCATCCGCCAGCATCCACCGCGTGGAGAAGCCGTAGCGCCAGGCCGACGGCAGGGCCCAGCCGTCGAGGCTCGCCGGGCTGCCCGAGTCGATCCAACGCGCGAAGTGCGAGCCGAGGAACAGGAGTTCGCCGTCGTAGGGCAGGATCACCGGCAGCTGCGCGTCCAGGCGCTGCAGCCCCTCGCCGAGCAGCCGCAGGTCCTGGGGCCCGAGCGCCCGCAGCCGTTCGTCGGTCCACACCTCCGTGGTCGCGATCGCCACCATCGCCACGCCGATCATCTGGTCGATCAGCAGCGGCGAGCGCAGGTGGTCGGCGCCGAACGTGGCCGCGTCCAGCATCAGGGTCACGGCGCCGTGGCCGTCGCCCACAGCCAGGCGGTCGCGGGCCTGCAGCATGGCGACGTTCACCACCCAGCGCGCGTCCAGCAGGTTCTGGGTGTGCGCCGCGAAGCCGTCGCGCGGGTCCGCCGGCGGCCGGGCCGCGGCGCAGCGGGCGCCGCGCTGCAGCGCCGCCACCGCCGGCGCCCACGCCGCCAGCAGCTCCGCCCGCCGCTCGGCGGTGACCTTGGCCGGGGTGTGCAGCAGCGGGATCAGGTCCTTCTGGTCGCGGCGTTGCGCCGCGGCCACGGCCAGGGCCTCGGCGTAGGCGGCGAACGCGTCGCCGCCGGCGCCCTCGCCCCACAGCACCGGCCGCTGCCAGGATCGGGCCGCGTAGGCCGCCTGCTCGGCGGCCACCCAGTGCCGCAGCTCCTGCCAGCTGGCGTCGGCCCGGGCGCCGGTCTGCACCACGCCGAGCAGCAGCAACGCCGCCAGGGCAGCGCCCGCCGGCAACACCCGGGACAGCCATCGACGTCGGCGCATGGCGGCCTCTTCGAACCCCAGGGCCGCCCCGGCCGTGGCCGCCCGGCCGCCGCCCATGCCATCGGTCGCAACCGGGGAATACCATCCCGGCATGCGCAGCCTCCTCCTCATCTCGAACTCCACCATGCACGGGCAGGGCTTCTTCGAGCACGTCAAGGAGGAGCTCGCCCGCTTCCTGCAGGGCGTCGACGGCGTGCTGTTCGTGCCGTGGGCGCTGCAGGACCACGATGCCTACGAGAAAAAGGTGCGGCCGGCATTCAGCGACCTCGGCATCGAACTGCGCTCGATCCACCGCCAGGGGCACCCGCTGGCGGCGATCGGCGACGCCGAGGCGGTGTTCGTCGGCGGCGGCAACACCTTCCGCCTGCTCGACCATCTGCAGCGGACCGGCGCGGCCGCGGCGATCGCCGCCCGCGCCATGGGCGGGATGCGCTACATCGGCAGTTCGGCGGGCACCAACGTCGCCACGCGCTCGATCCGCACGACCAACGACATGCCGATCGTGCAGCCGGCGACGTTCACCGCCATGGGGCTGGTGCCGTTCCAGATCAACCCGCACTACCTGGACCCGGACCCGGGCAGCCGGCACATGGGCGAGACCCGTGAGGAACGGATCCGCCAGTTCCACGAGGAGGATCCGACGCCGGTGCTGGGGCTGCGGGAGGGCGCCTGGGTCACCGTGCAGCGCGACAAGGCCCGCCTGGAGGGAACCACCGGCGCGCGGCTGTTCAAGCGCGGCGAGCAGCCGCAGGAACTCGCCACCGGCGCCGACCTGACGCCGCTGCTGCGGATCTGAGGCCGGGAACGCTCGCCAGCGGCGGCCGCGCCCCGTATTCGTGGCCCGCCATGGCCCCGACCCGCACCCTGCTCCCGTCCGTGATCCTGGCCGGCACCGGCCTGCTCGCGGCCCAGAACCCCGCCGCCACCGTCGAGCACCTGATCAGCAAGGACGCCCTGGAGGCGGGCATCCGCTTCCTGTCGGACGACCTGCTGGAAGGGCGCGGTGTCGGCACCCGCGGCGACCTGCTGGCGCGGCGCTACATCCAGACCCAGATGCAGCTGGCCGGCCTCGAGCCCGCCGGCCCCGACGGCTCCTGGGAGCAGGCGGTGCCGATCCTCGGCATCACCGCCGAGGTGACGACGCCGCTGCGCGCGAGCGGCCAGGGCGGCGAGGCCGCGTTCACCGCGCCCGACGACTACACCGCGTTCGCGGCGCGGCCCGACGCGGCGACGGCGTGGACCGACGCCGAGCTGGTGTTCGTCGGCTACGGCATCGACGCGCCGGAGCAGCGCTGGGACGACTTCAAGGGCCAGGACCTGAAGGGCAAGGTGCTGCTGGTGATGAACAACGATCCGGCGGACGACCCGGAGCTGTTCGCCGGCAAGACCCGGCTCTACTACGGCCGCTGGTCCTACAAGTACGAGGAGGCCGCCCGCCGCGGCGCCGTCGGCGCCATCGTCATCCACACCTCGCCCAGCGCCGGCTATCCGTTCCACGTGATCCAGGCCGGCCACGGCCGCGAGCAGTTCTGGCTGCCGTTCGACCCGGCGGAGCCGACCCTGGCGATCCGGTCGTGGTGCAGCGAGGACGCCGCCCGCAAGCTGTGCGCGCTCGGTGGCCACGATCTCGACGCCCTGCGGGCGACGGCCGAGACCCGCGAGTTCGCGCCGGTGCCGCTCGGCGTGAAGGTGTCGCTGGGCACGCAGAACACCGTGCGCGAGCTGCAGTCGGCCAACGTGCTCGGCAAGCTCACCGGCGCCGATCCGGACCTGAAGGAACAGGTGGTGGTGATCACCGCCCACTTCGACCACCTCGGCCGCGGCAAGCCGCGCGGCGAGGACGACATCTACAACGGCGCCCTCGACAACGCCTCGGGCACCGCCGCGATGCTGGCGGTGGCGCGGGCCTGCGGCGCCCTGCCGGCGCGGCCCCGCCGCACGCTGCTGTTCGCCGCGGTCACCGCCGAGGAGTCGGGCCTGCTCGGCTCCGAGCACTACTCGCGCAACCCGACGTTCCCCAAGCGCGCCATCGTCGCCAACTTCAACATCGACGGCGTCAACATCTGGGGTCCGACCGAGGACGTCGAGCTGATCGGCCACGGCAAGAACAGCCTGCTGCAGGTGGTGGAGGCCGCCGCCCGCGGCCGCGGCCGCAGGGTCACCGCCGACAGCAACCCGGACCTCGGCCTGTTCTACCGCAGCGATCACTTCAACTTCGCGCGGATCGGCGTGCCGTCGGCCTACTTCAAGGCGGGCTCCGACTTCCTCGACCGGCCCGAGGACCGGCGGCGGATGAAGAGCAGCTACACCGCCGTCCACTATCACCAGCCCACCGACGAGATCGCGGCATGGTGGAACCTGCACGGCGCCGTCGAGGACACCCGGCTGATCCTGGAGTGCCTGCTGCGGGTGGCCAGCGCCGCCGAGGCGCCGACCTGGACCCCCGGCGACGAGTTCGAGAAGCTGCGCTAGGCAGAACCAGGGCGCCCCTTGACAGGCGGCCGGCGGCATCTACTTTGCCACTCAAAGTAAGGCGCTCCATGGAACTGCGCGACGCCCTCGACCAGATCACGACCATCAAGAGCCAGCTCGCCCGCACCGAACGGCTGCGCGGCCTGCGGGCCCTGCCGGTGGCCTTCTCCGGCGCCCTGGCGGTGGGCGCGGCGCTCACCCAGGCGGCCTGCATCGCGGACCCGGCGCAGCAGCCGCGGCTCTACCTGCTGCTGTGGACCGGCGCCGCGGCGATCTCCGCCCTGGCGGCGGCGCTGACCATGGCCGCCCGCACCCGCGCCGGCCGTTCGGCGATCGACGCCGAGAACATGCGTTCGGCGGTGGTGCAGTTCGCGCCCTGCGTGCTGGCCGGCGCCCTGGTCACCGCCTTCGTGCTCGCCGCCCGCATCGAGCTGCTGTGGCTGCTGCCGGGCGTGTGGCAGATCCTGTTCGGGCTCGGCCTGCTGGCGGCCGCCGGCCTGCTGCCGCGGGGCACGCCGCTGCTCGGTCTCGGCTACCTGCTGTGCGGCGGCGCCGTGCTGCTGCGGCAGGAGGCGGCCACCGCCGCCTGGGCCATGGGCGCGCCGTTCGCCGTGGGCCAGGGCGCCCTGGCCGCAATGCTGTGGTGGTCGCTGGAGCGTCCGGCGGCCGACCAGGAGAACGCACAAGATCCCGCGGAGCGCACGCCATGAGCACCAGGAAGCCCGATCCGATCCCCGACCGCGAAGGTCGCTACAGCTACGAGGGTCTCGACCGCGTCATGCACGAGAAGGCGCGGCTGGGCCTGCTGACGTCGCTGGCCGCCCGCCCCGAGGGCCTCCCGTTCGGCGACCTCAAGGACCTCTGCCAGCTCACCGACGGCAACCTCAACCGCCACCTGGCGGTGCTGGAGGACGCCGGGCTGGTGGAGATCCTGAAGGGCTACAACGGCAAGCGGCCGCAGACCCTGTGCCGGCTGACCAAACCGGGCCGCCGGCGCTTCCTCGACTACGTGGCCGTGCTGGAGTCGGTGGTCGCCGACGCCCAGGCCGCCACGCGCCGGGCCGGCCGCACCGCCGGCCGCCAGGGCCTGCCCGAGGGCTTCTCGCCGGCGTGAGCCGCCCGGCCGGATCCAACGGGAACCGCCCTGCGCCTTCACTTTGCAATGCCAAGTAACCGATGAGGACCGCATGATCGTGCTGCGCGCCGACGCGATGGGCATGTGCTTCGGGGTGCGCGACGCCCTGCAGGCGATGGCGGCGATCCCGGCGCCGGGCCGGGTCACGGTGCACGGCGAACTGGTGCACAACCAGGAGGTCCTGCGCGACCTCGACCGCCGCGGTTTCCGCCAGGTCGCCGAGACGGGCCGGGCGATCCCGGACACGCCGGCGGTGCTGATCACGGCGCACGGCATCAGCGAGCGGGAACGGGCCCGGCTGCGGGCGGCGGGCAAGGAACTGCTGGACACCACCTGCCCGCTGGTGCACAAGGCCCACGAGCTGGCGCAGCGCCTGCAGCAGGACGGCCGCCGCGTCGTGGTGCTGGGCCGGCCCGGTCACGTCGAGGTGCAGGGCATCGTCGAGGACCTGCGGGACCCGATCGTCGTGCACACGATCGCCGACGTGCGGCGCTGGGCCGAGCCGCGGCTCGGCGTGGTCTGCCAGACCACCACCGAGGAGGCCACGGCGGAACGGCTGCTGGCGGCGATCCGGACCCAGAACCCGCACGCCGACGTCGCGTTCGCCGACAGCATCTGCTCCCCCACCAAGGCGCGGGTGGCGGCGCTGCGCGACCTGCTGCCGCGGATCGACGCCCTGGTGGTGGTCGGCGGCCGCAACTCGAACAACACCGGCCGGCTCACCGCGCTGGCCCGGGACGGCGGCGTGCCGGCCTGCCAGGTCGAGAACGCCGGCGAGCTGGACGCGGCGTTCGTGCGCGGCCGCGCCGTGGTCGGGCTCACCGCCGGCACCTCGACGCTGGATGCGACCATCGACGCGGTGCACCGCCGGCTGCTGGAACTGGCCGCGGCCCACGCAGCGCCGATTGGCACACCGCGCCGGCCGGCCTGCTAGCCGTCCTTCGGCTTCCTGCGCCCAGGCATCGGCACCGGATCCACCGGCAGCGGGCCGAACTCGTAGCTGTCCGGGCCGAGCCGTTCCTCGGAGGTCAGCGCGTCCTCCCAGGTCACGGTCTGGCCGGTGTAGGTCGCCATCCGCCCCATGATGGCGGTGAGCGTGCTCTCGGCGACCATCCGGCCCTCGTTCACCGCCGCACCCGCGCGGATGCTGGCGAACAGGTCGTCGTGCTCGGCCTGGTAGGGGTCGTTGCCCTGGCCCTCGAACTTCCAGGCGTTGCGGCCGGTGATCTCCGGCCGGCCGCCGAGGTGGGCCTCGCCGTCGGCGCCGTAGAGGTGCTCGCTGACGTCGTTGGCGCAGCCGTCGATCTGCCGGCACTCGGAGAACAGCCAGACGCCGCCCGGGTACTCGTACTGCACCGCGTGGTGGTCGAAGATGTGGCCGTAGGCCGGGTCGGTGCGCACCTGGCGGCCGCCCATGCCGCGGCAGCGCAGCGGATGGGCCTGCAGGGCCCAGTTGATCACGTCGAGGTTGTGGACGTGCTGCTCGACGATGTGATCGCCGGACAGCCAGGTGAAGTAGAGCCAGTTGCGGAGCTGCCACTCCATGTCGCTCCACTCGGGCTTGCGCGGGTTCATCCAGAGCCCGCCCATGTTCCAGGAACAGCGGGCGAACAGGATCCGGCCCAGGGCGCCGCCGTGGATCCGTTCCATCGCCGCCAGGTAGGTCTGCTGATGGTGCCGCTGCAGGCCCGACACCACCGACAGCTTCTTTTCCCGGGCGGCCTGGGCCGCGGTCAGCACCTGACGCACGCCGGGGCCGTCGACCGCGCACGGCTTCTCCAGGAACACGTGCTTGCCGGCCTGCACGGCGGCCTCGAACATCGCCGGGCGGAAGTGCGGCGGCGTGGCCAGGATCACCACGTCGACGTTGCTGTCGAGCACCTTGCGCCAGGCGTCGACGCCGACGAACTGCTGGTCGCCGCCGACGTCGACGCGGCCGCGGGTGGCGTCGTCGCCCTCGGTGGCCTCGCGCAGGCCGGCGAGGCTGCCCTGCAGGCGGTCCTGGAACGCGTCGGCCATCGCCACCAGCCGCACCGGCCCCTTGGTGTGGATCGCCTGGTTGGCGGCGCCCGAACCGCGGCCGCCGCAGCCGATCAGGCCGACCTTCACCTCGTCGGTGCCGCCGATGTGCACCCCTGGCACGGACAGCATGGGTGCGGCGGCGGCGGCGGAGGCCTGCTTGAGGAACGTGCGGCGCGAGGACTTGGGCATGGGAGTGACGGGGGCAGGGGGGACTGGACGGCGGCTTCAGAAGCCCTGGTGGCGCTGCTTCTCCTCGGCGCTCGGCTCGCGCAGGGGCCGCACCACGCGGAAACCGACGAACGGCGCGTCGGTGAGGTACCAGCGGCTCTTCGGGATCTGCGGATCGCGGGCCTTCCAAGCCAGCACGGAACCGCGGCGGGCGGCGGAGCGCAGCAGCGCCGACAGGTCCTGCCAGGAGCCGCCGCGCACCACGTGCGGGTAGGCCTTGGTCGGCACGAAGAAGGGATGGACGCGCGGCCCGGCGCCGCGCTCGGCGGCGTAGGCATCCGCCAGGTATTCGTCGAGGCACCACTCGGCGACGTTGCCGTGCATGTCGTGCAGACCCCAGGCGTTGGGCTTCTTCAGGCCGACCTCGTGGTACTTGTTCTCGCTGTTGGCGGCACTCCAGGCGAACTCGTCGAGGCGGGCGGGATCGTCGCCGAAGCCGTAGGCCGTGGCGGCGCCGGCGCGGCAGGCCCACTCCCACTCGGCCTCGGTCGGCAGGCGGTAGAAGCGGCCGGTCTTCCTGCTGAGCCAGGCGCAGTAGTGGCGCGCCGCCTCCTGGGTCATGCAGATCGCCGGATGGCGGTCCCGGCCCATGCCGAACGTCATGTCGGTGTAGGGCGGCGTCGGCCGGGTCATGCCGTCGGGCTTCTTGCCCATCGGCCAGTCCTCGTCGAGGTTGAAGCCGTCGTACTGCAGCCAGGTGATCTCGGTCTTCGCCATCCAGAACGGCTCGACGGTGACCTGCACCTGCGGCCCCTCGTCGTCGCCGCGGCCCTTCTCGGTGGCGGGGCTGCCCATGGTGAACGTGCCGCCGGGGATCGGCAGCAGCTCGAGCTGCTCGGCGGTACCGGGCACCTTCTCCTGGTAGCGCTCGAAGCCCTTCTGGGCGGGCGCCGGGGCCTTGGCCGGATCCTGGGGTGCCGCCGCCGGCAGCAGGCCGGCGGCGGCGATCGTCACGAGCAGGGTGCGCGTCATGTCGGGGCGGCCGAGTGTAGGCCCGGCCGCGCCGCACGCCTAGCCGATCGTCACGGTGACGCCGTTGGTGAACGAGACCGGCGGATCGGAGCAGCCGCCGATGCCGTTGAGGAACGCGCCCTGGATCTTGACCTGCACGCCGATGTAGCTGGCGTTGCAGGGCACCATCAGGGTGTGGGTGCTGCCGAAGATCTGCGCCTGCCAGTTGCCGAACACCGTGCAGCCGCAGAACTGGCGGTCCGGACCGAAGCCGAGGCCGATGAACGGCAGCGGGTCGCCGCCCGAGCTGTGGCTGCTGGTGTGGTAGACGTTGGTGACCAGGGTGCCGCCGATGCGGGGCACGCCGGTCACGGTGATGGCGGTGGCGCCGCAGCCGAGCTGGTTGGGGACGATGTTGCCGGCCCCCTGGCCGACCTCGACGCTGATCTCGTAGTCGCCCTCGGCGCCGTTGTAGCCGCCCACGGCGATGAAGTAGCGCTGGCCCTGGGTGAGGTTCACGGTGAGGCGAGAGCCGAGACCGCAGGCGTCGTCGTTGCAGCCGAGCAGCGGGCCGCCGCACTGCCCCTGGTGGATGCGCATCACGGTGTCCAGGACCCGGTTGGCGGTGCACGTGTGGAAGGTGACCGGCCCGGTGCAGGTGGCGGTGTAGACGTACCAGCAGTCCTTGATGGTGCCGGCCCCGCAGGTCCAGGCCGGCGGCGACTGGTTGGCACCGCGGTTGCTGAAGATGCCGTTCAGGCCGACGTAGAGCGGCACCGCGGCGACGCAATCATCGCTGCGACACTGCGGATCGCAGACCACGGCGATCGCCGCCTGCAGGTTGGCGTGGGTGATGCGGGTGCCGGAGTTGGCGGTACCTGCCACCGGGTTGCCGCAGCCGCCGTGGGTGTGGATGGCGATGGCCTGGCCGTTGCTGGTGAGGAACACCGGCGAGCCCGAGTTGCCACCGCAGGTGTCGACCTGATGGTTCACGGCGTTGGCGGGCAGTCCGGTCACCGGGCCGGTGTCGGTCTGCTGGGTCTGGTTGCGCCGTCCGGTGTTGTTGGCCGCGGTGCACCGGCAACTGGCGTTGGCGCCGCCGGCGTTGTTGCCGTCGGTGCCGTCCAGGCCGTAGCCCGTGACGCGCACCGTCGTGTTCAAGGCCGGCATCGCGTTGGCCAGGGTGAAGGCCTGGCCCTGGGTCTGGAAGGTGGTGAGCCCGGTGGTCGGGTTGCGGAAGCAGCGGAACACCCACCAGTCGTTGCCGACGCCGAGGTTGGCGGAACGCGACCCGGCGAGATCGATGGCGAACTGGCGCGACGCCGGCGGATGATTGAGGCCGCAGTTGGCCGCCGAGCCGGGCACGTTGAACTGCAGGACCTGGCCGGCGACCGCGCAGTGCCCCGCCGACAGGTGGCACTTGTCGACGCCGTTGGCCGGCACGTTGATGATCCAGCCGGTGCAGCCGCTGGGACTGATGCGCCCCACCCGCGCGTCCAGCGACGGCGCGCGCGAGTCGTTGGCGCCGCAGATCGACTCCGGGTCCTGCGTGGCCGTCGGCGGGTCGCCTGCCATCACCTTGACGATCTCGACCTCGTTGCCCGCCGTGTTGGGACCGGCCACCAGTTCGACCAGCACGGCGTTGCCGTTGAAGTAGGCGCTGCTGTAGGTCCACTCCTCGAGGTGCTGCTGCTGCATGGTCATCACGTCGCCGTCGCGCAGCGACACCATGCGCAGGAAGCTGCCCGCCGGCAGCGTGGCCCGCGCGAAGTAGAGGCGCACCCAGGGCGTGCCCGGCGAGGCCACGACGAAGTCGCGCCAGACCACGCCTTCGACCGGACTGGGGTTGGTGTGCAGGCCCGAGCGCAGCGCGCAGGCCTCCCAGTGACCGGCGAACGGTGCGGTCTGCGCGGCGAGCGGGACGAGGAGGGTGGCCGAAAGGCCGAGAGAGAGGGCACGCAAGGCGAAGCGGAGCATGGTTGCCATGGCGGTCTCCGTGGGCGCGAGCACGACCCGGGGCGAGCGTGCCGTCGCGCCGAAGGCCCGAATTCAGCCCTTTGGCCCATGCCGCGCCAGCCCCGCGGCTCGGAAAGCCCGCGCTCCACGGGCACGGCGCTTGCTGCGTGGCGGCCGGGCGCAACCGCGAGCCGTCAGCGCCGGGCCGCCAGGTACTGGTCGGGCCACGGCTGCGGCACGCCGTAGCGTTGCGCCGCGCGCAGCGACAGGTGCGGGTCGGCGAGATGCGCACGGGCGATCGCACAGAGGTCGGCGCGGCCGGCGGCGACGATCGTGTTGACGTGGTCGGCGCCGAAGATCGCGCCCACCGCCATCACCGGCATGCCGGTGGCGTGGCGGATGCGCTCGGCGAACGGCACCTGATACATGCGGCCGTAGACCGGCCGCGAATCCGGCGAGTTGCCCGCCGACGACACGTCGATCAGGTCGCAGCCGCAGTCGCGCAGCCA
Organism: uncultured candidatus Brocadiaceae bacterium; assembly: GCA_964565715.1. Taxonomy (GTDB): domain Bacteria; phylum Planctomycetota; class UBA1135; order UBA1135; family UBA2386; genus CAZMGG01. Next base: position 10,861 of record CAZMGG010000010.1, on the reverse strand, counting down.
GGTCGCCACCTGCACCGCCTCCTCGACGGTGAAGCCGCCCTGCTCGTCGAGCCAGTCGGTGGCGGAGATGCGCACCGCCAGCGGCTTGTCCGGCCAGGCCGACCGCACCGCCATGAACACCTCCAGCGGATAGCGGGCGCGGTTCTCCAGCGAGCCGCCGTAGCCGTCCTCGCGGCGGTTGCTGAGCGGCGACAGGAAGCTCGACAGCAGGTAGCCGTGGGCCAGGTGCAGTTCGACCAGATCGAAGCCGCACTCGTCGGCCAGCTCCGCCGACCGGACGAACGCCTCCCGCACCTGGTCCATGTCGCCGCGATCCATCGCCTTCGGCGCGGGCCAGCCCGGCTCGAACGGCAGCGCCGACGGCGCCAGGGTCGGCCAGCCGCCCTTCCGCAGCGGCACGTCGCGGCCGCTCCAGGGGTGTTCGACGGAACCCTTGCGGCCGGCGTGGGCGAGCTGCACGCCGATCTTGGCCGACGAGTGCTGGTGCACGAACTCGACGATGCGGCGCCAGGCCACGACGTGGGTGTCGTCCCACAGGCCGGCACAGCCCTCGGTGATGCGCCCGTCGGCGCAGACGTCGGTCATCTCGGCGATCACCAGCCCGGCGCCGCCGACGGCCCGGCTGCCGAGGTGCACCAGGTGCCAGTCGTTCACCACGCCCTGCCGCGCGCTGTACTGACACATCGGCGAGACGACGATCCGGTTGTGCAGCGTGAGACCGCGCAGGTGCAGGGGCAGGAAGGCCGGGGGCACCGGCGTACCATCGGCGGTGGCGGGAGCGCCCCCCGCCGGCGCCTCCTCCGCCGCCGTCGCCCGCGCCACCCCCTCCACCAGGGCCGGATCCCGCAGCTGCAGGTTGTCCCAGGTGATGCGCTTGCTGCGCGTCATCAGGTTGAAGGTGAAGCGCAGCGGGCTCTGGTCCTGGTAGCGGGCGCTGTTCTCGAACCATTCCAGGCTGGTCTGCGCGGCGTGCTGGGTGCGCTGCACGATGTCGATGCGGGCCTGCTGGTAGGCGCGCAGGGCCGCCGGCACGTCGTCGGGGCTGGCCGCCACCGCCGCCGCCAGCGCGATGGAGTCCTCCATCGCCAGCTTGGTGCCCGACCCGATCGAGAAGTGCGCCGTGTGGGCCGCGTCGCCGAGCAGCACGACGTTGTCGTGGTGCCAGTTCTGGCAGCGCACCGTCGGAAACGTGCGCCAAACCGACTTGTTGGTCAGCAGCCGGTGGCCGCCGAGCCGCTCGGCGAACAGCTCGCGGCAGAACGCGGCGCTCTGCGCCTCGTCCTGGCCCGCCAGGCCGGCCCGGCGCCAGACGTCCTCGTGGCACTCGACGATCCAGGTGCCGCGGCCGGGCTCGAACGGGTAGGCGTGCACCTGGAACAGCCCCCATTCGGTGGGTTGGAACACGAAGGTGAAGGCCTCCATCTCGAGGTCGGTGCCGAACCAGGCGAACTTGCACCGCCGCCAGTCCAGTTCGGGCTGGAAGTGCCCGGCGAGCTGCTCGCGCACCCGGCTGTTGACGCCGTCGGCGGCGATCACCAGGTCGGCGCCGCGGGCCGTCGCCAGATCGATCGCCTGCTGGAAGTGCAGACCGACGCCGACGGCGCGGCAGCGGTCGTGCAGGATCTGCAGGAGCCGCATCCGGCTCAGCCCGCAGAAGCCGTGGCCGGTGCTGCGGATCCGCTCGCCCCGATACCAGGTGTCGATGTCGGTCCAGCGGGCGAACCGCTGCCGGATCATGGCCAGGCTCTCGGCGTCGGCGGCCTCGAAGTTCTCCATGGTCTCGTCGGAGAACACCACGCCCCAGCCGAAGGTGTCGTCGGGCCGGTTCTGCTCGTAGACGTCGACCACCGCGTCCGGCAGGGCCTTCTTCAGGAGGAGCGCCGCGTAGAGCCCGCCGGGGCCGCCGCCGATGCTGATGACCTTCATGTGGCGGCGCATTCTAGGATGGCGGCGCCGGCGCAGAAGCGCGCGTTCAGCCGGGCCGGCGGGCCAGCACCGCCACCGACTCGGCGTAGTCGACGTTCAGCAGGCGGTGCAGCGGCTGCGCCAGGGTCGCGTGCAGGACGCGACGGAAGCCGCGGGCGTGGTAGACGCGCACCGCATCGACCACCTCGAGGCCACTCCACGCCGCCACCGCCGCCAGGTCGGCGTGGTTGAACGCGGTGTGGTGGGTGAACTCCTCCTGCATGCCGGGGGTGTGCACGTTCGGCGTGCTGAGCAGCACGTGACCACCGGGTCGGCAGGCCTGCACACACTGCCGGGCGATCTCCAGGGACGTCGCCGGCGGCACGTGCTCGAGGACCTCGAGGCAGATCACCAGGTCGAACTGGCGGTCGATGGCGGCGAAGTCGTGGTAGTCGTGCCGGTTGCTGCGGTCGAGGTCGAAGCTGCGGTAGTCGACGCCGGGCCAGGCGGCGCGGATGGTGCCCTCGTGCACCCGTTCGGTGGCGCCGACGTCCAGCGCGCTGCCGACCCGGGCCAGGTGCCGCCGCGGCAGATCGAAGTGGGTGCGGACGAGCGCCAGGCTCCAGATCGACGGCCACCGTTCCATGAAGCGCACCCGCGTCTGCGCGTACTGGATCCACGAGATCCCCGCGGCGGTGGTGGCGGTGGTCTGGTCGACGGGATCCTGCAGGGCTTCGGCGATCGGGCGGGACACGCGGGCGACGTTAGCCCGGTGGGCGATCCCGCGCCACCGCACCCAACGCGTCGGCGCCCGCCGTCGGCCGCCGCGGCCGACGCCGCAGCACGGCGCAGAGGAAGCTGACGGCGAGCCACGACCCGCCCAGCAGCCAGCCGACGGTGGACCGGTACGCGGCGCAGCCCAGCACGGCCGCCCGCCGCGCCTTCATCGCCGCGAGGCGGCGTGCGCCGTGACGCAACACGCCGAACGGCCGCCACGGTCGCAGATCGATCGTGCGGCCGCGTTCGTCCGTTGCCACCGCGCGTCTGGCGCCGAGCAGCGGCGCCACCAGCCGCAGGGGCTGCCGTCGCTCGCCGCCGTGCCAGGCCACCACCAGCAGATCGAAGCGCTCGGCACGGATGGCCTTGACGAAGGCGGCCGCCGAGCCGGCGGGCTTGTCGCGCCGCACCTCGCAGCCGGCCAGTGCCGCCTGCAGCGGCGCCCGGTGCTCGTCGCGCACCAGCACGGTCCAGCGCGCCGCGGGCTCGCGCGCCCGCCACTCGGCCAGCATGGCCCGGGCCGGCTCCAGCTCGGTGGTCAGCAGCAGGATCGCCTTCATCGCAGGCGGCTCTTGGTCAGGGCGTCGCGCAGGACGCGTTCGTGGCCGGCGGCCATCGCCGCCGCCGAGTGACGGTCGCCGACCAGCCGGGCGCCGGCCTCGCCCAGGCGTCGCCGCAGCGCCGCGTCGCCGAGGCAGCGCAGCAGTGCATCGGCGAACGCACCGGCGTCGTCGGCCACCAGCGCGTGCCGCCCGGGCTCGCCGTCGATGCCCTCCAGCGCCACCGTCGTCGCCACCACCGGCCGTGCCGCGGCCCAGGCCTCCAGCACCTTGCCGCGCAAGCCGCCGCCGGCCCGCAGCGGCATCGCCACCACCGTGGCGGCGGCGAGCGTCGCCGCCAGGTCCGGCACGAAGCCGCACAGCCGGGCGGCGCCGCCGCTGCCGGCCACGGCCTGTTCCAGCACCGGCGGCACGGCGCGCCCGACCAGTTCGACGGTCACCGCCGGCAGCGCGGCGCGCACCCTCGGCAGGATCTCGCCGAGCAGCCAGAGCGCCGCATCGACGTTCGGCTCGTGGCCGAAGTAGCCGACGAACAGGATCGTGGCCGGCGCCTCGGCGACGCCGTCTCTGCGCCAGGGCGCCGGATCGATGCCGCTCGGCACGACGTCCACCGGCAGGTCCGGCTGCCATTCCCGCAGCCACCCGGCGTCCGCCGTGCTGAGGGCGACGACCCGGTCCATCCGCCGCAGCAGCCGCCGTTCGTGACGCAGCGCCGCGGCGAAGGCCCGCGCCGCCGGCAGCCGCGCGCGCAGGCCCCTCGCCTGGCGCAGCTCCCGCCGGGCGGCCAGCGCCAGGGACTCGTGGCAGGTGTAGACCACCGGCACGCCGGCCGGGATCGCGCCCGGCACCCTGGCCAGCAGGTGCGCCATCTCGATGTACTCGACCTGCACCACGTCGTAGTCGGTGCCTTCCAGGGCCCGCACCACGGCCCGTTGCATGGCCGGCGCCGCGTAGTCGCGCCAGAGCCGGTGCGGCTGCAACCCATGCCAGTTGCCGGGCAGCGGGTTGCGCTCACGGACCGCGGTGATCACCTCGATGCCGGCCTGCCGCAGCGGCTCGGCATGGCGCTCGTCGGCGGGTTCGTCGAGGAAGGCGAACAGGGTCACCCGGTGCCGCTGCGCCAGCAGCCGCAGCCGTTCGAACACGACCCAGCTGCCGTCGAAGTGCCGCCGCGGCAGCCGCGCCGCCAGCACCAGCAGCCGCAGGCCGTCCACCGAGGCGGCGTGGCGCGGCGCCGGCAGCCGGCCCAGCGGCGCGCCGGTGAGCCGCCGGCAGCCGACCACCGGGTTGGCGGCTCCCGCCACCTCGCGATCGGTGCGCACGAGCCAGCGCCGGTCGGCGCAGCGCTTGCGCAGGGCCTCGGGCAGCCGCGGCAGGGCCCGCAGCAACGCCCGCAGCTCGAACCACAGCCCGCTCTGCAGGCTGCGCCCGGGCCGCGCCGCCCGGGCGACGCAGTGCAGCGGCAGCAGCAGCAGGTTCGCCGCCAGCAGCCCCGGGTCGGTGATGTTCCGCCAGGTGAACAGGTGCTGGTTGCGCCGGATCATGCCGTCGACGTGGTCGTCGCCGAACACCTTGCGGCTGGTGCCGCGGTGCTCGTGCAGCACCTGGCTGCGGCCGGTGAACAGCACCAGGAACCCCCGCTTCCACGCCTGGTAGCTGAGGCCGGTGTCCTCCAGGTAGAACGGGTCGTAGAGCGTGTCGAAGCCGCCCAGTTCCAGGAACAGGCGGCGGTCGAAGGCCGAGGAGCCACCGCCGGCCCAGAACGCCGGCGCGAAGTCCAGTTCGAGCTCGTCGCGGCTCGGCAGCTCGTGGGCCAGCTTGAGAGCGCCGGCGCGCAGTTCGCCGCGGGTGCGGCCGGTCTCCTCCCGGCGCTTGTGCGGATCGGTGAAGAAGACCTGCGCGGTGACGCCGAACACCCGCGGGTCGCGCAGGCCGTCCAGCAGCGGCCCGAGGAAGCCCGGCCGCACCTGCATGTCGTTGTTGAGGAACACCACCACGTCGCGGCTGGCGACCTGCACGCCGGCCATGTTGCCGCGCACGAAGAAGCGGTTCTCCGGCAGCGCCACCACCTTCACCCACGGCCAGTGCTCGGCGAGCCAGGCGCACGAGCCATCCTTGCTGCCGTTGTCGACGACGATGACCTCGTGGTCGCCGCCGTGCTCCAGGGTCGCCGCCCGCAGCGTCGGCAGCAGCTTCTCCAGGAAGTGCCGGCCGTTCCACGACACCACGACGATGGAGGCGCCGCCCAGGTCGCGCGGGCGCGCCACCATCCGCTGCCGGCGGGCCCGGGCCAGCGGCCACCAGAGCAGGTCCACCAGCAGGACCAGGACCAGCACCGGCCAGGCCAGCACCGCCGCCAGCAGCGGCGTGAGCACCAGCAGCGGCAGCCCGCCGAGCCGGGCCGGCCAGGACGAACGCCGCGCCGCGGGCTCAGCCATGCTGCTCCGCCGGCGCCGCGGCCACCACCGGCCGGCCCAGCAGCCGCGCCAGCAGTTCGGCGTAGGCGGCGAACTCGCGCTCCCAGGCGTGGGCTTCGGTGAAGCGCCGGGCGCGGTCGGTCATCGCCCGGGCCTCGGCGGGGTCGGTGTGCAGCCGGACGAGGCAGTCGGCGAAGGCCTGCAGGTCGCCGTCCTCGAACATCAGCACCTCGTCCTCGCGCACCAGCGACGTCATGATCGGCGTGCGCACCGCCACCACCGGCACGCCCATGGCGATGAACTCGGGGACCTTGAGGGAGAGGGCCATGTCGATGTGCACGTCGCGGTGCGGAGTGAACACGCCGCACGACGCCCGCGCCATGGCGGCGGGAACTTCGGTGAGCGGCAGCGCCGGCCCCACCTCCAGCCGGTCGGCCACGCCCAGCGCCGCCGCCAGCTCCCGCAGTTCCTGCAGCGGCCGGCCCTCGCCCTCGGCCAGCTTGCAGTGCAGCAGCAGCCGCACGCCCGGCAGGCGGTCCTTCACCAGCGGCAGCACCCGCACGCACTGGTCGACGCCGTGGCGGTGCGACACCGTGCCCAGGTAGAGCATGGTGAACCGCGCGGGGTCCGCCGGCCCGGTCCACGGGTGCCGGCGGCGATCGAAGATGCCGGTGTCGGCGGCGTTCATCGCGACGATCGCCCGTCCGGGCCGCACGGTGCCCCGGGTCACCGCCGTGCCGCGGAACTGCTCGGTGGCGAAGACCACGGCGCTGGCGAAGCGATGCGACAGCCATTCCTGCAGCCGGATCGGCCAGATCGCCGGATGGCCGGTGCCGACCTTGAACTTGCTGCAGTAGACCTCTGGCATCAGGTCGTGCACGTCCAGCACCACCGGCACCCCCAGCAACCGCGGCAGCAGCGCCGCGAACACCAGGAAGTCCGGCATGTTGTGGACGTGGATCAGGTCGTGGCGGCGGCGCAGGGCAGCCCCGGCCAGCACCCAGGCGCACAGCAGCGTGAACCAGCAGTACTCGAACAGGTAGTAGAGCGTGCCGCCGCGCCGCCGGCTGAGCGGCAGCCGCCGCAGCACCACGCCGCGGATCTCGTCGCGGGCCGGCTTGCCCTCGGCCCGCAGGGCCAGCACCTCGACCCGGTGGCCCAGCGCCGCCAGCGACTCGGCGTAGCGCCGCACCCGGGCATCGCCCTCGTAGTAGTTGTGCACCACCATGCACAACCGCAGCGGTTCGCTCACCGGGGTCATCGTCGACGGGGCCGCCGGACGGCGGACCGGGAGCCTAGCGGATCGTGCCCAGCGCCGGACCGCCGAGGCTGAAGGGCAGCAGCCGGCGGATGTGCAGTTCGACCCAGTTGCCGACGTCGGCGATCGCCGACGTCTGGCAGTAGATGACGTCGCCGGGCAGCAGCAGGAAGTCCGGCGACTGCTCGTAGAGGATGTCCGACAGGTTGACCCGGAAGGTCCGCTGGGTGCCGTCGGGACTCACCCGCAGCACGCGGATGTCGGATTCCTTCACCGTGATCTGGAAGCTGCCCGCCGCGGCGATCGCCTGGGTCAGAGTCATCCCCGGCTGGTAGGGGATCGCACCGGCGTCGCGCACCTCGCCCGCCACGTAGATCGACTGCACCGCCGCCTCCACCAGCGTCACGCTCACCCGCGGATCGGCGAACTGGTTCTTGTAGGCCTCGGCGATGGCGGTGCGGGCCGAGCCCACCGTGCGGCCGCCGACCTGGATCGGCCCGGCCAGGCCGCGCAGATCGAGGGTGCCGGTGGGCGAGACCTCGACGGTCTGCACGCTCTCCGGTCCGGCGCCGAGCTGGTCGACACGGATCAGCAGGTTGTCGCCGGGGCGCAGCGGGTAGTCGCGCTGCATGTAGCTCGCCCACTCCATGGCCACGGCCTTGGCGTCGAACGGCGGCGCGCTGGAGCAGCCGGCGAGCAGCAGGGCCAGCAGCAGGAGCCAGCAGGACGGCACGGACTTGGCTTCCAGGGAGGACGGCATGGTGTTGGGGGCTGGGAAAGGGACTGCGAGCCGGGCGAACGGATGGGACGACACCGAGGCGCCCCGCCATCTCATCGGCAGTGCCCCCCGCGCGGCTGAACCGCCGGTGGCACCGGACACCCGGCTGCAGGTAGTTTCAAGGCACTGCCCCCGGAACGCCGACCGGTGACTACGACGTGATCGTGCTGCCCCACCCGCTGCCCCAGGACCCCGACCTGCCGGCGATGGCCGGCGAGGACTTCGGCAACGTCACCGCCGTGCATCCCATCGGCGTGGCGGCGCTGTCGGTGCTCGCCGTGCTGGCGATCCTGCTGCCGCGGCGGATGGCGGCGATCCCGTTCGTGACGCTGCTCTGCTTCATCCCCGCCGGCCAGCGGGTGATCCTGTTCACCCTCGACTTCACGTTCATCCGGGTGCTGATCCTGGTGATGTGGACCCGGCTGCTGGTGCGCCGCGAACTGCGTCCCCTGCTCTGGAACCACCTGGATCGGGCGTTCGTGCTCTGGAACGTCACCGCCGTGCTGTTCGGCACCGTGCTCACCGCCACGCTGACCGGCTTCGTCAACCGGATGGGCGCGGCGGTGGACGCCATGGCGATCTACTTCTTCTTCCGCATCCTGCTGCGCAGCCACGAGGACCTGATCCGGCTGGCGATGCAGTTCGCGCTGCTCGGCGTCGTGGTGCTGCTGTTCTTCGCCTTCGAGAACCGCACCCAGCGCAACATGTTCTACATCTTCGGCGGCGTGCCGGAGTTCACCGACATCCGCGACGGCCGCCTGCGTTGCCAGGGCGCCTTCGCCCACCCGATCCTGGCCGGCTGCTTCTGGGCCGGCCTGATCCCGCTCTACCTGGTGCGCGGCTGGCTCGGCCAGGGCTGGCGCATCCCCATCCTCGGCACCATTGCCGCGCTCGGCATCGTCGCGCTGTGCGCCTCGAGCACGCCGGTGATGGCGGTGCTGTTCGGCGTCATGGGCGGCGGCCTGTTCCTGGTCCGCGGCGCCCTGCGCTGGTATCGCTGGCTCGCCGTCGCCTGGCTGCTGGTCCTGCACTTCATCCTGATGAAGAACCCGGTCTGGCACCTGCTGGCCCGGGTCGACGTGGTCGGCGGCTCCACCGGCTGGCACCGCTTCCACCTGGTCGACGAGTTCTTCAACCGCTTCACGGAGTGGTGGATGCTCGGCACGCTGACCACCGCCCACTGGGGACCTGGGCTGCACGACGTCACCAACCAGTACGTCGCCGAGGGCGTCTACGGCGGGCTGGCGCGGCTGGTCGCGTTCCTGCTGCTGCTCTGGTTCGCCTTCGCCGGCATCTCCCGCAGCATGCGCGCGCCAACGGTGCCGATCCACGTGAAGTACGCGGTCTGGGCGCTGGGCACCGCCATGTTCATGCACTGCGCCAACTACATCGCGGTCTCCTACTTCGAGCAGATCACCGCGCTCTGGTACATCACCCTGGCGGCGATCGCCTCGCTCACCCTCGTGCCCGGCGCCGCCGTGCGCCGCCAGCTGGCCGCCGGCGCCCGCGGTGACGAGGGTCTGGCGCTGGCCTGAAGCACGATTGCGCCCAACCGTTCCTGGGCGCCGCACGGCTGCCTTGTCCACGATCCGGGACGCGGGGAGCGACCCATGCCATCGGCGCCAGCAGTCCGCGTGGAACGTTCTCCAGGCCTGTCGACAGCCTTCCACAGCCATCGGGCCGCGCGCTTCACGCACCAGAACGAGACTCGCTCCACCCGACGGCGATGCGCGCGGACCGGAAACGGCGTTGTGCCGACTGCACCCGGAAGCCCTCGAACCCCGATAGAGAAAGCCGGGGGCTTCGGGTATCCCATGGGGCCACTTCCTCACGGGGTGGGTCTTCCGGCGCGCGCCGGGCCGTAGCTCGCCAACCACGGTTCCAACTTCGTCTCGTCCGTTCCCAGATGGTCAGGGGTCCTCTCGTCCGCGCCGCCAGCCTGGTCGTCGACCTCGGCTGCATCGCCACGGCCCTGAGCCTCAGCGGGCTCTGGGAAGGCCCGCCCACCGCCTCGCCCGGCGAGCTGTTCCTCGCCGCCGCCGGCCGCTCGGCCCTCTACGGCCTGGTCTGGACCGCCGTCGCCCATCGGCTCGGCACCTACCTCGCGCCGTTCGGCCGCGGCGCCGGCAGGGCCATCGGCAACGGCCTCGAGACCTGGGCGATCACCTGGGGCATCGCCGGCCTGGTCGACGTGTCGCTGCTCGGCGGCGCCGGCCACGCCGCCTGGGTCACCCTGCTGGCCGCCGCCGCGCTGCTGGTCGCGGCCCGCCTGCTGCTGGTACGCACGCCGCTCGGCGCCGCCCGCGGCCTGCTGCCCCGCGTCGTCGTGGTCGGCTGCTGCGACAGCGCGCGTTCGCTCACCACCGGCGACGACGCCCGCGCCACCATGGACCTGGTCGGCGTCGTGCCCTTCCCCGGCGAGGATCCGGCCAGCGTCGCCCACCTGCCGAACCTCGGCGCGCTCACCCACATCGAGCGCCTGGTCGCGCAGCACCAGACCGACCTGGTCCTGGTCTGCCCCTCGGACCGCGCCCTGATGGGCGACATCCACCGGGTGTTCCGGCTGTGCGACGACGCCGGCCTGAGCGTGCAGTACTTCCCGCCCTTCCTCGACCTCGAGCACCTGCGCGTGTCGATGGGCTGGATGCACGACCGGCCGGGCCTCGCCTTCCACGTCCTGCCCAACCGTTCGCTGTCCCTCCTGGTGAAGCGCGTCATCGACGTGATCGGCGCCGCCATCGGCCTGCTGGCGCTGCTGCCGGTCTTCGTCCTCTGCGCCGTCGCCGTCAAGCTCACCAGCCGCGGCCCGGTCTTCTTCCGCCAGACCCGCGTCGGCCGCAGCGGCCAGCTCTTCACCTGCGTCAAGTTCCGCACCATGTGCGTCGGCGCCGACGCGATGAAGGAGCAGCTCCTCAGCCGCAACATCCAGGACGGCCCGGCCTTCAAGATCCCCGACGACCCGCGCATGACGCCGATCGGCCGGCTGATGCGCAAGTTCAGCCTCGACGAGCTGCCGCAGATCTGGAACGTGCTGATCGGCGACATGAGCCTGGTCGGCCCGCGGCCGCCGGTGCCCTCCGAGGTGCGCAACTACACCTGGTGGCAGCGCCGCCGCGTCTCGGTCAAGCCCGGCCTCACCTGCGTCTGGCAGGTCTGGGGCCGCAAC